>NZ_DHXT01000233.1:2276-8606 GCF_002413825.1 Rhodoferax sp. UBA5149
GGCAGTGACCTCCTGTCAATTCTGAGCAGGAGGGTTCTGTCCCATGCACGCCGCCGCCTCTCAGGTCAGCGCAGCGTAGCGCTCCAGATGGTGGTCGGCGTCGCCAAAACGTTGCGTGAGCACCGTGAGGCGACGGAAGGTGTGCGACACCTTCATCTCCTCGGTCATGCCCATGCCACCGTGCAACTGCACCGATTCCTGGCTGATCAGGCGCGCCGCGTCAGCGATGCTGACCTTGGCCGACGAGATCGCGGCCTTGCGTGTGGCAGCGGCGGCCGGCTCTAGGGAGCTGGCGGCGGCATCCACGCGGCAGGCGGCCAGTATCGCCATGGAGCGTGCTTGTTCGCCGGCAATGTACATGTCCACCATGCGGTGCTGCAGGGCCTGGAAGGCGCCGATCGGCGCGCCAAACTGCTTGCGCGTCTTGAGGTAGTCGAGCGTTGCATCAGTGGCCGATTTCATCGCGCCAACGGCCTCCGCGCACAGCAGCGCGGTCGCGAAATCCACCGCCTCTTCAATCCAGGGAAGTGCGCTGCCCTCGCCACCGAGCAAGGCGTCGGCGCCGACCATGACGCCGGTCAACGTTACGTCACCGGCGCGTTGACCGTCGACCGTGCGATAAGCGCTGACGCTGACGCCCGGCGCCGTGCGATCGACCAGAAACAGACTCGCACCCCCACCGGTGCGGGCGGAGACGACCAGTACATCGGCCAGCGGCGCGCCGATCACCACCATTTTTTCGCCGTCGAGCTTCCATTGCGCACCACTGCGGGTGGCGCTGGTCGTCGTCGGGTCCAGCGCGTAACGTTGGCCGCGCTCCAGATAGGCGAAGGTCGCCTTGCGGCTACCGTCGATCAGGGCCGGCAGAACCGCTGCGCGTTGCGCCTCGGAGCCCGCGTGGGCGACCAGGCGAGTGGCCAGCGCGATGTGATCGAGCAGCGGCTCGATCACCAGCGCCTCGCCAAAGGCTTCCATCGCCGCCATCATGTCAACGGCGCCGCCGCCGAAGCCACCGTCGGCCTGCGCGAAGGGAATGGCCGTCAGACCCATTTCGGCAAAGGTCGACCAGGCCGCTTCGCTGAAGCCAGCGCTGGAGTTGATCGCCTGCTTGCGCGACTCAAAGTCGTACGCCTTGGCGAGGTACTTGCTCACCGAGTCGGCAAGCAACTGCTGTTCTTCGTTGTATTCGAAATCCATGTCGTTTTCCTTGTTAAAGCCCGAGCGTCATCTTGGCAATGATGTTGCGCTGGATTTCGTTGGAGCCGGCGTAGATGCTGGCCTTGCGGTAGTTGAAGTAGCGCGGCGAGAGGCGTGATTGCAAGGGATCAACCGCACCGCCTTCGATCGCCACAAAAGGTTGTGCGTTCGGGCCGACCGCCTGCATCATCAGCTCTGTGATCGCCTGCTGAATCTCGCTGCCGCGCAGCTTGAGCATCGACACGTCCGCACCTGGCGGCTGGCCGGTCTTGCGCATCTTGTCCAGAAAACGCATACCCATCAGTTCCTGGGCCGCGAGGTCGATCTCGATGTGGGAGAGGCGGTCGCGGAAACGCGGGTCTTCGATCAAGGGACGGCCGTTTTTCAGTTCACGTCCGGCCAGCGCGCGCAAGGCCGCCAGTTCGCGCTGCAAGCCGCCAACGCTGGCACTGCCCAGGCGCTCGTGACCCAGCAGGTACTTGGCCACGGTCCAGCCCTTGTTCTCCTCGTGCACCAGGTTTTCCACCGGCACCTTGACGTCTTCGAAGAACACCTCGTTGACTTCGTGGCTGCCGTCCATCAGGATGAGGGGGCGCACGGTGATGCCCGGGGTCTTCATGTCGATCAGCAGGAAGCTGATGCCTTCCTGGCGTTTTTCGGCGCTCGTATCGGTACGCACCAGGCAGAAGATCCAGTCACCGTAATGGGCCAGCGTGGTCCATATCTTCTGACCGTTGACCAGGTAGTGGTCGCCGTGGCGCTCGGCGCGCGTCTTCAGCGCCGCCAGGTCAGAACCGGCGCCCGGCTCCGAGTAGCCCTGCACCCAGAAGTCCTCGCCGTCACGAATGCGCGGCAGGAAACGGTTCTTTTGCGCGTCGGTACCAAAGCGCAGCAAAACCGCAGCGCACATCTGGGGCCCGAAAGAGGGCAGCGCTGGCGCGCCGGCCAGGCCGGACTCGCCGTCAAAAATGTAGCGCTGGGTGATGTCCCAACCCGTGCCGCCCCATTCGGTTGGCCAGTGTGGCACGGCCCAACCCTTGGCGGCCAGGATCTTGTGCCAGCGCATGTAGTCATCACGCGAGAGGTGCTTGTATTGGGTGACCTTGTCGCGGATGTCGGCCGGCAGATTGCCTGCCAGCCAGGTGCGGACTTCGTTTCGAAAGGCCTGTTCTTCAGTGGAATAACTCAAGTCCATGGGGATATCTCCTGACGTGCAAATCATGTTGCGTTGCGCCGATGGGGCGTTGCCCACCCGGGCGCGCAAGCTGACAATGGTAGCCACCGATGTTGCAACACGCTGTCACGTAGGCAACCATGGCGCGGATTCAGCACGATCGCCTTCCGCCAAGCAGATAAGCGCCGAGGTGACAGCCAAAGCAGGCCAGGTTTGGCAAACTCTGGGCTTGTGATGGCGATTTCCGCGATCGGCTTGGCGCACCAGCGTTGCGCCGCCGCGCTACCCGGATCGTTGTCTCACCAGAAAGGCAGGCTATGGATTTCGAGTATTCGCCCAAAGTGCAGGCGCTGCGCCAGCGCCTGGAAGACTTCATCGACCGTTATGTGTTGCCTTACAACGGCGCCTGGCATCGCTCGGTGGCTGAAGGTGTCTTTCCGCCCCCCTTCATGGAGGATCTCAAGGCGCTGGCCAAGTCGGAAGGCCTGTGGAACCTTTTTTTGCCCGGTCTGCACGACGACGAGCCCGGCGAGCGGCTGAGCAACCTGGACTACGCACCGCTGGCCGAAATCATGGGGCGGCTGCCGTGGGCCTCGGAGGTGTTCAACTGCAGCGCGCCCGACACCGGCAACATGGAGCTGTTGCACCTGTTTGCCACGCCCGCACAAAACCAGCGCTGGTTGCGCCCCTTGCTGGACGGTGAGATGCGCTCCGCGTTTGCCATGTCCGAGCCCGACGTGGCCTCATCGGACCCGACCAACTTGCAGACCCGGGTTTGCCATGAGGGCGATCAGCTGGTGCTCAATGGCCGCAAATGGTTCATTACCGGGGCCTCCCACCCGAACTGCAAGTTGCTGATCGTGATGTGCCGCAGCGGCGACGATGAGGCCGGCAAACATGCGCAACACAGCATGGTGCTGGTGCCCATGGACAGCCCCGGCGTCACGCTGGTGCGCAATATTCCGATCATGCAGCACCACTCGCCCGAGGGGCATTGCGAAATTGTGTTCCGTGACGTGCACGTGCCACTGACGAATCTGCTGGGCCAGGAGGGCGCCGGTTTTGCCATGGCGCAGGCGCGCCTGGGGCCAGGGCGCATTCACCATTGCATGCGCACCATCGGTCAGTGTGAACTGGCGCTCGCCTTGATGTGCGACCGCACGCTGGAACGTCACGCCTTTGGCAAGTACCTGGCCGACTTCGCCAACGTGCAGGAGTGGATTGCCGAGTCGCGCCTGGAAATCGATCAGGCCCGTTTGCTGGTGTTGCGCGCCGCTTGGCGGCTGGACCAGGGTGAGCTTGCCAAGGAGCGCACGCAGGCCCGGGTCGATGTGTCCGCCATCAAGGTGGTGGCGGCCCGGCTGCAGACGCGCGTGGTCAACCGCGCCATGCAGGTGTTTGGTGCCATGGGGCTGTCGCCGGATACCCCGCTGGCCTACTTCTGGACCTGGGGCCGTGCCCTGCACTTGCTCGATGGGCCGGATGAAGTGCACTTGCGCACCGTGGCCCGCCACGAGCTGGACCAGGCGCGCTTGTGTCGGGGTGCGACATCCGCCTATTTCACGCTGCCGGAGCAACTGCTGGCCGAGCCGCGCATCCGCTAGCGGGATCGCCGACTAGACCAGCAACAGCATCCGGTTCAGGTCAAAATGAACCTTGACGTCGCCCTGCGGCAGGCTGGCGCTGATGCGGTAGTCTGACAGGCCGGTGAGACGCACAATCGGCTCGCCGGTGGGGATGCCTGCTTTGTTGACCAGCACCGCCACCTTGGGTGTGGTGGTGTTGGCGCCGCGTTTGACGACGACCGCCACTTCGTTGTTGACCAGTCTCACAAATGATCCGGGCGGGTAGATGCCGACCACTTTGACCAGCGCGGCGCCGGCCTCGTCGACCTGGCGTTTTTCGTCAAAATATGCCGCCTGCAAGGCCGATGGCGTGGTCATGCCGGCCCGCGCGGCACGCGGGGCCAGGCGGGCTGAAAACACATCGGCCCGCTGAATCAGGCGCGCCATCTGCAGTTGGATGTCGCGGCCCTTCAGGGGACCCGAGGGTGCGCTGTGGTGATGAAACACCGCATCCAGCCAGCGGCTGTCGGTCACGCCCAGCTGCTGCAACAGTTGCACCGAGACCTCCGCGTGCTGGTCAATCACTTCTTTTTGCTCGCTGCTGGGCGGTTGCTTCTGCTTGGCCAGCTGATCCTGCATCTCCGTCATGGCGAAGTTCATGGTCAGCGCCGCGTTGCCCAGGATGTGTTGGTGCTCTTCGTCCCAGCCCAGTACATCGCGCGCCGCCAGCATGCACATGGTGCTGACCAGCAGCGCGTGGGTGGCGCTGTAAAGCTCGGTGTCAGTGGCGGACAGGTGAATCAGCGCCAGCAAGGACGCGTCGGGATGGCGCAAAACCTGGCGCGACAGATCGTGCTGCAGCTGGCGCAGCCGCAGCATCGCCTCCGGGCTGTTCACATCCCGAAGCACCCAGTTGGCGCGCAACTGCATGGACTGCCAGTCGATCCGGTCGTCGCGCTCTGGCACGCTGCTGCTGCGCAGTGGCTTCAGCTCGGCCAGATCGGATTCCGCAATTTCGCCCAGCGTGGTGTCCTGGTTCAGCAAGGCGTTCAGTCGTGCGCCGGCGGCGCGGCTGATGGCGGACGGGAGTTCGATGAAAATCGCCCGCTTTTCATGCAGCATGTCGAGTTCGGGTCGATTCCGGATCACATAGCCCTTGCTGGCCAGCAAAGACCCGTCCTCCGTGCGCAAGGCGTGAGGCAGGGGCTGTCCCAGAACGATGGCTTCGGGTTGAATTCGAACAAGCTTCATATCGGTGGCCGATTATGAACGAAGGGCCGAATAGGGCAGATCAAGAAATCGGCATCTACACCAGCAAGGCCGCCAAGGCGCACAAGGCCGCCGTCTCGGCCCGCAGCACACGGGGCCCGAGCGTGACCGGCGCAAAGCCGCAGGCCAGGGCCGTGTCTTCCTCGGCGCTGCTCAAGCCGCCCTCGGGGCCTGACAGAAAGGTGATGGCCGCGGCCGGGTTGCCCAGGGCGCTGACGGCGTCCCGCAAGCCTGGTGTACCCGGACGCAGCGACAGCAGCAGGGCCTGGCCCGTTCTGGCAGCGGACTGCGCCTTGGTCCACGCCGCAAAACCCATGACCTCATGCATTTGGGGCACCCGGTTGCCGCCGCATTGCTCGCACGCCGCCACGGCCACGCTTTGCCAGTGCGCCACTTTTTTCCCGGCCCGTTCGCCGGACAGTCGCAACACGCTGCGCTCGGTCATCAGGGGCTGGATGCTGGCCACGCCCAGCTCGGTGGCTTTCTCCACCAGCCAGTCCATGCGGTCGTTGGCGGGCATGCCGACGACCAGGTGCACCGCGCGTCGGGCTTCGCGTTCAACCGGGTGGTGGCTGCCGATCTGCACCTGCACGTCGCTGCGCCCCATGCGCGTGACGGTGGCCTCGAACTCGCCGCCGAGGGCGCGCTCGCCAGCCGCTCCCGCCCCTCCCGGCCCACCATTGAACAAGGTGATGCTGTCGCCCGGCTGCAGGCGCAGCACCTGGACATGGCGCGCGGCGCTGGCGGGCAGGTCCAGCAGCTCACCCGGGATGAGGTGTGTGGGGCAGTAAAAACGGGGCATGAAAGGTGGTTGCTATGCTATTAATAGCTGCTGACGCATGTTTTACGGGGGCTAGAGCACTAATTTGTTCAAACCCTGCCGAAGGCGTAGCCGTTGGCGACTTCGATGCCCTCGACGCGCTCGATCAGGCGCAGCAGCGGTTTGAGTTCGCGGTAGCGCTCGCAGGTGGCGCGCATGTAGCGGATAAAGCGCGGCGTATCCGCCAGGTACTGGGGCTTGCCGTCGCGCAGCGTGAGGCGGGCAAAAATACCGGCCACTTTCAGGTGCCGCTGCAGACCCATCCATTCGACACCGCGGTAAAACTCGCCAAAGTCGTCGCCCAC
>NZ_DHXT01000027.1:0-11047 GCF_002413825.1 Rhodoferax sp. UBA5149
TTGACAAACGCATAGGTGAAAAAGATCAGCGTGATGCTGCCCGCCAGCAGCCGCGAAAACAGCGTGGGCGCTTCCAGCGCAATGGCCAGGCCGCGCAGCACCAGGAACACGAAACCCGCGATCAGCGCCAGATTGCCGAGCAAGCCGAACTCTTCGGAAAATGAGGCAAAAATAAAATCGGTGGTGCGTTCGGGAATGAACTCCAGATGGGTCTGCGTGCCCTGCATGAAGCCCTTGCCCAGTACGCCCCCGGAGCCAATCGCAATCATGCCCTGGATGATGTGAAAGCCCTTGCCCAGTGGGTCACGCGTCGGGTCCAGCAGGGTGCAGATGCGCTGCTGCTGGTAGTCGTGCAACACCGGCCAGCGCACCCCATCGGCACACAGCTGCGACTCAAAGCCCACCACCAGCGCCACCCCCAGCGCGCCGACCAGCACCGGCGGCACAATCCATTTCCAGGACAGGCCGGCAAAAAAGATCACAGACAGCCCGGCCGACAGCACCAGGATCGCGGTGCCGAGGTCGGGCTGGCGCACGATCAAGCCAATCGGCACCGCCAGCAACAGCCCCGCCACGGCAAAGTCCAGCGGGCGCAACTGGCCCTCGCGCTTCTGGAACCACCAGGCCAGCATCAGCGGCATGGCGATCTTGAGGATTTCGCTGGGCTGGATGGTGACGCCGACGTTGAGCCAGCGCCGTGCCCCTTTTTTGGTGACACCAAAGACAGCCACCGCAATCAGCAGGCTGACGCCCAGCACATACAGCGGCACCGCCAGCGACATCAGCCGCTGCGGCGGAATCTGCGCCACCACGAACAGAATAGCCCCCGCGATCAGCATATTGCGGCCATGGTCCTCAAACCGGGTGCCCTGGTCATAGCCCGAGGAATACATCGTCAGCAAGCCCGCGCACGCGAGCATGAACACGGCGAATGCCAGCGGGCCGTCAAAGCCGCGAAACCAGGGAGCGATGCGCTGCCACGGGTGAATTTTTCCAAATTGTTGCGCCATGCCCGAATTATCCCGCCTCTGGTCAATTCAGCACGATTTCCACCACGGTGTAGCCCGGGACGCTGCTGATCAGCAGGTCCGCGCCGATGGCCGCGGCCCGCTCGCGCAGCGAGCTCAAACCCCGGCGCTTGACGCGCTCGGTCTCGAACCCGCAGCCGTTGTCAATCACCCGCAGCTGCGCGCCGCCCTGCAATGTGGCGCGCAGTTCGATGCGCAGTTGATTTGCGTGCGCATGCTGCAGCACATTGGAGAGCGCCTCAAAGACCATGAACTGCAGCTGTCGCATGGTCTTGTCATCGAGCCGGGCCAGTGGCGCGAGCAGGTCGACATCCCACTGCAGCTCGATGTCGGAGGCTTTAAAGCGCGGCTCCAGCCGGTAGCGCAGGTTGGCCAGCAGGGCCGTGATGTCGCCTGGCGGCAAATTCATGGCGTCGATCGAGAGTTTGAGTTGGTCCAGCGAATCGCGCAGGGTCTGCAGCACCTCGGCATGGCTGGCCCGCCCCGATTCCAGCTGCCGGATGGCCGTGCTGATGTGCGCGCCCACGCCATCGTGCATGTCGCGCAGAATGCGCGTGCGCTCGGCGGTGCGCTCTTGCTCACGGGCGAGCTGCTCCACGCGCTGGTAGGTCTGTTCCAGCTCCTGCTCCTTCTGCGCCACGCGCGCCGCCAGGTTGGCGTTGAGGTCGCGCGCCTGCGCGCTGGCCGCGCGAAACCGCGTGATCACAATAAAGCCCAGTGTCAGTCCAAACAGCACCGAGCTGTAGCGTAGCAAGGTGTTGCCGCCATAGGCCTGACTGATCCGAAACACATACAGATCGCGCAAACCGACCAGCGTATTCCAAAGCAAAACGAGGGCCACCATCTGGTGCGGCAGCGACGCGCCGCGTGCCGCCTTCCAGATGAACAAAGAGACAAAGATCAGGGAGGTGAGCCCCAAGACCGCGTACAAAAGCGTCATCGCCAGCGGATAACCGTACACCAGCGAGGTCGTGCCAGCGGCAACACTCGCCACCAGCAACAGGGCCAGCCAGCGGCGTAGCCAGCTGACTGCCCGCAACTGGCTCCAGCTGGCCACCTCGGCGCAAAACAATATCATGCTGCCCACCCACACCGTCACCGCCATCAGTGCGACCATGCCCCACCACGGCCAGGAAATGGGTGGATGCTCGACGATGGCGTCGCTGACGCTGACCGTCCAGCACAGTTCGGCCACGCCCGCATACAGGTACAGCGGGTCGCGCCGGGGCCACCCCGGCGCAGTCACATCGACTTGGGTCGCCCACAAGGCCATGGCGCCCACGCCAATCAGCAGGCTCACGATGACCACAATGAACGAGCCCGTGCTGCGCCAGCGGTAGTCGTGCAGGTAGAGCGGATACACCTCCTTGTCCGGCCCCAGAGTCAGCGGTGCCAGACCGCCACGGCGGCCCACATCGGCCCGGATGTGCACACGAAACAGGTTGTGGGTGCGCAGCAGACCCGGCGAAATCTCGATATGGCGCGGCGCCTTGGCAAAGTCCGGACCGTTGTCATGCTGCAAGTCGCCGTTCTGCTGCAGCAGGGCGCCGTTGAGCCAGATTTCATAGGCATTGCCGAGCCGGGGCAGGTACAAGCCGAAGGGCACCGTCGGCGCCTCTGCCAGTTCAAACGGCACCTCAAAAGTCGCCTCACCGGCCAGGCCAGCGTGATGACGGTCCCAATGGTAGGGCAGGCTGACCGTCTCGCGCGTCGTCTGACCCTGCACCGTCACAGCCGCTTGCGCCTCCCGCAATTCCAGCGTCAGGGCCTGCGCCGGCAAGACCAGACAGGCGACGATCAGCCCGCAACAGCAAAGAAGTAGACGGCGTAAATGGCAGCAAAGCTTCATGGAGAGGCGCATCTTAACGAAGCCCTATGCGCTGCATCGCGCGCCCGTTCCCATGCCCTCGTCAGTCATGCCGGGACAGCAAACCCATGCGCGTGGCTTCAAACACCGCCTCGCTTTTGGAATGCACGGACAATTTTCCATACAGGTTCTTGATATGCGTCTGCACGGTGTGAACGCTCAAATCGGCCAAACGCGCGATTTCCGTGTAAGAAAAGCCGCGGGCGATCAAGGCCAGAACTTCCTGCTCGCGGGGCGACAGCAAGTCGCGCTGCGGCATCGTGTCCCCGCCCGCATTCGCTTCATTTTTGATAGCTGGGTACGCTTGTACTACGGGGGCTAGCGCCCTATTGTTTCGTCGACGATCAGACTGGTACTTGGACAGCACGCGGCGCGCGATCATGGGAGAAATGGGCGAGGCTCCGGCCCGCATGTCCAAAATCGTCTGGGCAATGTCGTCCGGCGTCGAATCCTTGTGGATATAGCCCAGAGCACCGGCCTCGATGCTGGCCAGCACGTTGTCTTCATCGCCAAACATCGAAATCACCAGCGCCTCGCAGGCGGGGTTCAGCCGCGTGGCGTGGCGGATGACCTCCAGCCCGCTGCCATCGGGCAAGCCAAGATCGGTGAGCAGCACATCGACCGTATTTGCATGGTCATCCAGCCAGGCTTTCGCATCCGTCACCGTCCCTACACTCGCGGCCAGTTGCAACTCGACGCAGCGCGCCACGCTGCCCGCGAAAAATTCCCGCATCTGCGGATCGTCTTCAACTACCAGTACACGCCACACTTGTTTCGCCCTGCTGTTTTTAATCTGTGGCGAGCATAGCCGCAGGCGCCTGCGCTGGCTATGCCGACTCATCCCATAGATATGGGATTGCCTCACACCGCTGGCCTGATAACATTTATGACGCAGGTCAAAGACGGCAACAGCATTTTGTATGTCGCCTGCTTCCGCAACAACTCAAGGGTTCTCCATGAAAATTACGCTTAAAAGGCTTTCTCTGGCTATCGCCAGCGTCGGCATGTTGACGATTTACGGCTGTGGCGGTGGTGGCGGCAGCGATCCGCTACCAACCAGCACATCTGTGACAGTGACGCCTTCGCTGGGTAAATTCAGTGTAGGCACCGTGGTTAATATCAAGAAAGCGCTGGATGACACCGTACTTTCGACGGGCACGATCACCGGCAATGGCTCCGTAACACTCTCTTTGGCGGGTTACACCGGGCCGATTGTGGTGGAGGTTTTGGGTGGTGCCAACGTGACGTATTTCGATGAAAAATTAGATACAACGACAAACAAAGGAACATGGCAACCTTTTGCTAGCACTAGCACACTGCGCGCAGTTGTACCCACAACTACTGGTCTGGCGGAAGTTGGCGTTACGGCGCTAACCAACGCGGCAGCTGAAGCGATTAAAGACCCCGTCACCGGGTTCAAGAACGCCACAACAGGCAGCATCGGTGATGCAAATGCAAAGATCGCAGCCGTTTACGGCCTGTCAGATATATTGATCGCCCCCGTCCCCGTTGATGACAAAACGGTCACTAAACTGAATGTAGCGACACCAAGCAACAACTATGCGCTGATTCTGGCGACCTTGGCCAAAACTGCACCGGATGGTAAGTTTGCAGCCAATGTGGCTATCGCTCTAGCCAGTGATTTGAAGGATGGCAAGCCTGACGGTAAGGACAGCACAGGTGCTGTTATTCCGAATGCACCACTCCCAGCCACACTGATTGCCAAATACACCGAATCCGCCAACGAAATGGCAGATGATTCTGGCAAAGCGTTTGTCGCGACTTCCCCTCTTGTCGTTAATCCCGATGTCAACAACATCATAGGACCAGTCACCCAATCCGGCGTTACCCTCGCCAAAGCGATGTTCGCTGAACTTCGCAGCACGCTGAACTCGTTTGCCAATGGCAACAAGACTGGCTTCCTGGACACCCAGGCCACGCGCATGAACACTGACCTCAGCGCCAACGTGACGCCAGAAATGTCCAAGGTTGCTGGTCGTATTTCCGCGCTCGGCAACGCAATGACGGCGTTCGAGGATGCGAAAGCCTATACATCCAGCAACACGCTCGGATTTGCGTCAGGCTTCGCTCCCGGCACGTCCACCCCGGCCTTGGTTCGCTCAAGTGGTTCCCTTACGTCAGTGTGGAACGGGTCCGGCTCTTATGCTTTCTGCTGGACGGATTCCACTACGCCTTCGGCCATCAGCAAAGTCAGTTGCACCCATGCAGGATCGGACTCTGCTGACCAAGCCAACAAAAAAATAAAGACAGTTGTATTTGAACTCACAGGCACTGCAACCAACCAATACGACTACAAGGCCACCAGATATAACAAGGCGGTGACGGTAGATATTAGTGGTCAGCCTACTGCATTCGCTGTGGGAACCCTTGTTTCATCTGATACTGCGGGCAATCCAATGCCTGTAGGCATCGGCAAAGTTGCCAAGACCGTCAGCGGAACCACAATGACTGGGCTCACGCTCACCGGCACCCTGCCGCCTTCGGCCTCCACCGCCCCTGGCACTTTGTTGGCCACTGGTGCGGACACGATTGCCATTTCCGCTGCTCGTACCTTACTGACTGGCAACAACTACCGCTATGCCCTGTCTGGTTCGGTATCGACATCCAAGCTCACTGCATTGCACGTAGAGGATCCAACCAAGGTTGTGACCGTGTCTCTCGATGCTGGCAGCTATATCGACTTGGACGAAACGACTGTGGCCACCACTGGCGCCAAACCGGTAGCAGCCAAACTGGTCGGTACGGCACAGACGGTCGCAACCAAGTTCACTGGTAGCGTGGATATAGGTTCTTTCGTGACCGATGCCGATAGTCTGAACTACAGTCCCACCAGCGTGGTCTTCACAGGCAGCATCAGTGACACGTCCACCGGGGGCTCTGGCCAGATTCTGACCGGCAAACTGGAAGCAGCCGTGGCCAGTTACAACCTCTACCATTCGACTCTGCCCGAGTCTGCCAACAACTACAAGAAGGCCACGGTGACCTTCACCGGCACAGTGCAAGCGCCTAGCCGGCCTGCGCTGAAACTGGTCGTAGCTGTCGCCAAGACCGGTCTTACGACAAACTCTGTCACGCTGAACTACAGCTATGACACCAAGAGCATCATCGGCAGCGGTGTGCTTGACAGCGCGAACTCGACCAGCAACTCAATGACCTTGAGCAATCAAGACGGCATTCAAATGGTGACCAAGACTGGGGCAGTGACCAAGTCAGGTGCCAGCCTGGCAACCATTCTCAATGGCTCGGTCTCTTATGTCGATGGTGCTGTGGAATCATTGATGTAATACAGTAGCTTTTTGTTTCGTCAAATCCGGCGGTTACTCACCGCCGGATTTTTTTTGGGTGCGCGATCATGGTCATGATGAGCAAAAATATGCTGCGGCTTTTGCTGTGTCTCATGTTTCCCCTGCTGGGACACACCGAGGGTCTGCTGGCGGTAGATAATCCGGCAAAAAATGGCCAGGGCAATAAGGTCTATGCCGCCCTTGAGGCCTTCGAGGGCAACGATCAGGTGGCGATGCGCCAATATGGCAGCGACTGGCAGGGCAGCTACTCGCCTCGCCATGGCACCAATATCGGCCTGCTTTCCGCCCGCACTGAGGCCGGTGTGCAATGGCAGGGCTACCGGTTGGGCGCTTTGTACCGCGCCGAGGCGTTGGTGGAAGCCAACCGGGATACCTCTGATCTGGTAAGGCAATACAACAACAGCAGTGGCTACGACGTTGGCCGAACTTATCAGCTCGACTATCAGATCAAGGGGTTCGAGGCGGATGGTGCGCGACTGAGCAAAAGTTTTCAGCTGAATCTGGGTGGCCAATGGCAAATGGACTTGGGAGTTGGACTGTCTTACCTGCGTGGCAAACGCATCAAGCTGGAAACCGCGTCGGGCCAAGTGGTCACGCTCAACTCGAAGGACTTCAACGCCGGTGTCCACCTGAACGACTCAGACAGCCAGATGAATATTACCGACTTGGCGAGCTTTAACGCACCATTCGGGCGCTTGGCGGCGCCCTCTGGTGACGGCTACGCCGTGGATGCGGGAGTGGTGCTGCGCCATCGGGAAAGCGGTGTCAGCATCGAACTGGCTGTCGCCGATCTTGCGGGTCGCATAAATTGGAAAAACTTGCCCAACAATGTCACGGACTACAGTAACGCAACAAAATATTACGACGCTGATGGCTACGTGCAGTTCAATCCAACGGCAACACGAACCAGCAGCTACCAAGATGTGAGCCAGAACCTTGATCCGAAGTTGTGGCTGGCTGCCAGCTACCCGATTGGCGATTTCGAGGTGCAGGGCGCAGCCAGTTACACAAGGGGCTACTGGTTTCCGCAGGCGGGGATCAAATATCACATCAATCCGCGGTGGGCGGTAAATGCAGACTTCGATTTTCGCTTCAACACTTTCGGACTGTCTCTTCAGCACCAGTGGTTCTACCTTGGCTTGCGAATGGACAACACGAATATGGACACGGCGAGAGCCTACGGCTTGAATGGCGGGATTAATATTCCCTTTTAGACGAGATGTCGCGCTGTAAAGCTTTCGAGCCTTTGCAGCACCTCTGATTGCCCCGCGCGCTGCCAAGCCCGCGGGCCTTTTTTTCGCCCCTATGATCCTGTCCATGCCGACCACTCAGCCTACCCCTCCGCCCCTCACCCACCTGCTCTACCTGCATGGCTTTCGCTCCTCGCCGCAGTCGGCGAAGGCCCACACCGTGGCCCGGCACATGGCCACGCGGCAGCCGCAGGTGCGCTGGTGGTGCCCGCAACTGCCCCCGTCGCCGCGTGACGCCATGGCGCTGCTGATGCAAGGCATCGCCGACTGGCCGCGCGAGTCCATGGCCGTGGTGGGCTCCTCGCTGGGCGGTTTTTACGCCACCTGGGTGGCGGAGCAAACCGGCTGTCGGGCCGTGCTGCTGAATCCGGCGGTTGACCCGGCGCGCGACTTGGAGAAGTACGTCGGCGAGCAAAGCAGCTGGCACGACCCGGCGCAACATTTTTTCTTCCAGCCCGCGTTCGTGCAGGAATTGCGTGAGTTGCAGTGCACGGGCCTGCGCCAACCCGGCAACTATCTGGCCGTGATCGCCAAGGGCGACGAAGTGCTGGACTGGCGCGAGATGCACGCACGCTATCGCGGCGCCAATATCCGCCTGCTCGAAGGCGGCGACCATGCCATCAGCGACTTTGACGCGCATCTGCCGACGGTGCTGGCGTTTTTGGGCTTGAATTGAACCGAAAATCTGAGCCGCCGCGCCCGCTTCCGTTTTGCGGGGACAATCCCCCCCTATGTTTTTATTGTTTGAAGAAGCCGGAAAATTCATGGCCGGTCGGGTGCTGTCAGAGGCGGAGTCCTCTGCGCAGGTGGAGCTGGACAGCGGCAAGCGGGTCAAGGTCAAGGCCGCCAACATCCTGCTGAAATTCGAAAAACCGGCACCGGCGCAGCTGCTGGCTTCGGCGCAGGCCGTCAGCCAGAGCATCGAGCTTGAGCTGGCCTGGGAGTTTTCGCCGGACGAAGAGTTTGGCTTTGCCGACCTGGCGCGCGAGTATTTCAGCGCCAACGCCACGCTGGAGCAACAAGCCGGCACGCTGGTGCGCCTGTTTGAGTCGCCGCATTACTTTCGCCGTGCCGGCAAGGGGCGTTTTCGCAAGGCGCCGGCCGACATCATCGCGCTGGCCTTGGCCGCGATTGAAAAGAAAAAGCAGATCGCACTGCAAACCGAGCAATGGGTTAAAGACCTGAGTCAGGGCGAGTGCCCGCAGCCGATCCGCGATCAGCTGTACAAGATCTTGTTCAAGCCGGACAAAAATGCACCCGAATACAAGGCGGTGGTCGAGGCGTCGCGCGCCACGCATCTGGGACCGCTGGAGCTGCTGACCAAGGCCGGTGCCATTGATTCACCCTACCAGTTCCACTGGCGCCGCTTCTTGCTGGAGAACTTTCCCAAGGGCACCGGCTTCCCCAAGCTCGAAGCCCCCGCCATCCGCGACGAGCTGCCTTTGTCCACCGCGCGCGCCTTCTCCATCGACGACTCGGCCACCACCGAGATTGACGACGCGCTGTCGGTGCAAGGCTTGGGCACGGGCACGGTATTGGTGGGCATTCACATCGCAGCACCCGGCCTGGCGATTCTGCCCGGCAGCCCGATCGACCAGGTCGGCCGCCACCGCCTGTCCACCGTCTACATGCCGGGCTACAAGGTCACCATGCTGCCCGACGACGTGGTGCAAACCTACACGCTGATGGAAGGGCGCGACTGCCCGGCGGTGTCTTTGTACGTCACGCTCGACGAAGCCACGCTGGAGATCATTTCCAGCGAAACCAAGCTGGAACGCGTGTTTATTGCCGCCAATCTGCGACACGACCAGCTCGATACCATCGTCACCCCCGAATGGCTCGAAAATCCCGAATTTTTACACAAAATCGACCCGCAGCCCTTACACCATAAGCGTAAGCAGCTATCATTTTTGCACCGCCTGGCGAAAGACCTGAAGGCCAAACGCGAAGTAGTGCGCGGCAAACCCGAGAATTTCAGCCGGCCCGATTACAACTTCAAACTGGTCGGCAACGAGGGCGCAGAGCCGCAAGGCACCGAGCAGGTGCAGATCAGCATTCGGCTGCGCGGCGAACCACTGGACCTGATCGTCTCCGAGGCCATGATTCTGGCCAACAGCACCTGGGGCAGCTGGATGGCCGAACTCGGCGTGCCCGGCATTTACCGCAGCCAGGCCTCGATGCTGCCGGGCGTCAAGGTGCGCATGGGCACCCGCGCCTTGCCGCATGCCGGTCTGGGCGTCAAAAGCTACGCCTGGAGCAGCTCGCCGCTGCGGCGTTACACCGATTTGGTCAACCAGTGGCAAATTATTGCCTGCGCGCGGCACGGCAAAACGGCGGCTTTGGTGGCCCCGTTCAAGCCCAAAGACGCGGACTTGTTCTCGATCATTTCCAGCTTTGACTCGGCCTACTTTGCCTACAACGACTACCAGCGCGCCATCGAGCGCTTCTGGACGCTCAAGTTTGTGCAGCAGAACAAGGTGACCGAGATTACCGCCACCGTGTTCAAGGAAAACATGGTGCGCGCCGACGACCTGCCACTGGTGCTGCCGGTCACGGGCGCCAGCGGTTTGCCACGCGGTGCGCGGGTCCTGATCAAGCTCGGCGACATCGACGAGGTGACGCTCGACATCCACGGCACCGTGGTGGCGCGGCTGGACGCGGTGACCGAGACCGTCGCGGCGGCGCAAGACGAAGCCGAGGACGACGAAGACGCCTCGGCCGGCCCGATTGCGATTGCCGTGGACCTGAGCGACAACGCCAGCGAAACCAGCCCCCCCGCCAGCGACAGCCCTGCCCCGTGAACCTGCGGTCCTTCAGCCCTCTCCAGCTGGCACTCGGCGCCTCGATCGCCGTGCATGCCGTCCTGTTGACGGTGCGCTTTGTCGACCCCGACGCCTTCAACCGCGTGTTTGAAGACACACCGCTGGAGGTCATCCTGGTCAACGCGCGCACCACCGAGCGGCCGGAGAAGGCGCGCGCCATTGCCCAGGCGTCGATGGCGGGCGGTGGCGACGCCGAACGGGGCCGCGCCACCAGCCCCTTGCCGCCGGCCTTGCTGTCTGAAACCGGTGACGACAGCGAAGCAGAAGCGCAGCGCAAGCTGAAGAACCTGCAGGAACAACAAAACCTGCTGCTGGCTCAGGTCAAACGCCAGCTCGCCGCCATGCCGCTGCCGGACCCCAGGCAGGCCCAGGTGTCGCCGGAGCAGGTCGAGCGTGAACAAAAGCGACGCCAGCTGATCAAACTGCTGGCCGAGATCGAGCGCCGCATCAACCAGGAAAATGCGCGCCCGAAACGGCGCTACGTCAGCCCGGCCACACGGGAAGAGGTGTATGCGGTGTATTACGACCACTTGCGCCGCGCCATCGAAGACAAGGGCACGGAAAACTTTCCCGAAGCGGCTGGCAAGAAGCTGTATGGCGAGCTGACCATGATCGTCGAGGTCAATGCTGACGGGCGAATTCACAAAATCGAGATGCTTGAAAGCTCCGGCAACCGCATCCTGGACCGGCGCGCCGAGGCCATTGCCCGAAGCGCGGCGCCCTTTGGCCGCTTCTCCGCGGCCATGCGCCGCCA
>NZ_DHXT01000027.1:11300-12516 GCF_002413825.1 Rhodoferax sp. UBA5149
GCTATGGCCATGGATCTTTATTGCGTGATGGGCAACCCGGTGGAGCACAGCAAATCGCCGTGGATTCATGCGCGTTTTGCCGAGCTGACGGGCCAGACGCTGCAGTACGGCAAGCGCCTGGTGCCGCTGGATGGGTTTGCGCCGACCGTGCGCGCCTTCATCGCCGAAGGCGGCCGTGGCTGCAACATCACCGTGCCCTTCAAGTTTGAAGCAGTGACGCTGGCCAGCCAGGTCAGCGAACGCGCCACGCTGGCCCAGGCCGCCAACGTGCTGAGCTTCTCAACGGGCGCTATTCATGCCGACAACACCGACGGCGTCGGACTGGTCAACGACATCCAGCGCAACGCCGGGCTTGATTTGAATGGCCGCCAGCTGCTGCTGATCGGCGCCGGCGGCGCCAGTGCCGGTGTGCTGGGTCCGCTGCTGCTGGCGCGGCCCGCCAGCATCACGGTGGCGAATCGCACACTGAGCAAAGCCAGCGCCCTGGTGGCGCGCCATGCCGAGCTCGCCTTGCTACAAAAAACAGAGCTGGTCGCGCAGGATTTACAAGGGCTAGCGGGCAGTTTTGATGTTGTCATCAACGCCACGGCGAGCAGCCTGAGCGGCGCCGGCGTGCCGGTGCCGGCCAGCACGCTCAAACCGGGGGCCCTGGCCTACGACATGATGTACGGCCCCGCCGCGCAAGGCTTCATGACCTGGGCCGGTGAGCACGGCGCACAGGCGCGTGACGGCCTGGGCATGCTGGTGGAGCAGGCGGCTGAGGCATTTTTGATCTGGCGCGGCGTGCTGCCGCCCTCGCAACAGGTGCTGGCCGAGTTGCGGGCCGTCACACACCAACGTTCACGCTAAGGCCGGCTGACCGGGGTTCTGGACATGCGCGTGAGCTTTCAATCATGAAACCATTTTTTCGCTGGCTCGGTTTGCTCGGCGCCGCCCTGCTGGCCTTGCAGCTTTTCTTTGTCGCCCGCATTGCCACCATGGCGGTGATCGATCCGCAATCCAGCGCCTTCGAGCGTTCGGAAGCGTGGCGCGTGGTGAACGAGCATGGCAGCCTGCGCTGGCGCCAGCAGTGGGTCGCCTACCCGCAGATTTCGGACAACCTCAAGCGGGCCGTCATCGCCAGCGAGGACGACGGCTTCAGCAGCCACGATGGCGTGGACTGGGGCGCCCTGAAAAAAGCCTGGCAAAAGAATGCCAAGGCCGAAGCACGGGTCGC
>NZ_DHXT01000027.1:12789-16786 GCF_002413825.1 Rhodoferax sp. UBA5149
TCGGGCGAGCGAACCCTGCTGCGCAAGGGCCAGGAGCTGGTGCTGACGATGCTGCTGGAGGCCTTGCTGAGCAAGGAACGCATTCTGGAGATTTACCTCAACAACGTGGAGTGGGGTGAAGGCGTTTTTGGCGCCGAAGCCGCCGCCCAGCACTACTTTCACAAACCGGCGTCCCGGCTGAGCGCCCATGAGGCCGCGCGGCTCGCCGTGATGCTGCCGCGCCCCAAGTATTTTGAGCGGCTGCCCAACTCCAGCTATCTCTCGGAGCGCGCCGGCGTGATTGCCAACCGCCTGGGCAGCGCCGAATTACCCTGAGCGGGCCGGGTGCCCGGGCGGCGCCGACCTCTCGCCAAGCGCCGGGCCCCGCTCTGTATCATCCGCTGCATGCTTGCCAAGCTGATGAGTTACTTTCTGCTGGGTCTGGTCCGTGTCCTGACCGGGTCGCAGGCACGCTGGTACGGTTGCCCGCCCAAGGCCGAGCAGCGCATTTATTTCGCCAACCATCAAAGCCATGCCGACCTGGTGATGATCTGGGCGGCGCTGCCCCAGGAGCTGCGCGCCCACACCCGCGCCATCGCGGCCCGCGATTACTGGACCAAGACGCCGTTCAAACAATGGCTCACCACGGCCGTGTTCAACGTCATTTACGTCTCGCGCGAGCGCAACGCCGACGAAGACCCGCTGGAGCCGCTGTTTGAGGCGCTGACCGCGGGCGACTCCATCATCCTGTTTCCGGAAGGCACGCGCGGCAACGCCGAGGAGCCGCAGGCGTTCAAGGCCGGCCTGTACAACCTGGCGGCCAGGTTTCCCGACATCGAGCTGGTGCCGGCCTGGATCAACAATGTGCAGCGCGTCATGCCCAAGGGCGAGGTGGTGCCGGTGCCGGTGCTGTGCTCGGTGACCTTTGGCGCCCCGCTTCACCTGCTGGCGGGTGAAGAGCGGCGCGCCTTTCTGGACCGGGCGCGCAGCGCCGTCATCGCCCTGCGCGACGTCTAACCAGACCGGCCAGCGAACGCCCCAACGCCATGTACCACTACCTGAAAAACCTCTCGGCCAGCGAGCAAGTCGGCGCCCTCTTCGTCATCGTGTTCGGCCTCTTGCTGCTGGCCAGCATCGCCGCCGTGTTGCTGTCCCTGCGCGAATGGGGCGATGACGAGGCCGCCGCCCAGCGCTACAGCGATCTGCGCAATTTCGAGGGCGTGCTCAAAACCAGCTGGTTCATGGTTCTGGTGTTCTGGATCGGCTGGCTGGCCGGTGACTGGGTCGCGCTGGGGCTGTTTGGTTTCGTCTCGTTCTTTGCGCTGCGCGAGTTCATGACCCTGTCGCCGACGCGCCGGGGCGACCACCGCAGCCTGGTGCTGGCTTTTTTTGTCGTGCTGCCGATCCAGTACGCCCTGGTGGGCAACGAGCACTTCGACCTGTTCACGGTGTTCATTCCGGTCTACGTGTTTTTGGCCCTGCCCGTGGCCAGCGCGCTGGCTAACGACCCGCAGCGCTTTCTGGAGCGCAACGCCAAGCTGCAATGGGGCATCATGGTCTGCATCTACGGCATGAGCCATGTGCCGGCCCTGCTGCTGCTGAATTTTCCCCACTACAACAACAAGAGCGCCTTCCTGGTTTTCTTTCTGGTGCTGGTGGTGCAGACCTGCATGATCGTGCAGCACCTGGCCTCGCGCAAACTGAAAAAAACGCCCGCCGCGCCCAACATAAGCCAGAGCTTCAACTGGCCCAGCTGGTGCATCGGCATTGCCGCAGGCAGTATTTTGGGCGCTTTGCTGGCCGGCATCACCCCTTTCGTGCCGGGCCAGGCCTTTGCCATGGCCCTGGTGGCCTGCGTCGCCGGCTCGCTCGGGCATCTGGTGATGAAGGCCCTGAAACGCGACCGCGGCATCCCGATCTGGCGCGGCCAGGGCTCGGCCGTCACCGGCGCCGGTGGCCTGCTGGACCGGGTCGACGCGCTGTGTTTCGCCGCGCCCGTCTTTTTTCATTCGGTTCGATGGTATTTTGGCCTCTAGCCCCCGCGCTGATTGCGCAAGCCACTATCAAATATATAGCAAATGAGAATTTTAGGCATCGACCCCGGCCTGCGCACCACCGGCTTTGGCGTGATCGACGTCGAGGGTCAGGCGCTGAGCTACGTGGCCAGCGGCACCATCAGCACCACGCACCTCGACAAAGGGCAATTGCCCGCGCGCCTCAAGGTGCTGTTCGACGGCATCCGCGAAGTGGTGAGCCGTTACCAGCCCGATTGCGCCTCGGTGGAAATCGTGTTCGTCAACGTCAACCCGCAATCCACTTTGTTGCTGGGGCAGGCGCGCGGCGCCTGCATCACCGCGCTGGTCTCAAGCGACCTGCCGGTGGCCGAGTACACCGCGCTGCAAATGAAGCAGGCGGTGGTCGGCTACGGCCGGGCCGACAAGAGCCAGGTCCAGGAGATGGTGCGCCGCCTGCTGTGCCTGCCCGGCCTGCCCGGCCCGGACGCCGCCGACGCGCTCGGCCTGGCCATCACCCACGCCCACGCCGGCACCGCGCTGGCGCGGCTGGCGCAGGCCGATGGTTTGGGCGGTGCCGGGAGTGGCAAGTACAAGGCCGGACGCAGCCGCTGACGACTTGCGGCACATGGGCGGGGCTTGCGCTTGCCTGTTCTGCAGGGCGCGCGCCCAGGATGCCAGGAAATAGCCGGTTCGTCCGCGGGTATGCTTGCGCCCTATGTACTCGCACCATTTCGGCCTGACGCAAGACCCGTTTTCCATCGCGCCTGACCCGCGTTACCTGTTCATGAGCGAGCGCCACCGCGAGGCGCTGGCGCACCTGCTGTACGGCGTGGCCGGCCCGCACAAGGCGGCCGGCGGCACGGGCGGCGGCTTTGTGCTGCTCACGGGCGACATCGGCACCGGCAAAACCACCATCTGCCGCTGCTTTTTGGAGCAGATTCCCACCGGCTGCCATGTGGCCTATATCTTCAACCCCAAGCTCACCGTCACCGAACTGCTGCAGTCGATTTGCGAGGAGTTCCACATCACGACGGCGGCGACCGCCTCGCACCCGCCCACGGTCAAGGACTACATCGACGCGCTCAACGCGTTTTTGCTGCAGAGTCACGCCGCCGGACAAAGTAGCGTCCTCATCATCGACGAGGCGCAGAACCTCGAAGCCGACGTGCTGGAGCAATTGCGCCTGCTGACCAACCTGGAAACCAGCGAGCGCAAGCTGCTGCAGATCGTGCTGATCGGCCAGCCCGAACTGCGCACCATGCTGGCCCGCCCCGAGCTCGAGCAGCTGGCCCAGCGCGTGATCGCGCGTTTTCATCTGGACGCGCTGACCGACCCCGAGAGCACGCAGTACATCCAGCACCGGCTGGACGTGGCCGGCCACACCGGTCCGCTGCCGTTCGACCGGCCGTCGCTCAAGCGCATCCACCGCCTGGCGCGCGGCGTGCCGCGGCGCATCAACCTGCTGTGCGGGCGCGCGCTGCTGGGGGCCTGGGCGAATGGCCTGCACCGCGTGGACCGAACCGTCGTGGACAAGGCGGCTACCGAGGTGTTCGGGCCGGACCTACCGCATTCGCCGAGCGCCGGCTCACGGCCGACGGCCTACGCGCTGGGCGGCCTCGCCTTGCTGGCCGGTGCCGCGCTGGCCGGTTTTCTGCTGTGGCCCACACCGCCCAAGGCACTGCACTCACCCCAGGCCGCCGCATCAGCCTCTTTGGTCCCGACAGCGCCACAAGCTAAAGCATCGTCGCCCATTCGGATTGAGCCGCTGGCCCCGAACCCGGTCGAAGAAATCGAGGCCTTGCTGCCGCAACTGCCGCGCGACATCAACGTGGCGTGGCGCGCACTGGCGCCCAGCTGGAAGCTGCCCGCCAACGACGGCGACCCCTGCCTGGCCGCCAAGGCGCAGCAACTGCAGTGCTACCGCACCAGCCAACTCACCGTGCCGCTGCTGCGCCAGCTCGGCCGCCCCGGCATCCTGACCCTGCAGCCAGGTGACGGCCCGC
>NZ_DHXT01000027.1:17036-22984 GCF_002413825.1 Rhodoferax sp. UBA5149
GCTGTGGCGCGGCGACTTCGCCACCTACTGGCGCCCGCCGCCCGGTTACAGCACCGACCTGCGCGACGGCAGCGCCGGCCCGGCCATCGAGCGGCTCGCGAGCCAGCTGAGCCGACTGGACGGCGCGCCGGCACCAGCCGCCTCCGCCGCGCCGCCAGTCCTGGACGCGGCCCTGAGGGCCCGCGTGCGGGCCTTTCAGCATGCCCAGGGCCTGAAAGCCGACGGGCAACCCGGCCCCATGACCTTCATGCAGATCGACAGCGCCACGGACGTGAACGAGCCGCGCCTGCCAACCAACCCGCGATAAGCCCATGTCTTACATCCTCGATGCACTCAAACGAGCCGATGCCGAACGCGAGCGTGGCGCCGTGCCCGGCTTGCACGCACACCAGGCAACGACCCCCACGTCCCGGACCACCCGCAGCGCGCAACATCGCGTCGGGCTGGCCATCGCCGCAGCCTTGGCGCTAGCCGGCGTCGCAATCGGCCTGTGGGTCTGGCAAACGCCGGCCAGCGCCGTGCGCCTGGCGGCGGTGGAACCCGCCGTGGCGAGGCCGCCGGTGGCCGCACCCTTGGCGCAAATCGTACCGACACCGACACCGACACCGACACCTGCACCAACGCCTGCGCCTGCGCCAACGCCGAAGGCAAAACCATTGCCGCTACCGGTCATCAAGGCATCAGCGCCCCAAGCCGCCCCGGCCGCCGTCCCGCTGCTCAGCGAGTTGTCCGAAGACCTCCGTCGCGAGATCCCTGCGCTGACCATCACCGGCGCCGTTTACTCGGACAACCCGGGACAACGGCTGCTCTTGGTCAACGGCCAGGTGCTAAACCAAGGCAGTCTGGTCGCGCCCGACGTGACGCTGGACGAAATCCGCGCCAGGAGTTCGGTCTTCAGTTTTCGGGGAACACGGTTTCGGGTGGCGCATTAGGCACCTGCGTGGCAAGCGCCGGCGGGCACAGGCGGAGGGTTTCGGGGCGGGGTCAACCTGCTTAGCGGCCGGATCGTGCACCACCACCGTCGCTTCACCCATTCTTTGATGTCGATCAAGCTTCTCGCGCGGTGAAGCCCGAACAGACCGGCACCTTCGAATACAGTCACTCGTTGCTGACCAACCCAATTAGAAAGATGAGCGCCATGGCTACGGAACCGTCAAAAATCATTTACACGCTGACCGATGAAGCGCCGTTTCTGGCGACGTGTGCGTTCCTGCCAGTCATTCGCACGTTCACGGCACCGGCTGGCGTCAACGTGACCGAGTGCGACATCTCGGTCGCCGCGCGGGTGCTGGGCGAGTTTCCCGAATACCTGACCGAAGCCCAAAGAGTGCCGGACAACCTGGCAGAACTCGGCCGCCTGACGCAGCTGCCTGATACCAACATCATCAAATTGCCCAACATCAGCGCGTCGGTCGGGCAGTTGGTGGCCTGCATCAAGGAACTGCAGTCCAAGGGCTATGCCGTGCCGGACTACCCGGAGGACCCCAAGACCGATGCCGACAAGGCCATCCGCACCCGCTATTCCCGGTGCATCGGCAGCGCCGTGAACCCGGTGCTGCGCGAAGGCAACTCGGACCGCCGCGCGCCCAAGGCCGTCAAGGAATTTGCCCGCAAGCACCCCCATTCCATGGCCGAGTGGAGCCAGGCATCGCGCACCCACGTTTCGCACATGCACCACGGCGACTTCTACCACGGCGAGAAGTCCATGACCCTGGACAAAGCGCGCGATGTGAAGATGGAACTCCTCACCAACAGCGGCAAGACCATCGTGCTCAAGCCCAAGCTGTCGCTCAAGGATGGCGAAATCATTGACAGCATGTTCATGAGCAAAAAAGCCCTGGAGGCCTTTTACGAAAAAGAGATTGAGGACGCCCACAAAACCGGTGTGATGTTCTCTTTGCACGTCAAGGCCACCATGATGAAGGTGTCCCACCCCATCGTGTTCGGTCACTGCGTCAGGATCTTCTACAAGGATGCTTTCGAAAAGCACGCCAAGCTGTTCGAGGAACTCGGTGTCAACGTCAACAATGGCATGGTCAACCTGTATGACAAGCTTGCCACGCTGCCGCAATCGCTGCGCGAGGAAGTCATCAAGGACCTGCACGCCTGCCACGAGCACCGTCCCGAACTGGCCATGGTGGACTCGGCCAAGGGCATCACCAACTTTCACTCACCCAACGACATCATCGTGGATGCTTCCATGCCGGCCATGATTCGCAACGGCGGCAAGATGTGGGGTGCGGACGGCCGCCTCAAGGACGTCAAGGCGGTGATGCCCGAGAGCACCTTTGCCCGCATCTACCAGGAGATGATCAACTTCTGCAAATGGAACGGCAACTTTGATCCCAAAACCATGGGCACGGTACCCAATGTGGGCCTGATGGCCCAGCAGGCCGAAGAGTACGGCTCGCACGACAAGACCTTCGAGGTCCCTGAGGACGGCGTCGCCAACATCACCGATCTGGCGACCGGCGAAGTGCTGTTGGCGCAAAACGTGGAAGCGGGCGATATCTGGCGCATGTGCCAGGCCAAGGACGCGGCCATCCGCGACTGGGTCAAGCTGGCCGTGACCCGCGCCCGCAACTCCGGCATGCCAGCCGTGTTCTGGCTGGACCCCTACCGCCCGCACGAAAACGAACTGATCCACAAGGTCAAGACCTACCTCAAGGACTACGACACCAGCGGCCTGGACATCCAGATCATGTCGCAGGTGCGCGCCATTCGTTACACGATGGAGCGTGCGATCCGCGGCCTGGACACGATCTCGGTCACCGGCAACATCCTGCGCGACTACCTGACCGACCTGTTCCCCATCATGGAGCTGGGGACCAGCGCCAAGATGCTGTCCATCGTGCCACTGATGGCCGGCGGCGGCATGTACGAGACCGGCGCCGGTGGGTCTGCGCCCAAGCACGTGCAGCAACTGGTGGAAGAGAACCACCTGCGTTGGGATTCGCTGGGCGAATACCTGGCGCTGGCCGTCAGCCTGGAAGATCTGGGCCTGAAAACCGGCAACGAAAAGGCCAAGATCCTGTCCAAGACGCTGGACGCGGCCACCGGCAAACTGCTGGACAACAACAAAGGCCCCTCGCCCAAGACCGGCCAGCTCGACAACCGCGGCAGCCAGTTCTACCTGGCGATGTACTGGGCCCAGGAATTGGCGGCGCAGACGCAAGACAGGGAACTGCAGGGCCATTTCGCGGCGTTGGCCAAATCACTGGCCGAGAACGAGCAAAAGATCACGGATGAGTTCAAGGCAGTACAGGGCAAGCCGGCAGATATTGGCGGCTACTTTTTGGCAGACAAGCAGAAAGTGACGGATGTCATGCGCCCCAGCGCCACATTCAATGCGGTATTGGCAGGCGCATCCGACTGAAAGAGAAAGAGTAATCCGTCAACCCCGTCTCATGAGTGGTCCAAACTGAGACGCACGTCTTTGGACACAATTGAAAATTCATAGACCGCTAGTGATCGACGGGATCCCTACGGCTTAACAAATTTCAGAACGAATTCATCCTTGGGCTGCGCTGGTTCCGGTGTGTTTTTATCGCGGGGGTCTGCCGGGTTGCGTAGAAAATTGGCGCGGTCCACCAGTTTGAAGCCTGCAGCTTCCACTTCCTGGCGCAGAAAAGTCTCTTCGATGCGATGCAGTGTGCCCGACTCCGAGATCCCGGTACCGGGTCGACCCGAATGATCCGCAATCACGTACAGGCCGCCCGACTTGAGCCCAGCGAATACGGCCGCGTTCATTCGGCTGCGATCCACCCCCAGGTGGCCGAGATCGTGGTAGTTGAACATCAAGGTCACAAGGTCCAGCCCACCGGATGCCCGCTCGGGTGGCACCGGATCTTCAAATTTTTGCACCACTGAAATGATGTTCGCGACCACTGGATTCTTCGCCCGTTCCGCCAGCGCTTGGGCTGAAGTTCGGCGCACGGGTGGCGGCCCCATCGCGGGGGTCTGCGTCGATGACGCGGCGGGTGCAGCGTTCCCCTCGGGGGCCACGGGCGTTCGCGGGGGACCGTCTGGCGCGCGTGCTGGCGCACTTTGTCCATAGGCCCGCCCGCTGGGCCCCACCGCACGGGCCAGCAGTTCGGTGGTGTAGCCACCGCCCGCGCTCAGATCCAGGGCCACCATGCCGGGCCGAATGCCCATGAAAGCCAGCATTTGATCGGGCTTGCGCCGCAGGTCACTGTTCCGGTCCGTCGCACGGCGATCAGGGCTGGCGACGATCTCGGCAATGCGCTCCGGTGTCAGAACGGCGGCGTTCGATGGCGGCGGCCTCGTGGCGCCTACAGTCACGCACGCGCTGAGCGCGAACACGGTCATCATGGATAGTATTTTGGAAAGGCTGACGTCCAAAATAAAGTGGCGGGTCGTGCGCTTCATGCTTGAGCTGTCCTTCCATTCTTGCGGTAGCCCAGTGTAGCCACGCGTCCGGTCTTAAGCGATGCGTTCCAGAATCAGCACCGAAAAGAAGCCAAACCCGGCAATCAAGACCCACTTGAGGGTGAGCAGGCCGTAACGCTTGAAGCGCGGCTGGCCGGTGGCGGCGTAGAAAGCGAAGCACACCACGGCGCCCAGCAAGAGCAACAGAATGAGCCAGCGCAAGAGCAGCATGATGCGGTTTTTGAGTTGCTGACCAGGGCCTACCAGGCACGCGCCAGTTGCGCAAAACCATTGGGCGCCAGCTTTTCATCTTCAAAGGTCACCACGTCCCAGGCGTCCGTGCGTTTGAGCAGTTCGCGCAGCAGCAGGTTGTTGAGCGCGTGGCCCGAGCGACGGGCGCTGTAGCTGGCCAGCATGGGCTTGCCCACCAGATAGAGGTCGCCCATGGCGTCGAGGATTTTGTGTTTGACGAACTCGTCGTCATAGCGCAAACCGTCGGCATTCAAGACCTTGTAGTCGTCCATCACGATGGCGTTATCCAGCCCGCCACCCAGGGCCAGGCCGTTGGCGCGCATCACCTCGAAGTCCTTGCTGAAGCCGAAGGTGCGGGCGCGGGCGATGTCTTTGGAATACGAGCCGGTGCTCATGTCAAACACCACGCGCTGGCCGGTGGCATCGACCGCCGGGTGATCAAAGTCGATCTCGAAACTGAGCTTGTAGCCATGGTAGGGCTCCAGCCGCGCCCACTTCTCGGTTGCGCCCGTTCCTTCACGCACCTCCACCGGTTGGGTCAGGCGGATGAAGCGCCGTGGCGCCTGTTGCAGCTCGATGCCGGCGCTTTGCAGCAGAAAAACAAACGACGCCGCCGAGCCATCCAGAATGGGCACTTCCTCGGCCGTGATGTCCACGTACATATTGTCCACGCCGAGACCGGCACAGGCCGACATCAGATGTTCCACCGTGTGCACCTTGGCACCGTGGGCGGAAATCGTGGAGGCCAGCCGGGTATCGGTCACCGCGAAAGCCGAGATCGGAATATCCACCGGCTCGGGCAAATCGACGCGCCGGAAAACAATGCCGGTGTCAGGCTGCGCCGGCCGCAGGGTGAGCTCCACCCGCTGGCCACTGTGCAGGCCCACGCCGACGGCACGGGTCAGGGATTTGAGAGTACGTTGTTGCAGCACAGCTTGATTTTACTAATCTGCCTGCTTTCTCAGGAAAGCCGGGATTTCGAAGTCGTCCATGCCGCCGCTGGCCAGCGCATCCACCTTGGCCGCCGCCTGGGTCCGGTCGCGCGTGCGCCAGACGCTGGGTGTGGCCATGCTCTGGTAGTCGGGTTGCGTCATGCTGCCGGAGGAAATGGTGGAAGACATCAACCCCGATGCCATGGCGCTGCTCACGGGTGTGTTCAGCGTTGGCACATGAAACGGGATGTTGTCGGTGCCGGTGCGCAGCACCTGCAGCGGTGGCGCCGTGCGACGCGCACCCTGACGGCTCAAGCCGGTGGCCACCACGGTAACGCGGATCTCCTCGCCCAGGTTGTCGTCGTAGGCGGTGCC
>NZ_DHXT01000027.1:23314-34617 GCF_002413825.1 Rhodoferax sp. UBA5149
GCGGTGATCAGCACCAGCACGCCCTTGGCGCCCGAGAGGTCGATGCCTTCGAGCAAGGGGCAGGCGACGGCCTGTTCGGCCGCGATGCGGGCACGGTCAGGGCCAGCGGCCACCGCGGTGCCCATCATGGCTTTGCCGGGCTCGCCCATCACGGTGCGCACGTCTTCAAAGTCGACGTTCACATGGCCGGGCACGTTGATGATTTCGGCGATGCCGCCGACGGCGTTCTTCAGCACGTCGTTGGCATGGGCAAAGGCCTGGTCTTGCGTGACGTCGTCGCCCAGCACTTCGAGCAGCTTCTCGTTGAGCACCACGATCAGCGAATCGACATTGGCTTCGAGTTCAGCCAGGCCGTTGTCGGCATTGGTCATGCGGCGACCGCCTTCAAAATCGAAGGGCTTGGTCACCACGCCCACCGTCAGAATGCCCATTTCACGCGCCACGCGGGCAATCACCGGCGCCGCGCCGGTACCGGTGCCACCGCCCATGCCGGCGGTGATGAACAGCATGTGCGCGCCGTCGATGGCGGCCCGGATGTCGTCCACCGCCAGTTCAGCGGCTTCGCGGCCCTTGTCGGGCTTGCTGCCGGCGCCCAGTCCACTGCTGCCGAGCTGGATGCTCTTGTGCGCATCGCTGCGGCTCAGGGCCTGCGAATCGGTATTGGCGCAGATGAACTCCACGCCCTGCACGCCACAACCAATCATGTGGCCCACGGCGTTGCCGCCACCGCCACCGACGCCGATGACCTTGATCTGGGTGCCCTGGTTAAACGCTTCTTCTTCAATCATTTCGATGGACATTTTTGCTCTCCTTCAGTTTCAAATATTTTGCAGTTGCCGAAATTGGTTTGGATCATGTTTTTTTGCCTATCTATGAGGGCGGATCCGTGCATCGCCATCGCCAATGCGGGCTTTCGCGAGCGAGCCAAAGTTTGGGTTGCATGGTTAAAAGTTCCCCACAAACCAGTCCTTGACCTGACCGAAAGCGGTTTTCATGGAACCATTTTTTTGCGCCACCTTGAAACCGCGCAGACGCGCCATGCGGGCTTCTTCGAGCAAGCCCATGACGGTGGCCGCCCGGGACTGGGCCACCATGTCGGACAAGGCGCCTGAATACCGGGGGATGCCGCGCCGCACCGGCTTGAGGAAGATGTCCTCGCCCAGCTCCACCATGCCGGGCATGATGCAGCTGCCGCCGGTGAGCACAATGCCGCTGGACAGCATTTCCTCAAACCCGGACTCGCGCATGACCTGGTGCACCAGCGAGAAAATCTCTTCGACGCGCGGCTCGATGACGCCGGCCAGCGCCTGGCGACTGAGCATGCGCGGGCCGCGGTCGCCCAGGCCCGGGACTTCGACCTGGGACTCGGGGTCGGCCAGCAGCTGCTTGGCGTAGCCGCTCTCGACCTTGATGTCTTCGGCGTCCTTGGTCGGCGTGCGCAGCGCCATGGCAATGTCGCTGGTGATCAGGTCGCCCGCGATCGGAATGACGGCGGTGTGGCGAATGGCGCCGTTGGTGAAGATCGCCACATCGGTGGTGCCGGCGCCAATGTCCACCAGCGCCACGCCCAGCTCGCGCTCATCTTCGGTCAGCACCGACAGGCTGGAGGCGAGCGGATTGAGCATCAGCTGCTCGACCTCCAGGCCGCAGCGGCGCACGCATTTGATGATGTTCTCGGCCGCGCTTTGGGCGCCGGTCACGATGTGGACCTTGGCCTCCAGCCGGATGCCGCTCATGCCGATCGGCTCTTTCACGTCCTGGCCGTCAATGATGAATTCCTGCGGCTCCACCAGCAGCAGGCGCTGGTCGGTCGAGATGTTGATGGCCTTGGCGGTCTCCACCACGCGCGCCACGTCGGCGGCGCTGACTTCACGGTCCTTGATCGCCACCATGCCGTGCGAATTGATGCCCCGGATGTGGCTGCCGGTGATGCCGGTGTAGACCCGCGTGATCTTGCAGTCGGCCATCAGCTCGGCCTCTTTCAGCGCCTGCTGGATGCTTTGCACGGTGGCGTCGATGTTCACCACCACGCCGCGCTTGAGCCCGTTGCTGGGCGCCACGCCCAGGCCGGCCAGTTTGAGCTCGCCGTTGGGCAGCACCTCGGCCACCACCACCATCACTTTGGCGGTGCCAATGTCCAGCCCTACGACCAGATCTTTGTATTCTTTCGCCATATATTTACCTGTTACTTGTGTTGCCGCTATTGCCGTTGTTGCCGCTATTCCCGTGACTGCCGTTACTTTTTCTGCCCATCCGCCGCCAGCGTGGTAACGCCGCGCAGCCGGATGGCATACCCGTCTTGATGCCGTAAATCAGCTGTCTCCAGGGCATCCACCTTGCGCCCGTAGCGCGACGCCACCTGCGTCAGCGTCTTCAGAAATCGTTGCGTGCGGGCCAGCACTTCTGCCTCCGTGCCGCCACCGAGCTCGATGACCGCGCCGCTGTCGAGCCGCGCGCGCCAGCCACCATGCCCGGTCAGCTCGATCTGCTCCAGCGCCATATCCATGTCTTCAAACTGCGGCTGCAGCGCCTGGTACATCGCCAGCACCTGCGCGGACTGGCCGTCCGGGCCATTCAAACGCGGCAAATCTTCTTGCTCGACTTCGCCGACATTGGCTTCAAACACTTCGCCAAAATTGTTGAGCAGCCTGGATTCGCCCTCCAGCCCCCAGTACGCGACGGCCTGGTGCTCCTGCAGCAAGACCTTGAGGCGATTCGGGAACTCGCGCCGTACCACGGCAGAACGGACCCAGGGCACGGCCTCGAAAGCGAGCCGCGTCGCCGTCAGATCGATCGTGAGAAAAGTGCCGCTCAGCCGCGACGCCACGTTGGCGCGCAGGGTCAGGGCGTTGTTGTGCGTCACGTCGCCGCTCACCGTGATGCCGCGCAGCGCAAATACGGGATGGCGCCAGGCCCAGCCCGCCACCGCGCCCACGACCATCAGCGCAAACGCCACGAACAGGGCGGACGCCGTCATGTTCATAAGTTTCACGTCGATCGGGGTCGGCACGGTTGTTGTCATGGCGCTTATCCGTGGGTGGCAACGTTGGCGTCCGCGTCGGGCGCCGCATAGTCCAGCGCGGCATGCTGCAGCACCTGAACGCACAGCGCCGGGTAGCTGATGCCGGCCGCCTTGGCCGCCATCGGCACCAGCGAATGCCCGGTCATGCCGGGCGAGGTGTTGATCTCCAGCAGATAGGGTTGGCGCGTGCGCGCGTCAATCATCACGTCGGCGCGCGCCCAACCGCGGCAGCCGAGCACCCGGTAAGCCTTCAGCACCAGCGCCTGAATGTGGGCTTCTTCGCCCTCGGGCAGGCCTGCGGGCACCAGGTACTGCGTGGTGTCGGTGAAATACTTGTTCTGGTAGTCGTAGTTTCCTTCCAGCGCCACGATGCGGATCAGCGGCAGCGCGCGGGCGGCCGCGCCCGAGCCCAGCACCGCAATCGTCACCTCATCGCCACTGATGAACTGCTCGCACAGCACCTCGGTGTCATGCTGGGCGGCCAGGGCATAAGCCGCCTCACACTGGTCCAGCGTGATGACCTTGGTCAAGCCGATGGTCGAGCCTTCCCGCGCCGGTTTCACAATCATCGGGCTGCCCAGCGCGGCAAACGCCTGTTCGGTGGCAGAGGCACCGTCGACCTGCCGCCAGGCCGGGGTTGGCAAGCCTTCCGCGCGCCAGATGCGTTTGGTCATGACCTTGTCAATGGCGATGCTGGAGGCCATGACGCCCGAACCGGTGTACGGGATGCCGAGCAATTCCAGTGCGCCTTGCACCGTGCCGTCTTCTCCAAAACGGCCATGCAAGGCGATGAAGCAACGCGCAAAACCTTTACGTTTGAGCTCGGCCAGATCACGCTGGGCCGGGTCGAAGGCATGGGCGTCGATACCTTGCGAGCGCAAGGCCGGCAGCACGCCCTGGCCCGACATCAAGGAAATATCGCGCTCGGCGGAGGCGCCGCCCATCAAAACGGCGACTTTCCCAAAATTTTGATTAAATTGGCTCATAGCCCCCGTCCCTCCTTCGTAGTCTGCTCTGAATTTTGTAGCATATCAAGCACTTTTCCAGGCACGGCGCCAATCGAGCCGGCGCCCATGCACAGCACCACGTCGCCGGCGCGGGCGTTTTCAACAATGGCCTGCGCCATATCGGCGATGTCATCGACAAAGACCGGCTCAATGCGCCCGGCCACACGCAGCGCGCGCGCCAGGCTGCGGCCATCGGCCGCGATGATGGGGGCCTCACCGGCGGCATAGACCTCGGCCAGCAACACCGCGTCGGCCTGCCCAATGACCTTGATGAAATCCTCGAAACAGTCGCGGGTGCGGGTGTAGCGATGCGGCTGGAACGCCAGCATCAGGCGCCGCTCCGGAAAAGCGCCGCGCGCCGCCGCCAGGGTGGCCGCCATTTCAACCGGGTGGTGACCGTAGTCGTCCACCAGCGTGAAAACACCACCGTCACGCGCCACCAGTTCGCCATAGCGCTGGAAGCGCCGGCCCACGCCCTTGAACTCGGCGAGTGCTTTTTGCACGGCGGCGTCCGGCACATTGAGTTCCACCGCCACCGCAATCGCGGACAGGGCGTTGAGCACGTTGTGGCGGCCCGGCAGGTTCAGCACCACGGCCAGGTCAGGCAGCACCACGCCGTTGCGACGTTGCACCGTGAAGTGCATTTGCCCGGCCACTGCACGCACATCAATGGCCCGAACTTCAGCGCCTTCGTCGAAGCCGTAGCTGGTGATCGGGCAGGTCACTTGCTGCACGATGTCGCGCACGGCGGCGTCATCCGTGCACAAAATCGCCGTGCCATAAAAGGGCATGCGGTGCAGGAAATCAACAAAGGCCTGCTTGAGGCGCTCGAAGTCGTGGCCGTAGGTCTCCATGTGGTCAGCGTCGATATTGGTGACCACCGCCATCACCGGCGACAGGTTCAGGAACGAGGCATCCGACTCGTCGGCTTCGACCACGATGTAATCCCCCTGCCCGAGCCGGGCATTGACGCCCGCGCTGTTGAGTCGACCGCCGATGACAAACGTCGGGTCCAGCCCGGCTTCTGCCAGCACGCTGGCGACCAGGCTGGTGGTGGTGGTCTTGCCGTGGGTGCCGGCGATGGCGATGCCATTTTTGAGCCGCATCAGCTCGGCCAGCATCAGCGCGCGCGGCACCACGGGGATGCGTTTCTCGCGGGCCGTGAGCACCTCGGGATTGTCGGCTTGCACGGCGGTCGAGGTGACCACCGCATCGGCGCCAGCGACGTGCGCGTCCGCATGGCCCACATAGGTCTGGATGCCCAGGCTGGCGAGGCGCTTCAAGGTGGCGCTGTCACTCAGGTCAGAGCCCGAAATGGTGTAGCCCAGATTGAACAGCACTTCGGCGATGCCCGACATGCCAGCACCACCGATGCCGACGAAGTGAATATGACGGACGGCGTGTTTCATGCAGTTAACTCCTCGCACGCGGCCACGATTTTCGCGGTCGCATCAATTTTTTCCATATTTTTGGCCTGTAGCCCCCGTGCCAGCAGCGTGGAGCGCTCTGTTTTTTGTAGCATGCCGGCGAGCCATTCGGGCGTCAACTGATCTTGGGGCAGCAGCCACGCGGCGCCCTGGTCGACCAGAAACCGGGCGTTGCGGGTCTGGTGATCGTCCACCGCGAACGGGAACGGGACGAACAGGGCGGCGGCGCCGACCGCGGCAATCTCGGTCACGGTACTGGCGCCGGCCCGGCAGATCACCAGATCAGCCTCGGCAAAGGCTTGCGCGGTGTCGTCGATGAAGGGCGTGAGTTGCGCCTGCACATCGGCTGCGGCGTAGTTGGCGCGCAGCGCGTCTATCTGCGTGGCGCCGCTTTGGTGGATGACCAGCGGGCGTTCCTTCGGCGGGATCAAAGCCAGCGCGCGCGGTACGATCTCGTTCAAGGCCCGCGCGCCCAGACTGCCGCCCACCACCAGCAAACGCAAGGGCCCGCTGCGCCCGGCGAAACGGGTGGCCGGCTCAGGACCGCCGATGAAAGCCGCACGCAAGGGGTTGCCGACCCAAATGCCTTTTTTGAGCACATCAGGGAAAGCCGTGAAGACGCGATCCGCCACCCGGGCGAGCAGCTTGTTGGCCAGGCCCGCCACCGAATTCTGTTCATGCAAGACCAGCGGCTTCGCGCACAGGACGCTCATCATGCCGGCCGGAAATGTGATGTAGCCGCCCAGTCCGACCACCACATCAGGCTTGACGCGGCGCAACACCTGGATGCTTTGCCAGCACGCCCGCACCAGGCGCCACGGCAACAAGGCGAGGGTCGCGAGCCCCTTGCCGCGCACGCCCGAGAAGTCCAGCGCATCAAACGCGAAGCCCTGCGGCGGCACCAGCCGGCTTTCCATGCTCGGCTGCGCCGCGCTGCCGGTCCCGCCCAGCCAGTGCACGCGCCAGCCGCGCTCGCGCAAGGCCTGGGCCACGGCCAGACCGGGAAAGATATGGCCCCCGGTACCGCCGGCCATCACCAATGCACAGCGCTGGATTGAAGTCGCGCTCATACCCGCCCCCCGTGCATCAGCAAGCGGTTCTCATGGTCGATGCGCAGCACCACGGCCAGGGCCACCAGGTTGACGAGGATGGCGGAGCCGCCATAGCTCATCAGCGGCAAGGTCAGGCCCTTGGTCGGCAAGGCGCCCAGGTTCACGCCGATGTTGATGAAGGCCTGAAAGCCCATCCAGATGCCAACGCCCTGCGCCGCCAGGCCGGCAAACACCCGGTCCAACGCAATCGCCTGACGGCCAATGTGCATCATGCGACGGGTCAACCAGAAAAACAGGCAAATCACGCAGACGACGCCCACCAGCCCGAATTCTTCGCCAATCACCGCCAGCAAGAAGTCAGTGTGGGCTTCGGGCAGCCAGTGCAGTTTCTCGACGCTGCCGCCCAGACCGACGCCAAAAATTTCACCGCGCCCAATGGCGATCAGGGAGTGGGTAAGCTGATAGCCTTTGGCCAGCGCGTTCTTCTCGCTCCAGGGGTCGAGGTAGGCAAAAATGCGCTCACGCCGGAATTCGCTGGTGGCAATCATCAGCCCGAAGGCCACCAGCAACACGGCCGCAATCAGAAAGAACATGCGGGCGTTGACGCCCCCCAGAAACAGGATGCCCATGGCAATCACGGAGATCACCATGAAGGCGCCCATGTCGGGCTCCAGCAGCAACAGCACACCGATCACCGCCACCGCCGCCCCCATCGGCAAGACAGCGCGGAAGAAGCGCTCCTTGACGTCCATCTTGCGCACCATGTAATCCGCCGCGTACAGCAGCACGGTGAACTTGGCCAGCTCGGACGGCTGAAAACTCAAAGGCCCCAGTGCAATCCAGCGGCGTGCGCCATAAACCACCTTGCCAACATGCGGAATCAAGACCGCCGCCAGCAGAATCAGGGACAGCACGAACAGCCCGCGGGCCGACTTCTCCCAGGTCGCCACCGGCACCTGAAAAGCCAGCAGCGCCGCGACAAATGACATCGCCAGCCACAGCACATGGCGCGTCAGGAAATAGGTGTGGGTGTACTTGGCGAAGCGCGGGTTTTCCGGCATCGCAATGGAGGCGGAATAAACCATCACCAGCCCCCAGGCGAGCAAGGCCACCGTGACCCAGACCAGCGCCTGGTCAAAGCCCAGCTCACGCGTCGGGATGCTGCCGGTGGCGGCGCGCCGCGTCGCGCCCAGGCGTACCGGCAGGACGTCGCCGGCCGGCTTGGCCAGACTGCCGATCCATCCGGAAAAACGCTGGGCCAATCCACTCACAGCGTGCCCTCCATGTGCACACCGGCGGCGCTGGCGATGTCTCTCACCGCCTCAACGAACAACTGGGCGCGGTGCTCATAGTTGTCAAACATGTCAAAACTGGCGCAAGCCGGTGACATCAGCACCGCGTCGCCCGCATGGGCTTTGCCGTTGGCCAGCGCCACGGCCTGCGCCATGGATTGAGCGTCTATCAGCGGCACGCCGGTGGACGCCAGCGCGGCCCGGATCGCTGGCGCGTCGCGCCCGATCAGCACCACGGCGCGCGCATGGCGCGCCACGGCTTGAGCCAGCGGCGAGAAGTCTTGTCCCTTGCCGTCGCCACCCATGATGACGATGACCTTGCGATCAGCCCCCAGACCGCACAGGGCAGCCACGGTCGCCCCGACATTGGTGCCTTTGCTGTCGTCAAAGAATTCGACTTCATTGAAAATGCCGATCGACTCCACCCGGTGCGGCTCACCCCGGTATTCGCGCAAGCCGTAGAGCATGGGGCCCAGCGCGCAGCCCGCCGCTGAGGCGAGTGCCAGCGCCGCCAGCGCGTTGACCGCGTTATGGCGCCCGCGGATGCGCAAGGCGTCGGCCGGCATCAGACGCTGGATGTGCAACTCGGGCTCATCGCCCTTGCGTTTCTTCAGCGTTTCATCGGCTTCCAGCGCACGCACCAGCCACACCATGCCGTTGACCTGCTCAATGCCAAAATCGCCGGGACGCTGCGGCATGTCGCCGCCGAACGTGACATGGGCGCGCACCAGCGGACGCTGTAGCTTGACCCGGATTGGTTCTGGCAGCATCGCCATGACGAGCGGGTCTTCGCGATTCAGCAGCATCAAGCCCTGCTGGCCAAAAATGTTGGCCTTGGCGGCCACGTAAGCCGCCATGCCGCCGTGCCAGTCCAGATGGTCCTGCGTGATGTTGAGCACCGCCGCGGCGCTGGGCTCAAAGGTTTTTTCACCTTCGAGCTGGAAACTCGACAGCTCGATGACCCAGACTTCGGGCAAGGTCTCGCCGTCCAGGTGCGCCGACAAAGTGTCGAGCAGCGTCGGGCCGATATTGCCCGCCACCGCCACCGTTTTGCCGGCGCGGCCAACCAGCTGCCCGGCAAGGGATGTGACCGTGGTTTTGCCGTTGGTGCCGGTGATCGCCAACACCTTGGGTGCATAGTCGCGCGTCGCCTTGAGGCTTTCCAGCGCTTGGCTGAATAAGCCTAATTCACCTGCAGCCCACAGCCCCATTGCGTGAGCAGCTCCTAAAACTGCAGCAAACTCCAAAGGCGTCAGGCCCGGGCTCTTGAACACGGCGCGCACGTCCGTACCTTCCACCAGCGCGGCATCGAAGGCGCCGCTGATGAAGCGGGCCGTCGGCACCTCGCGCTGCAAGGCCGCCAGCTGCGGCGGCTCGCTGCGGGTGTCCGCCACCGTCACCTGCGCGCCGCAGCGCGCACACCAACGCGCCATCGCCAGGCCGGATGCGCCCAGGCCCAGGATGAGAACGTGTTGATCGTGCAGGGTATCCACGGTTTACCTTAGTTTCAGGGTCGACAGGCCGATCAGGCACAGCAGCATGGTGATGATCCAGAAACGAACCACGACCTGCGTCTCTTTCCAGCCGCTTTTCTCGAAATGATGGTGCAGCGGCGCCATCTTCAGAATGCGTCGCCCTTGACCGTATTTCTTCTTCGTGTACTTGAAGTAGCTCACCTGCAACATGACGGACAGGGCCTCCACCACGAAGATGCCGCCCATGATGGCCAGCACGATTTCCTGGCGCACGATCACCGCGATGGTGCCCAAAGCCGCCCCCAATGCCAGGGCCCCGACGTCGCCCATGAACACCTGGGCCGGGTGCGTGTTGAACCACAGGAACGCCAGCCCGGCCCCCGCCATGGCCGCGCAGAAGATCAGCAGCTCGCCAGCGCCGGATATATGCGGCAGAAAAAGGTACTTGGAATACACCGCACTACCGGTCACGTAGGCAAAAATCCCCAAACAGGAGCCCACCATCACCACCGGCATGATGGCCAGGCCATCCAGACCATCGGTCAGGTTCACCGCATTGCTGGCGCCCACGATCACGAGGTAAGTGAGGATGACAAAACCCAACACGCCCAGTGGATAGCTGACTTCCTTGAAGAAAGGCAGCATCAGTCCGGCCTTGGGTGGCAGGTTCAAATCGAAACCCGACTGCACCCATTTGAAGAACAGTTCCAGCACGCGCATATTGGAATTCTCCGAAATGCTGAACACCAGATACAGCGCCGCCACCAGGCCAATGAGCGATTGCCAGAAATATTTTTCGCGGGACCGCATGCCCTCGGGGTCTTTGTGCACCACCTTGCGCCAGTCATCGACCCAGCCGATCGCACCAAAGCCCAGCGTGACCAGCAGCACGATCCAGACAAAGCGGTTGGTCAGGTCAAACCACAGGAGCGTGGAGACCGAGATGCACAGCAGAATCAGCACGCCGCCCATGGTGGGCGTGCCACTCTTGCTCAGGTGCGAGGCCATGCCATAGTCGCGAATCGGCTGGCCGATCTTGAGCTCGGACAGGCGGCGAATCACATACGGCCCCGCCACCAGGCCCATCAGCAGCGCCGTCAGCGCGGCCATGACGGCACGGAAGGTCAGGTACTGGAAGACCCGCAAAAATCCGAATCCAGGCGCCAGCGACTGCAGCCACTGAGCAAGGCTTAAAAGCATTGCGAACTCCTGTTCTTGTGGCTAAACAGCATGGCTATCTTTCTTGTCCTGTTGTGCGTCGGCGGCAATGGCCGCGACGACCCGCTCCATCTTCATGAAGCGCGAGCCCTTGACCAGCACGCTGCCCACGCCGGGCAGCGCCGCCAGCACGGCGGCTTGAAGCGATTGAATATCCGCAAAATGACGGCCAGCGCCGAAACTGGTCGCGGCCGCGGCGGACAGGTCGCCGAGGGTGAACAGCGCCTCGACGCCCAGCGTGCGCGCGAGTTGCCCGGCTTCGGCATGGAACCGCGGGCCTTGGTCGCCCACTTCGCCCATGTCGCCGAGCACCAGCAAACGCGGCCCGGGCAGCGCTGCCAGGACCTGAATGGCGGCCTGCACCGAATCGGGGTTGGCGTTGTAGGTATCGTCCACCAGCGTGATGGCGCGCGCGCCGTGCTCGACCACCAGCGCACGGGAACGCCCTTTGACCGGCTCGAACGCAGACAGGCCGCGGGCCATTGACTCCAGCGGAACACCCGCTGCCAGTGCGCAGGCGACTGCCGCGGCCGAGTTCTTGACGTTGTGCAGACCGGCAATATGCAGGGCGTAATGCAGCGGGCCAACCGGGGTGGCAAGCGCCACCTGCCAGGCGTCACCCGACCACCGGGCTTGCGTGACGCGAACATCCGCCTCGCTGGCGGCGTCCTCAGATACACAGAATTGAAGGGCCGCGCGGGGTCCGGCCTTGGCCGACCACATCGCGCTGTAAAGGTCGTCCGACGGAAACACCGCCACACCGGTGTCGGCCAGCGCGTCGATGACCGAGCCGTTTTCCTGCGCCACCGC
>NZ_DHXT01000027.1:34874-38555 GCF_002413825.1 Rhodoferax sp. UBA5149
ATGGCGGCCAGGGTGGCAATCTCGCCCGGATGGTTCATGCCCAACTCAATCACGGCAATTTCATGGTGGCGGCGCAAACGCAGCACGGTCAGCGGCACGCCGATGTCATTGTTGAGGTTGCCCTGCGTCGCCAGGAAGGCCTGCGGCTTGAAGGCGCGCAGGATGGCGGCGATCATCTGCGTCACCGTGGTCTTGCCATTGCTGCCGGTCACCGCGATCACGGGGAGCTTGAACTGCGCACGCCAGTGGGTGGCCAGCGCGGCCAGCGCCAGTTTGGCGTCCGCCACCACCAAGCCGGGCAAGCCCGCGGCGCGCAAGCGCTCATCGGCATCGCCCTGGCAGATCGCCGCGACAGCACCCTTGGCCTTGGCCTCGGCCAGAAAATCATTGGCATCAAAACGCTCACCCCGCAGCGCCACAAACAGGTCGCCGGCTTCGATCGTGCGGGTGTCGGTGTGCACGCGCCGGAACGACACCGCGCCGCTGTTCACGCCGCTTGCCATGCCACCGCCCACCAGGCGCGCGCCGCCCAGCCAGGCTAGCGTTTGCTGCAGCGTCATCATGTCAGTCATCGCGACGCCCCCTGCCTTGTGGCGGCTGCGGCCCAGGCGTCCAAGGCATGGCGCACATGCGCCATATCCGAAAAAGGTGAGCGTCTACCGGCCACTTCTTGATAGTCCTCATGACCTTTTCCGGCAATCAGCAGCACATCGTTTGGCGCCGCCAGTGCCACGGCCTGCGCTATCGCCAAAGCACGGTCGGGCTGGACGGTGACCGATGCGTCACCGGTCAAGCCCAGCAGAATCTGGCTGATGATGGCTTCTGGCTTTTCGCTGCGCGGGTTGTCACTGGTCACCACCACCTGGTCGGCATGGCAGGCAGCGATGACGCCCATCAGGGGCCGCTTGGCCGTATCGCGGTCGCCGCCACAGCCGAACACGCACCAGAGCTGTCCGCCGCGCTGGTCGGCCAAGGACCGTAGCGCCATCAGTGCCTTGCTCAAGGCGTCCGGCGTGTGGGCATAGTCCACGGCGACCAAGGGCTGTCCCGAAGCCCCCACACACTCCATGCGGCCGGGCACCGGGCTCAAAGCGTAACAGGCCTCGATGATCGCCGCCAGCGGCACGCCCAGCGAACGCATGGCAGCGATCACGCCCAGCAGGTTGGACACGTTGTAGGTGCCAATCAGCTGGGTGCTCAGCACATGGCTGTCGTCGCCGGAGTCCGCGCGCGCTGCGCCACTTTCTATCACGGTGAAGCGCAGGCCCTGCGCGTCGTAGCGGATGTCGCGGGCCTGCAGGCGGGCCGGACCGGTGCATGAAACCGTCCATACCTCAGGCACCCGGCCGTCCAGCATGGCCAGCAAGGTCGGCCCCTGGACATCGTCCATATTGATAACGGCCGATTGCAGGCCCGGCCACTGAAACAAGCGCGCTTTGACCTGCCAGTAAGCCTCCATGCTGCCGTGGTAGTCCAGATGGTCTTGCGTGAAATTGGTGAATATGGCGGTGTGGATGCGTGTCCCATCCAGCCGGAGCTCTTCAATACCAATCGACGAGGCTTCAATGGCGCACGCTTTGACGCCCGCTTTGATAAAGCGCAGAAAAGTTTGTTGCAGCAGCACCGGGTCGGGCGTGGTCAGGCCCGTGGCCACCATGCCGGACATCTCATCCACACCGGCATCCGCGTCCTTGGCAGGACCCGGCGTTGGCGGTCGGCCTATGCCAAAAGTACCCACCAGCCCGCATGGAATGGGCGTAACCTGCTTCAAATTCGATAGCGCCTGAGCCAGCCACCAGGCGCTGGACGTTTTGCCGTTGGTGCCGGTCACCGCCAGCACGTCCAGTTGCTTCGTGGGGTGTTCGAAATAGGCTGCGGCAATCGGGCCGCTGGCCGCTTTGAGCTGGGCGTAGGCTGCCACGCGCTCGTCGCTGAAGGCGAAGCGCTCGGCACCGTCCAGCTCCACCAGGCAGGCTTGGGCGCCGCTGGCCAGCGCCTCGGCCACATGCTGGCGGGCGTCGGTGGCGGCGCCCGGCCAGGCGATAAAACCGTCACCGGGCTGCACCTTGCGGCTGTCGGTATGAATCGTGCCGGTGACGCGGCTGCGCAACCAGTTGGCGGCGTCCAGTGGCGTATGGAGTTCAAGCATTACAAGCTCTCCTCTTCCGCCTTGGCCACGATCTGGGGCTTGACCGCCACGTCGGGCTGAACCCCCATCATGCGCAGGGTCTGCTGCGCCACTTCGCTGAACACCGGCGCCGCCACCGCGCCTCCGTAATACTGCCCGGCAGTGGGTTCATCGATCATCACGCCAATGATGATGCGCGGCTTCTCGATCGGCGCCATGCCGACAAACCAGCCCCGGTATTTGCGATTGCCGGCGCTGCCATAGCCTTTGCCAATCTGTTTGTAGGCGGTGCCGGATTTACCGCCGACCGAGTAGCCGATGGTTTGCGCTTTCTGCCCGGTGCCGCCAGGGCCCGCGGCCAACTGCAGCATCTTGCGCACCTGGCCGGCGGTGCGCGCCGAGAACACCTGCACGCCCACGGCCGGCTCGCTGCTCTTGAGCATCGTGACCGGGATAATCTGACCGTCGTTCGAGAAAATGGTGTAGGAGCGGGCCATCTGGAACAGCGAGGCCGACAGGCCGTAGCCATACGACATGGTGGCCTGCTCAATCGGCCGCCAGGTCTTGTAGGGGCGCAGCCGACCCGACACCGCGCCCGGGAAACTGATCTGCGGCTTTTGCCCAAAACCGGCCTGCGAAAAAATCTCCCACATTTCGCGCGGCTGCATCTGCATGGCAATCTTGGTGGTGCCAATATTGCTGGATTTTTGAATCACGCCCTCGACCGTCAACACACCATTGGGGTGCGAGTCGGAAATCGTGGAGCCGGTGATGGTGAGCTTGCCCGCGCCGGTGTCGATCAGGGTCTGCGGCGTGACGCGGCCGGTCTCCAGGGCCAGCCCGATCGTGAACGGCTTCATCACGGAGCCGGGCTCAAAGGTGTCGGTCAGCGCCCGGTTGCGCAACTGGGCGCCGCTCAAATTTTGCCGCTTCATGGGCGAGTAACTCGGGTAGTTGGCGAGCGCCAGCACTTCACCGGTCACCACATCCAGCACCACCACACTGCCGGCCTTGGCTTTGTGCAGCAGCACGGCGTCGCGCAGCTTCTGGTAGGCAAAGAACTGAACCTTGCTGTCAATGCTGAGCTGCAAATCCCGCCCATCCACGGGCGCGATCTGCTCGCCCACATCCTCCACCACCCGCCCCAGCCGGTCCTTGATCACGCGGCGCGATCCGTTGCGCCCGCTGAGATCCTTGTTGAACGCGAGCTCAATGCCTTCCTGCCCCTTGTCTTCCACATTGGTAAAGCCCACCACGTGCGCGGCCGCCTCGCCCTCCGGGTACTGACGCCGGTATTCCTTGCGCTGGTAAATGCCCTTGAGACCCATGGCCGTGATCTCTTGCGCGACCGAGTCATCGACTTGGCGCTTGAGCCAGACAAAGGTCTTGTCTTCGTCTGCCAACCGTTTGTTGAGTTCGGTCATCGGCATTTCGAGCAACTTGGCGAGCCGTCGCAACTGAGTCTCGTCCCGCTCAACATCTTCCGGAATGGCCCAGATACTGGGCGCGGGAACGCTGGACGCCAGGATCAGGCCGTTGCGGTCCAGGATGCG
>NZ_DHXT01000027.1:38810-50915 GCF_002413825.1 Rhodoferax sp. UBA5149
TCATTCGCAATCACCTGGATGTAAGCCGCGCGCGCCGCCAGGCCGACAAACCCCAGGGCGATCGCCGCCACAATGAACTTGCTGCGCCAGACCGGCGTCCGGCTCGCCAGCAAGGGGCTGGAGGTATAGGCGATGCTGCGGCTCATTTGACGCGCCCCGAAGCCGCGGCACCCGCATCCGCAGCGGCGGGTGACTCGGCGCCATAGGTCACATAGTGCGTGATGGCCGGTGTGACGGTGCGCATTTGCAGTTGCTCCTTGGCCAATTTCTCGACGCGCAATGGCGTGGCCTGATCCCGCTTCTCCACCTGCAGGCGCTCGTTGTCGGCCTCGAGCCGGTGCGCGACAGAATGGGCTTTGTCGAGATCGGAGAACAGTCGGCGGGACTCATACTGCACGCTCACCAGGTACAAGGAACTGGCCAGCACGGCCAGCAGCAACACAAGGTTGAGCCTGGTCATGATGAAGTCCGTTGTGCCACGCGCATGATCGCGCTGCGCGAGCGCGGATTGCCCGCCACCTCGGCGGCGCTGGGCTTGACGCGGTCCAGCGCCTTGAGAAGCATGATTTTGGGGGCGGCAAAGGGCGCGCGCCGGTCGTACGCATCGCGCGAGTGCTTCGCGATGAACTGCTTGACGATGCGGTCTTCCAGTGAATGAAAGCTGATCACCACCAGCCGGCCACCGGGGGCCAGCACAAGAAGACTGGCTTCTAGCGCCTGTTGCAACTCCTCAAGCTCGGCGTTGATGAAAATCCGAAAAGCCTGAAATGTGCGCGTTGCAGGGTTCTGGCCCGGCTCGCGGGTTTTGACCGTGTCAGCCACGAGTTGGGCCAGCTCGGTGGTGGTTGAAATTGGGCCCCGTTCCTGTCGGCGAGCAACAATCGCCTTTGCAATTGAGCCAGCAAACCGTTCTTCACCATAGTCACGTATCACCTCCGCTATTTTATCGACCTCGGCACGGCCAAGCCACTGCGCCACGCTCTCGCCACGGCTTGTGTCCATGCGCATGTCCAGCGGGCCCTCGAACCTGAAACTGAAACCCCGTACCGGGTTGTCGATCTGCGGCGAGCTGATGCCCAGATCTAGCAATACACCGGCCACGCTCGCCTGCGGCAGCTCGCCCAAATGCGAGAAGCCCTGGTGCCGGATGGAAAAGCGCGGGTCCTGGATGCTGGCCGCCTCGACCAAGGCATCGGAATCTTTGTCAAAGGCAATCAAACGCCCCTGCGGAGCCAGCCTGGAGAGAATCAGGCGGGCGTGGCCGCCGCGGCCAAATGTGGCATCCACATAGGTCTGCGTGGCCGCTACGGCGTCGCCGGGCGCCGCATCCGGATTGTTGAAAAGAGCCTCGACTGCTTCGTTCAACAAAACAGTGGTGTGTTTCCATGTGGTGTCCACCGCCGACCTTCAGAAAGAGAAGTCTTTGAAGACGTCGGGCATGTCACCCTGCATCGCCCGGGCTTCCTGGGCGTCGTAGCTCGCCTTGTCCCACAACTCAAAGTGGTTGCCCATGCCCAGCAACAGAGTGTCTTTCGCTATGCCTGCGGCCTCGCGCAGCTCGGGCGACACCAGCACGCGACCGGTGCCATCCATCTCGACATCCATGGCGTTGCCCAGAAAAATCCGCTTCCACCACTGGGCCGACATAGGCAGCGCGGCAATGCGCTCGCGGAATTTCTCCCACTCGGGACGCGGGAACACCATCAGGCAGCCGTGCGGGTGCTTGGTGATGGTGAGCTGGCCCGCGGCGGTGGCATTCAGTACGTCACGATGCCGGGTCGGCACCGACAGCCGCCCCTTGGTATCCAGACTTATTGACGAAGCCCCTTGAAACACGACTGCACACTCACTTTTGGTAGATCTACAAAGAAATGGAAGTACAAAGGCACTTTTCACCACTTAATTGCACTTTTTTGCACTGTATCAGCAAAAACGATCCCCGCAAGCGCGGTTACAACAATTTTTTCAATGAAATCAAGGACTTAGAAGCGATTCTGGAGGCGCTTCGCGATAAAAAACGTTCTAAATTAAGCACTTAGCGCACGTAGTGAAAGTGATGCTTGAAGGCATCGCTATTTCTACGCGGCTTTGGGTCTGCCCCGCAAAGTTACAGTATGTAGCGCGAAAGATCTTCATCGCGGCTCAGTTCACCGAGTCGCGCATCCACATACGCCGCATCGACCTGGATGGTTTGCCCGCCCAGGTTGGCGGCATCAAAACTCACCTCATCGAGCAGCCGTTCCATCACAGTCGACAGACGCCGGGCGCCAATATTTTCGGTGCGCTCATTGACATCGAAGGCAATGTGCGCGAGCCGCGTGATGCCCTCGTCCTGAAACTCGACCGTGACATTTTCCGTGGCCAGCAAGGCCTGGTACTGCTTGACCAGCGAGGCATGCGTTTGCGTCAGAATGGCCACGAAGTCCTGCACCGACAAGGACTGCAACTCCACCCGAATGGGGAAGCGCCCCTGCAACTCGGGAATCAAATCGCTGGGCTTGCTCAAGTGAAAAGCGCCCGAGGCGATGAACAAAATGTGGTCGGTCTTGACCATGCCGTATTTGGTGGACACGGTTGTGCCCTCGACCAGCGGCAGCAAATCGCGTTGCACGCCCTGGCGCGACACCTCGGCGCCGCTGCCTTCGCTGCGCGAGGTGACCTTGTCAATCTCGTCGATGAACACAATGCCGTTTTGCTCCAGCATGTGCAGGGCCTGCGTCTTGATTTCTTCTTCATTGACCAGTTTGGCCGCTTCTTCGTCGACCAGCAACTTCAAGGCCTCAGGAATCTTGAGTTTGCGCGTCTGGCGCTTTTGCTGCCCCATCTGGCCGAACATGCCGCGCAGTTGCTCGGTCATCTCTTCCATACCGGCCGGGCCCATGATTTCGAGCTGCGGCGCAGCGTGCGCCACGTCAATTTCAATCTCCCGATCCACCAACTGGCCTTCCCGCAATTTCTTGCGAAAGGTCTGGCGGGCGGTGCTCTCGGTATCGGGGTTTTGCACGACACTGAAATCGCCACGCGGCAGCGGAATCAGGATGTCCAGGATGCGTTCCTCGGCAGCATCTTCAGCCCGCGCACGGACCTTCTTCATCTCGGCCACACGGGTTTGTTTGACCGCAATATCCGCCAGGTCGCGGATGATGGCGTCGACATCCTTGCCGACGTAGCCGACTTCGGTGAATTTGGTGGCCTCGACCTTGATGAAGGGCGCATCCGCGAGCCGCGCCAGTCGCCGGGCAATCTCGGTCTTGCCGACCCCCGTGGGGCCGATCATCAGGATGTTCTTGGGCGTGATTTCCGCGCGCAGGCCGGGCTCCACCTGCTGGCGGCGCCAGCGGTTGCGCAGGGCAATGGCAACAGCACGCTTGGCCTGATGCTGGCCGACGATGTGCTTGTCGAGTTCAGAGACAATTTCCTGCGGGGTCATGGCAGCGTTTCAATGGTGTGGTTCATGTTGGTGTAGATGCAGATATCAGCGGCAATCTCCAACGACTTCTTGACGATATCCTGCGCCGACAACTCGGTGTGGTTAAGCAAGGCCATGGCCGCCGCTTGCGCGTACGCGCCACCCGAGCCAATGGTCACGATACCGTTCTCGGGCTCCAGCACATCACCGTTGCCGGTGATGATGAGAGAAGCCTCGCTGTCCGCCACCGCCAGCATGGCCTCGAGGCGGCGCAGCACCCGGTCCGTTCGCCAGTCTTTGGTGAGCTCGATGGCGGCGCGCACCAGATGCCCCTGATGCTTTTCCAACTTGGCTTCAAAGCGCTCAAACAGGGTGAAGGCATCGGCCGTGGCACCGGCGAAACCCGCCAGAACCTTGCCGTGATAAAGCTTGCGCACCTTGCGGGCGGTCCCTTTGACAACAATATTGCCCAGGGTGACTTGCCCATCGCCGCCAATGGCCACAGCGTAGCCCTCGGGCGTCTTGCGCCGCACACTGATGATGGTCGTACCGTGAAATTGTTCCATGCTTGCAGTAAATCAGGTCATCCAGCTCAAAAGCAAGTCTGGACAGGGGGACGTTTCGGTAAAAGCCAAATCAACTGGTACGCAGAACAACCCGTGCGTGTTCGTTGATGCCAATCACGTTGAAAAATGCAGCCACCAGGCGCGGTACATCGCGAAACTGAACATGGCAACCTTCGGACTCGCGCACGGCAACCCAGTTGAGGATGCTGCCCGCGGCCGAAAAATCGACACGGATCAGCCGGGCACAGGAAATCACAAGACGATCGGATCCCTTCAACCCGGCCTGAAGCTTGTCCAGCGCCTCGGCTGCATCGCCAAGTACCTCACCGGTCAACTCCACCACGGGCGTGGTGATCGCATCCAGCCCCATGAGCACGGTCGGGGCCTGACTGAAGTCGGTATCGACGGCCCGTGAGACGTCGCCCGGCACGCCGCGACTCGTCTCAAGCGGCATGCTCGCCGTCAACTGCTCGTGGACAAATTCACATCGGGCGTCGGCCCACGGCGGTGGCGACACTTCATAAATGACACAGTAATCCAGCGCCGCCAATTCGAATTCATCCTGCAGCCGCAGGATGCGCAAGGCATCCAGGCGCAGCCGCCACCAGAACGACTCGACCCGTTTGTCACCCGACGGGGTGCATGATCTCAGCGTTTTTTCAAGAACGTCTGCCCCGGCAAAATACAATTTCACGGGCTGCGCGCACCACTCGGCAAACAAATCGGCCAGCGCCTGCGCGGCATCCGGCGTGATGCTGCCAAGCCGATTCCAGTGCAGATGCCAGGGCGGCGCCGTGCGCGACAAAATGGCCCGCAACACTTGCACGGCCTGCCAATCAAGCTCCGCCGGGCACTCCCACACGGTATGGCTGCTGGGCGCCGCCATCCGATCCGACGGCGATGCGTCCGCTTTGCGCCCCAATAAATCAGGTGTTGAAAACCACGCGGGCGCAGAACGTCCGAAGCGCTCCGCGAACTCAATCGCGACGCGATCAAAACTGGCTTGTTGCCCGGTCCCTCGATAGAGGTCGAACAAGGCCGCGGCCCACCCGTCGGCCGCATTCGGGTCGACATTGTCCGCCTGCAGGGCCGCCAGAAGACCGGCTTCGGCACCCGCATCATCCCCATTGGCGAAACGGATGGCCGCCTCCTCCAGGTCGGGGTCGGACAAACTGTCTCCCAACTCAATGGAAAATAATTTGGAGGTCGAAAATTCGCCGATACCCGAGTCAAAATTCCTGCTTCTCGTATTCTTGGCGACCATCACCTGACCCGCACCGCCCATTGACTCAGGGCCGGAAAGCGTCGATACGCCCATTTGCGTGGTTTCGTAATCGGCACTGCGCGACGAGTCGGTATCCGGGTTCAGCTCGGACGCCTCCGTACGCGCAAAAGCACCTGTTTTGTCTCTGGGTGCACCGCTGGTCGGTGCCCCGCCTGGCGGCGCCAGGGCCGGGTCGGCCGCCACAGGGAAGTTGTCCCCCTGGACAGAGGTCTCATCGTGCTTGCCCTTCCACCACTGCTTGGACATCTGGGCTTCAATATCGTCAATTTTCTTGAGCGTCATGGCCCGCTCACCCAAGTTGGAGGCGGTACTGGTCTGAAAGAAAGAGGGGCGGCCCGCGAGATCGGGTCTGATCGAAGACGCATTGCGACGCAATTTGCGCAGCTGGTCAAACTCCCGGCGACGCACAAAATCGTTTTGTCGCTTGCGCTCAATCATCTCCTTGAGCGCCAGCTTGCTGTAGCCACTTTCCTGCTCTGGCTCCGGCTTGTCGAGCTCAGACCAGTCTTTCGTCGGATTACGGACGAATCTGGCCATCTTGGACAGCAAACCGGCGTTGTTATCTTTGGTCGCCATGGGACGCAAAAGCAGGGTAAGAAGTTAGGAGCCGTGAGTCCTTAATCACCAAACATCTTTTGTTTGAGTTCACGCCGCTGCTGGGCCTCAAGCGACAGGTTCGCGGTCGGGCGCGCGAGCAGGCGACCGACCCCAATGGGTTCACCGGTTTCATCGCAATAACCGTAGTCGCCCGCATCGATGCGAACGATCGATTGCTCAATCTTCTTCAGGAGCTTGCGCTCCCGGTCCCGGGTGCGCAACTCAAGGGCATGCTCTTCCTCGATGGTGGCACGGTCGGCCGGGTCGGGCACCACCACGGTGTCCTCGCGCAAATGCTCGGTGGTTTCGCCCGCATTGCTCAGGATTTCCTGCTTGAGCTTGGACAGCTTGCCGCGGAAAAACGCCATCTGGGTATCGTTCATGTACTCGTCATCGGGCATGGCGATCAGCTCGGCGTCCGTCAGTTGATCAACCGGTTTTGTTTTCCAGTTGTTGACCAGTTTGGGATCTTTTTTGATGGCCGAAGCGAGCGGGGGAATGATCAGCGGCGACGATGTGGTTTGCATAAAGCTGGCTTTGGCGGCCGTGGAGGCCACCGATTGCGCCATGGACGGAACCGTCAGCTGCGCCAGCCGTGAGGAAGGACGGCCTGCTCTGGCGGGTACAGCCGTTGCGGCGGCCAGGATCGGTGCCGCCTCCACCGGCTTGGCTGGCATGCCAGCCTTCGCAATGGTGCCGGGCGTCACAGAATGCGTGACTTTGGGTTTTGCCACCACCACTTCGGGGGTGGCGGCTTTTGCGATCGTTGTTTTCACTGAATCCTTTAATTGAACTTTGGCTGTCGATTTGACGACTTTGGCCGGGGCAGCCTTGACCGCCTTGGTCACGACTTTGGCTGCCGACTTGGGCTCTTTCCCCTGAACGGCGGCCTTCACCGGCGCTTTAGTCGGCGAAGTTTTTTTGACCGGTGGCCTGGACGTAGCGCCTGCCGTTGATTTCGTCGCGGGCTTGACCACTGACTTGGCCACGGCTTTCACGGCAGCCTTGGCCCTGACGACAGCATCGACTGCGGTTTTGGAGCCCTCTTTGGCTTTTCCGGGTTGAGCTTTCATTTTTTGCCTCCTCGCAGAATTTACCTGTGCATGTGCTTCGCTGGCGGACCTGCGTTTTGTATCTGCAACGGGGTCCGAAACCTTTGAGGTTATACCCTCATTGCGAGCTTTTGAGGGCTTGCCTTGCGCCACTTCACTGGCGCGCGAGTTTACAGGTTTACCCACCGCAAAACCCATCAGTTGCAAAAGCGAGACAAACATTGGACTCCCGGCTTAAAAATACAAGTTCAGATCAAACCAAGCTCTGCTCCATGCCCTGCAAAAAGATGTCCTTGGGCAGGTCAATGCCGATGAACACCATTTTGCTGGCGCGCTTTTCACCTGGCGCCCACGCTGGCCCCAGATCACTGCCCATCAATTGGTGCACGCCCTGAAAGATCACCTTGCGATCCGTGCCTTTCATGTGAAGAACACCTTTGTAACGCAGCATGCGCGGGCCGTAAATATTGACAATGGCGCCCAGAAAATCCTCCAGCTTGGCCGGGTCAAAGGCCCGGTCCGATTTGAAGACAAAACTCTTGACATCATCGTCATGTGCATGGTGATGCCCGCCGCCTGCGCTGTGCGAGGGATGGTCGCAATGCTCGCCGGGCGCGTGATCATGGTGCTCATGCCCCTGATGGTCAGATTCCTCCTCTTTGAGGAAATCAGGGTCGATATCCAGCTTGGCATTGAGATTGAAGCCGCGCAGATCGAACACTTCACTCAGTGGCACGTCACCAAAATGAACGGCTTTTTGCGGCGCGCGCGGGTTCATGTGGCGCAAGCGGTGCATCAGCGCAGCCACCTCATCGTCCGCCACCAGATCGGTCTTGCTGATGAAAATCTGGTCGGCAAAACCGACCTGACGGCGCGCTTCCTGGCGCTCGTCGAGCTGCGTCGCCGCGTGTTTGGCGTCCACCAGCGTCAGGATCGAGTCCAGCAGGTAGCTTTCGGCAATTTCATCGTCCATGAAGAAGGTCTGGGCTACGGGGCCGGGGTCGGCCAGGCCGGTGGTCTCGATCACGACGCGGTCAAAGTCCAGCTCGCCCTTGCGTTTTTTCTCGGCCAGGTCGCGCAGCGTGGCGCGCAGGTCCTCGCGGATGGTGCAGCAAATGCAACCGTTGCTCATCTGGATGATCTGCTCCGTGGTGTCAGACACCAGGATGTCGCTGTCAATGTTTTCTTCGCCAAACTCATTTTCAATGACGGCAATTTTCTGGCCATGGGCTTCTAGAAGCACGCGTTTGAGGAGCGTGGTTTTACCCGAGCCAAGAAAGCCCGTCAGGATGGTTGCAGGAATGAGGCTCATCGTTTTTTCAATCGGGTGGGGGCAGAAGCACAGGGAGTGTAGCGGGCAATGGGTTCGGCCTATTTGCGCATCACCACCAGGCCCTTGAGGTATTCGCCTTCAGGAAAATTGATCGTCATCGGGTGATCCGGCGCGCCGCCCAGGCGCTCGACTATATAGCCATCGACCTGGGCGTCGATGCCGGCCGAGGCCACGATTTTATGAAACAGGTCGGCGCTGATGCCGCCCGAGCAGGAATAGGTGAACAAGACACCGCCGGGCGCCAGAATCTTGAAGGCCAGCCGGTTGATGTCCTTGTAGGCGCGCGCCGCCCGTTCGGCATGCGCGACAGTGGGCGCAAACTTCGGTGGATCGAGGATGATGGCGTCAAAGGTCTTGCCTTCGGCGCCAAACTGGCGCAGCGAGGCATTCACATCCGCGTCCATGAAAGTGGCCCGACTCGCTTCAAAACCATTCAAGGCCAGGTTGGCGGCGGCTTTTTCAAGGGCCGGGCCGGAGGAATCAATCGAGGTCACATGGGCCGCGCCCCCGGTCAAGGCCGCCACCGTGAAGCCGCCGGTGTAGCAATAGCAGTTCAGCACGCGCTCGAACTTCAGACGGCGGCTGTAGTCGGCAAACTTCTTGCGGCTGTCGCGCTGATCCAAGTAAAACCCGGTTTTGTGGCCAGTGGCGATGTTGACGGCCAGCTGCCAGTCATGCTCGCGCAGCAGCAGCTCGGTCGGACCGTCGCCACGCAACCAACCGCTCACCTCGGGCAGCCCCTCCAGCGCGCGACCACTGGCATCCGATCGTTCATACAGTTGGCTCAGGCCGGTGGCGGCCAGCAGCGCATCGGCCAAGACATCTTTCCAGCGTTCGGCGCCGGCGGATAGAAACTGAGCCACCAGCGTGTCGCCATAGCGGTCCACGATCAGCCCCGGCAAGCCGTCGGACTCGCCGTGGACCAGGCGCATGCTGTCACTATTTATATCAAATCGGGCTCTAGCCCTCACGGAACGGGCGCAAGCAGCTATTAAAAACGAAGCATCAACGCGCTGGGTCTCGTCAAAACTCCAGACCCGGGCCCGGATCTTGGACGCCGGGCTGTACGCCGCCCAGGCCAGAAAAGCGCCCTCATGGGACTCCACGCGCACCGTCTCGCCCGCGTCGGCAGCGCCTTTGGCAATGGCGGACTCAAATAGCCACGGATGGCGGCGCAAGAGCGAGCGCTCTTTGCCAGGTCTCAATCGAATCGTTTTCATGGGCCGATTGTCGGGCCTTTGCGGTGCTGTTCCGGGACTTTTGCTGCCAGCGCCGGCGTTGGGCTCAGGGTCTCGTCAATAAGTGACGGCCATCGCGGGCACATCCACCCGAATCATGGGTTTGGAAAGTGCCGCGTGCACGGCCCTGACATAGTCAGCCGCCCATTTTTCATCCGCAAACAAGGTGGCACCGGCGGCCTCGGTCACCCGCAGCACCTTGTCCGCCGTCAACACCTTGCCGCTGGCGCGCAGGGGCTCGCAGTCCAGCGTGGTGAACTGCGTGTCAAGCCAAGCGCGGGCGACATCGGGCGCCATGGGTGGCGCGTCTTCCACAAGAAAACGAAACTCAACCCCTTTGTCCAATAAAACAAAAATTTGACTGCGCATGAAGTACCTTTCTGTTGATGCTTGAGAGTGTCGTCGAATTGGCCATTGAAAATCATCAGGGCTTCGCCGTAATTTACCGCAAGCGAACCCGGCCCTGACGGGATTACTTCGGCCCCGCAGACTTGATTTTGGCCCGGGGATGGGCCGCATCGTAGGCCTTGGCCAGATGCTGGAAGTCGAGCCGGGTATAGACCTGCGTGGTAGTGATGCTGGCGTGGCCCAGCAACTCCTGCACGGCACGTAAATCACTGCTGGACTGCAGCAAATGGCTGGCAAATGAATGACGCAGCATGTGGGGGTGCACGGGCGTGGCCAGTCCCGCTTGCTGGCTGCGGCGCTTCAGGCGCTGCCAGATTGATTGCGCCGTCAGGCGGGTGCCGTTGCGGCCGATAAAAAGGGCGGCCTGGCCGGTCTTGGCACCGGTCAGCGCCTGATCACGCAGCGCCAGCCAATGCGTCAGTGCGTCGACTGCCTTGCGCCCCACCGGCACGCTGCGCCGCTTGGCGCCCTTGCCCAGCACATGGGCTTGCGCCCCCTGCAAATCAATCCAACCGCGCGCCGCGGGGCTGGCCAGCGCGTCGAGCCCGGTCAACTCGCCTACGCGCAGGCCGCCACCGTAAAGCAACTCGACGATCGCGGCGTCGCGCGCTTCCAGCCACGGGTCGTTGCTGTCGCTATGGAGCTCGGCCAGCCGCACAGCGTCGTCCACGCTCAGGGCTTTGGGCAAGGGCTTGCCGGCCTTGGGGGCGCGCACGTCCTGCACCGGGTTACTGCCCACCAAGCCCTGGCGCCCGAGCCAGACGTAGAAGCCACGCCAGCCCGACAGAATCAGGGCAATGCCGCGGCCACTGCGCCCGGCCCCATGCATATGGGCGACCCAGCGGCGGATGTGGGTGTTTTGAACCTGGGTGAGTTCGACCTTGACCTGCGCGGCATAGGCTTGAAGTTTTTGCAGGTCCAGCGCGTAGAGCTCGACCGTGCGTTGCGCCAGGCGTTTTTCGACACGGACGTGCGCCAGGTAGCGCTCGATGAGGGGGGCATCGCCGTCCGGCACAAGCGTCTACCTCAAACGCGAGAGCGCGGCGCTGGCCAGCTCGGCAATGCGCGCCAGAAAGTCGGTGCCGATGGCGCTGTTGAAACGCTGGGCGTCGGGTGACGCCAGCACCAGCAGGCCGAAAGCCGGGGCCGTGCTGCCGACCAGCCCGGCGCGCAGGGGCAGGATCGCCAGCGACGCGGCCGCGAGCGGATCGGGCAACCAGCTGACCGCCTCGAAACCGGTGTTCACGCCGCAAAACGGCTCCGTCAGCGAGGACGCGAACAGCTTGGCGTCCTCACTCACGCCCTGCGCAAACTCGGCATGGGCAAACTGCGGCGCCACGCCCCACACCTTGATGCCGACCTGGGGCACCGAGAACTGCGCTGCAATCTCGCCCGCGATCTGCCCAGGTAAAGCCAACGCGTCAGCCGTCAGGAACAAACTGCGCGCCCACAGCAGCAGTTTGTCGGACAGCATGACGTTCTCATTGCCATTGCGGATCATGTCCATGATGCGATGCTCCAGCACCTTGATCTTCTCGCGCAGCATCTGGGCCTGGCGCTCCTGCAAACTCACGGCCCGGTTGCTGTGCGGGCTGGTCAGTTGCACGGCGGCCAGCAACTCGGCGTGGCGCTCGAAAAAGTCGGGCGTATTGGCCAGGTAGTTGGCAATATCGTCTTCGGTAATGGGGTTGGTAAAGGGGGTAGTCATAGGAGGTCGGGTAGGTCAATTTCGCCGTGAAAAACCGTGGTGGCGGGCCCCGTCATCATGACGGAGGACATCGCGCCAGCCCAGGAAATAGTCAATGTGCCGCCGCGGGTCTGGACGTCCACGACAGCGTCCAGCCGCCCGAGCCGGATGCCCGCCACCACCGCCGCGCAGGCGCCGGAGCCGCAGGCCAGGGTTTCGCCGGTGCCACGCTCGAACACCCGCAACCGAATGTGGCTGCGGTCCACGATCTGCATGAAGCCCGCATTCACGCGCCGGGGGAAACTGGCGTGCCGCTCAATCAGCGGACCCTGCGTCAGCACCGGGGCGGTCTCCACATCGTCCACCAGCTGCACCGCATGCGGGTTGCCCATCGACACCACCGCTACAAAAACAGTAGCGGCTTGCGCACCATCCACGAGGGCTAGAGGCCATTTTTGCCATAAACCATCGGTCTGGGGCTGCAGCCCGGTCGCATCAAACGGGATATCGGCCAACTCGAACACCGGAGC
>NZ_DHXT01000106.1:0-6870 GCF_002413825.1 Rhodoferax sp. UBA5149
ACTTCCTTGGCGTCTTCGATCAGGCCGGGTGCGCGGCGCGCCCGCATGCGCAGCAGGCGGAACACCGGCACGTCTTCATCGTGAATGGAAAACAGCACGCCCTTGCTCTTGAGTTCATCGTTCTCCAGGTTCAGGATGAAGGCGACCCGCACGGTGTGCGGCTCCTCATTGTCGGCGACTAAAAAATCGCTGCGAATGTGCAGCTCGCCGTTGTCTTCTTTGTAAAAGCGCGCGGATTCTTCAATGTCCTCGTCCATCGCATCTTCCGGGATGGACAGTCCGTAGTACTGCTTGACCCAGCGCTTTTCTTCGACGGTAGGCGACTCCAGGTCGACCCAAATCGGCTGAAATTTAGACAGTTCTTCCAGCGATTCGATCTCTTCCTGAAAGAGCCGACCGTTGGCAAGCGTGAAGATGTTGAGCATGGCTCACTCCCTTGAAATTGATTGCATCTGGCAGAGCTTGCGAGGTTTCGCTTCCAACCCCGATGCAGTTAAGGGAGTTGAAAGCTACCGACTAGGGCAGGTTTCCAAGGAGTTTTCTCCGGGAGTCAAGATGGCGAAATTATCGCATTGCAGGGCGGTCATGAGTCTGCAAAAAACGCCAATAGTTCCGATTTTCTTGCATGGGCATCGTTTTCGCCCATGGCGATAAGCGCCTGCACAAAGCCGGGTTCGAAAAGCAGGTAACTTGCCAGTGTGCCGCCGCCGCCTCTGAGAATGCCCAGGGCCCCCAAGGCATTGCGGGTGGCCGCCGGCAGCTCGCGGATATGCGCCTGGGCGATCGCATCCAGCGACTGTGTGGGCTGGATCGCCATCACATCCACACTCCGGTACGGCAATGCCGATGCCGCGTCGCGTGGCAGTTTCCCGAGGGTTTGCGTGACGCGATGGGTCTGCTCCACATCGGCTTGCAGGGTGTCGTGAAATACGCTGGCCATGGCGTGGCCCGCGATGCTGCCCAGTGTGGGGGCGCGTGCCGGCTGGTCTGCCGCGTGGCCGCCAAAGCCGGAGCGCTCCGGCTGACCGACGCCGACGATGAACACTTTTTGAGCTCCCAGATGCATGGCCGGGGACAGTGGCGAGACCTGGCGCATGGAGCCGTCCCCAAAATATTCCTGGCGGCCACCGACCCGCAGGGGGGTCGATGGAAACAGGAAAGGAATTGCGCTGGAGGCCATCAAATGGTCAACCGTGATGGCTTGAAATCCGGCACGCCGCCCGGGGCGAGCCCAAGCGCGAAAAGGCTCATCCTGCGCGGTGTGGCAAAACGTCCAGTGCACACCGCTGCTGTAACTCGACGCCGTGACCGCCAGGGCCTCGATGGTGTGGGTGCGCAGGGCTTCTTCCACGCCGGGCAAGGAAACCGCCTCGCGAAGCGTGTCGAATAGCGGCTGACTATCAAGAATCGCGCCGTTCGCCTGGGCGTGACGGGACAGGCTCCAGGCCATGAGGTACTTGTTGAAACGAGTCCATGACGACACGTTGAGCCGATAAACACCGGAGGATCTGAGCTCACTCCAGAACTGCGTCAAGCGTTCAAACGCCTGCAAACCGTATGTTGCGTACCCCGCCAGGCAGGCCGCATTGATGGCGCCTGCCGATGTGCCGACCAGGACCTGAAAGGGGAAAAAATTCGGAGTTTTCGATTGCGGCTTCAGAATCGACGCGAGCGCCCGCAGAACGCCAACCTGGTAGGCCGTTCTGGCGCCGCCGCCCATCAGGACCAGCGCCGTGATGGGCCGGGCCGGACGGCTGAGACTGGCATGGATGATGGTGTCTAGGCTCATGCGCCCATTGTGCAGGGAGGTGAGAGTCGGGCGCAAGCCCAAAAAAGACAGTTCAAAAAGATACCGTGGCCGACCCGCAAAAGTCGTTGTCACGGCAACTTTTTGTTGCATTGCATCAATAAAAAGGTTTGCTTTTCCAGCCTATCGGGGGCATAGTGAATTCGTCGACAGTGTTTTTTGAGTTTTGGTTTGTGTGCTGTCTGCATTCCGCCGGCAGCTTTTTCAACCCGAGAGCAACAGGAGGCCATTTATGAACTTGACGATCAGCGGTCATCACCTCGAAGTTACCCCAGCCCTGCGCAGTTACGTTACGACCAAGCTTGATCGAATCATTCGGCATTTTGACCAGGTAGTGGATGTCAAAGTGCTACTCACTGTGGAAAAACAAAAGGAAAAAGAACGACGGCAACGAGCGGAGTGCAATATTCATGTCAAGGGCAACGACATGTTTGCCGAGAGTTCGCACGCCGATTTGTACGCTGCCGTGGACGAGCTGGTGGACAAACTTGATCGCCAGGTCGTTCGGCATAAAGATCGTTTGCAGAACCATCATCATGACGCGCCCAAACGATTGATGTGAGACCCCCAGTCTGAACTCAGACCAAAGCCGCCCGGTTGCCCGCGCGGCTTTTTTAGTGCCCGAAATGACTTCGGTGCATAATCTGCCACCCAACCATGAATCGACTCGCGTTCATCCTGCCCGTTGCACAAGTGCTTGTGCATGTTGAAGCCACCAGCAAAAAAAGAGCTTTTGAAGAAGCTGGTTTGCTGTTTGAAAACCTTCACGGCCTCAGCCGTTCCTTGGTGACCGATAGCCTTTTTTCCCGAGAACGCTTGGGATCGACCGGCTTGGGTCATGGCGTTGCCATTCCGCATGGGCGCATCAAAGGCCTCAAGGCGCCCATGGCAGCGGTCCTCCAATTGGCACAACCCATCGGTTTTGATGCGCCTGACGAGCAGGCGGTCAGTTTGCTGATCTTTTTGCTGGTGCCCGAGGCGGCAACGCAAAAGCATTTGGAAATTCTGTCGGAGATTGCTGAAATGCTCAGCGATGTGACTTTGCGTGAAAAAATGGCCACCAGCACGGATGCGGCTGATTTGCATGGCCTGATCGCCAACTGGCAGTCGGCGCAACTGGCCTGATCACGCCATCTCACCTATCTTGCTGCGACTGGACCTCATGTGAAGCCTACCGCCGTCAGCGCCGATGTACTGTTCGAGGAGTTTCGCGGCAGCCTGAAGTGGGAATGGCTGGCGGGACTGGGCGCCTCAGAACGCCGCTTTGACGAGGTGGCGGTGCGTGCCGCACGCTCCGGGGCTGACCTGGTCGGCTACCTCAACTACATTCATCCTTATCGCGTCCAGATTCTGGGGCAACGCGAGATTGCCTACCTCACCAACGCAACGCCAGAAGACTGCGCCCGCCGGATTTCCCGCATTGTCACGCTGGAGCCGCCGGTGCTGATTCTGGCCGATGGCCAGGCCGCGCCGGAAGCCCTGATGTTGATGTGCGAACGGGCCCAGATTCCCATGTTCGCGACGCAAGGCTCATCGGCTTTTGTGATTGATGTGCTGCGGGCCTACCTGTCCAAGCATTTTGCAGACCGCAGCTCCATGCATGGCGTGTTCATGGATATTCTCGGTCTGGGCGTGCTGATCACCGGGGAATCGGGGCTGGGAAAAAGCGAGTTGGGGCTCGAACTGATCTCGCGTGGCAACGGCTTGGTGGCGGACGATGCGGTGGATCTGTTTCGCATCAATCAAGACACGATCGAGGGCCGCTGCCCCGAGTTGCTGCTGAACCTGCTCGAAGTGCGGGGTATCGGACTGCTCGATATCCGCTGCATCTTTGGCGAAACAGCCGTTCGGCGAAAAATGCGGGTCAAGCTCATTGTGCATCTGGTGCGCCGCGAAACGCTGGAGCGAGAATATGAGCGCATTCCCTATGAGCCGCTGACCCAGGACGTGCTGGGTGTTCCGATTCGCAAAGTGGTGATCCAGGTGGTGGCGGGCCGCAACATCGCCGTGCTGGTGGAAGCGGCGGTGCGAAATACCGTGTTGCAGCTGCGCGGGATTGACACTTACCAGGAGTTTGTCGAGCGCCACCGCAAAGCGATGGATCCGGCTGAATGACGCCGGCCTGAGCGCTCGCAAGAACCTCGTGGCGCCTGGACGATGCTGCTAAGCTGGGTTGTGCCCAGATGCAGGCCGGTTCGGGCACTTGTCCCGGGTACAGTGGGCGTACAGGCTCAACGCATGGTCGGCGATGGCAAAACCCTTGGTCTTGGCGACCGCGTGCTGGCGTTTTTCAATTTCAGCGTCGTAAAACTCCTCCACTTTGCCGCAATCCAGGCACACCAGATGGTCGTGGTGCTGCCCCTCATTGAGTTCATAGACCGCCTTGCCGCTCTCAAAATGGCTGCGGCTCAGGATGTCTGCTTGCTCGAACTGGGCCAGAACCCGGTACACCGTGGCCAGACCGACATCCGAGCGCTCTTCCAGCAAAACGCGGAAGACATCTTCCGCCGTCATGTGGCGCTGCGTGCCCTTCTGGAATATCTCCAGTATTTTCAGCCGGGGCAAGGTGGCCTTGAGGCCGGTGCTTTTCAGTTCGTCGATATTGGTCATGGAGGTCTCTCTGTTGCCCGCAGGCAGGCTGCCGTCACAGGTGCAGCCGGTACAATGGACCGATCATATCGCCACACCTTACCTCATGACTGATCTTCAACGTCGTAGTACCTGCTTGATCCTGCTCTTCGCCGCCAGCGCAGGCTTGGTGGCCTGTGGCAGCCTGAACAGTGCCAGCAATAGCATTGCCGGTGTGGTTACGCCCTACAAAATGGACATTGTTCAGGGCAATTTTGTATCGAAAGAACAAGCGGCTGCGATCAAGCCCGGCATGAGCCGCGCGCAGGTTCGCGATATTCTGGGCACGCCTTTGCTGACCAGTATTTTCCATGCCGACCGCTGGGACTATGTTTTCACCTTCAAGCGTCAGGGCCTGGAGCCGCAGGCGCGCAAAGTCACCGTGTTTTTCAAGGGGGATACGCTGGAGCGCATGGAAGCCGACGCCCTGCCGACAGAAGCCGAGTTCGTGGCGTCGCTCGATTCCGGGCGCAAGTCGGGCAAGGTGCCCGTGCTTGAGATGACTGAAGAAGCTTTGAAGCAGTTGCCCGTCCCGGCAAAAGCTGCCGAGCCCAAACCGCTGGCGCCATTGCCCGCGAGTTACCCCCCGCTGGAGCCGGCAGGCAACTGATCAGTGGCGGCTTCACCAGGACTGACATCATGACCAATCGGATCACGGTAGCGGGCGCCTCCGGGCGCATGGGACAGATGCTGATCGAGGCGATCCGGGTGGCCGATGATTGCGAACTGGCCGGCGCGCTGGATGTGGCCGCCAGTCCGGCCATTGGCTCGGACGCGATGGCGTTCCTCGGGCAGATGAGTGGCGTGGCGATCACGGCTGACTTGGTCGAAGGACTGAAAAACGCCCATGTCCTGATCGATTTCACCCGGCCGGAAGGCACGCTGGCCCATTTGCGCGTGTGCCGTGAATTGGGTGTCAATGTGGTGATTGGCACCACCGGCTTCAGCGACGCCCAGAAGGCCGAGATCGCAGCGGCGGCCCGCGACATCGCCATTGTGATGGCGCCCAATATGAGTGTGGGCGTGAACGTCACGCTCAAGCTGCTGGAAATGGCGGCCAAGGCCTTGTCCACCGGCTATGACATTGAAATCATCGAAGCCCATCACCGCCACAAGGTCGACGCACCGTCGGGCACCGCGCTGAAAATGGGCGAGGTGATTGCCGACGCACTGGGGCGCAACCTGAAGGATTGCGCGGTGTATGCCCGCGAGGGCGTCACCGGCGAACGCGATCCGTCGTCCATCGGTTTTGCCACCATTCGCGGTGGCGACATTGTGGGTGACCACACCGTGCTGTTCGCGGGTATCGGTGAGCGCATTGAGATCAGCCACAAATCGTCCAGCCGTGCCACCTATGCGCAAGGCAGTTTGCGTGCCGTGCGTTTTTTGAGCGCTCATAAAGCCGGTTTGTTCGACATGTTTGATGTGCTCAAGCTGAGATGAACGCGTTACAGCTGTTCTGGCAGGGCGATGCGGTGACCCAAGGGGTGGCGCTGCTGCTGCTGGTCATGTCGGTTGGCAGCTGGGTCGTGATCCTGTGGAAATCGTGGTTGCTGCGTCGTGCCAGTGGCGATGTCGTGCGCTGCATAGCGGCGTTCTGGAGTTCCGCGTCGGTTGACGAGGCCTTGCGGAAGTTGAAGGCGTTTGACCGCGAAGCCCTCGTCACTCCTATGGTGGTTGCTACAAAAATTGAAGCAAATGGCACCTTGGCGGCGGCCGGCGACAAGTCGCAGCAGCTGACCCGCGTGCTGCGTGATGCCCTTCACCTGGCCCTGGCCAAGCTTCAGCATGGCCAGGTCTTGCTGGCCACGGTGGGTTCCACGGCCCCTTTTGTCGGTCTGCTGGGCACGGTCTGGGGTATTTATCACGCCCTCATCGGCATCTCCAACGCCGGACAGGTCACGATCGGCCAAATCTCGGGCCCGGTGGGCGAGGCCCTCATCATGACGGCGGCCGGTCTGGCGGTGGCGATTCCGGCGGTGCTGGCTTACAACGTACTGGGTCGCGCCATCGGGCGCATTGAGGCGGAGCTCGAAGGGTTTGCCCGCGACGTTCGGGAACTGGCAAGCAGCCAGCCCGTTTGGCAGGCTTGAGCGGGGCCGGAGCAAGACATGTCTTTTGGTCGTTTGGAGCGCACCCCTGGCACGCAGCCGATGAGCGAGATCAACATGACGCCGCTGGTCGACGTGATGCTGGTGCTGGTGGTGATTTTCATCATCACGGCGCCGCTGCTGGCGAGCTCCATCAAGCTGGACTTGCCCAAGACCGAAGCGGCCCAAGCCGGTGAGGCGCCTGCGTTCGTGACGGTGACGGTGGACAAAGCCGGACAAGCTTTCCTCAATGATCAGCCGCTGGATTTGTCCGCGCTGGCTATTCGGTTGACGCAAACCGCCAAGTCGAAACCCGAGACCGAGGTGCAACTGCGCGCCGATGCG
>NZ_DHXT01000106.1:7138-11868 GCF_002413825.1 Rhodoferax sp. UBA5149
CCCCCTGATCGCCTGAGAGTGAATCCAAATGCAAGAAAAATACAACCATCTCGACGTCGAAAAAGCCGCTCACAGCCACTGGACGGCGGTGGATGCCTACCGCGTGACGGAAGATGCTTCCAAAAAGAAGTTCTACGCCTGCTCCATGCTGCCTTACCCCAGCGGCAAGCTGCACATGGGCCATGTGCGCAACTACACCATCAACGACATGCTCACGCGCTACCTGCGCATGAACGGCTACAACGTGCTGATGCCGATGGGCTGGGATGCCTTTGGCCTGCCGGCCGAGAACGCGGCACTCAAGAACGGCGTGCCGCCGGCCAAGTGGACCTACGAGAACATCGCCTACATGAAGCAGCAGATGCAGGCCATGGGCCTGGCCATCGACTGGAGCCGCGAAGTGGCCACCTGCGACCCCAGTTATTACAAGTGGAACCAGTGGCTGTTTTTGAAGATGCTGGAAAAAGGCATCGCCTACCGCAAGACTCAGGTGGTCAACTGGGACCCGGTGGACCAGACCGTGCTGGCCAATGAGCAGGTGATCGACGGCAAGGGCTGGCGCACCGGTGCCGTGGTGGAAAAGCGCGAGATTCCCGGCTACTACCTCAAGATCACCGATTACGCCGAGGAGTTGCTGGAGCAGGTGCAGACCGGTCTGCCGGGCTGGCCCGAGCGCGTCAAGCTGATGCAGGAAAACTGGATTGGCAAGAGCGAGGGCGTGCGCTTTGCCTTCCCGCATGACATTCGGGATGAAGCTGGCGAGTTGATTGATGAAGGCCGCATGTATGTCTTCACCACCCGCGCTGACACCATCATGGGCGTCACCTTTTGCGCGGTTGCGCCCGAGCATGCGCTGGCCACGCACGCCGCCCGGACCCAGCCGAAACTGGCCGCTTTCATTGAGGCGTGCAAAAAAGGCGGCACCACCGAAGCGGAGCTGGCGGTGAGGGAAAAAGAGGGCATGGCCACCGGCCTGTACGTGACGCACCCCCTGAACGGATGCCAAATCGAAGTCTGGGTCGGCAATTACGTGCTGATGAGTTACGGCGACGGTGCGGTCATGGGGGTGCCCGCGCACGACGAACGCGACTTTGCTTTTGCCAAGAAGTACGGCATTGACATCGTGGAGGTGGTGCTGGTGGATGGTCTGGAATACGACTATGACCAGTGGCAAGACTGGTATGGAGACAAGCAGCGCGGCGTCACCATCAACTCCGACAGTTTCAGTGGTTTGCCCTACCAGGACGCGGTCAACGCCGTGAGCCACGCCCTGCAAGTCAAGGGTCTGGGCGAGAAAAAAACGACCTGGCGCCTGCGCGACTGGGGCGTCAGCCGCCAGCGCTATTGGGGCACGCCGATCCCCATCATTCATTGTCCGCAACATGGCGCCGTGCCGGTGCCCGAGAAGGACTTGCCGGTGGTGCTGCCGCTCGATTGCGTACCCGATGGCTCGGGCAACCCGCTGCACAAGCACGAAGGCTTCCATGCCGGTGTCGTCTGCCCCATTTGTGGCGTCAGCGCGCGGCGCGAGACCGACACCATGGACACCTTCGTCGACTCCAGCTGGTACTACATGCGCTACTGCGACCCGAAGAATGCCGACCAGATGGTGGCCGAGGGCGCCGACTACTGGATGCCGATGGACCAGTACATTGGCGGCATTGAGCACGCCATCCTGCACCTGCTGTACGCGCGCTTCTGGACCAAGGTGATGCGTGACCTGGGGCTGGTGAAAGTGGATGAGCCCTTCACCAAGCTGCTGACCCAGGGCATGGTGCTCAATCACATCTACTCGCGCAAGGCCGACAAGGGCGGCATCGAGTATTTTTGGCCGCATGAGGTGGAAGACATTCAGGATGCATCGGGCAAGGTGACCGGTGCCAAGCTCAGGCAAGCCAAGGGTGACCTGCCGGCCGGCACGCGCATCACCTACGAGGGTGTGGGCACCATGAGCAAGAGCAAGAACAACGGGGTCGACCCGCAGGACTTGATTGAAAAATACGGTGCCGACACCGCGCGCCTGTACACCATGTTCACCGCCCCGCCCGAGGCCACGCTGGAGTGGAACGATGCGGGAGTGGAAGGTTCCTACCGCTTCTTGCGCCGTCTCTGGAACTTTGGCGTCAAGCAGTCTGCTATCAATATCGAAGCTGCTCATGAAGGTGTGACGGCGGCTGCAGCCCTAAAAGATATAAATTTCAGCAAAGAAGCGAAAGCCCTTCGGCTTGAAATTCACACGGTGTTCAAGCAAATTGACTATGACTACCAGCGCATGCAATACAACACGGTGGTGTCGGGCGCGATGAAACTGCTCAATGCCCTGGAATACTTCAAGAACGATGGCTCCAAGGGCAGCCAGGCGGCGGTGCGAGAAGGTGTCGCCATGTTGCTGCGCTCCATTTACCCCGCCACGCCACACCTCACGCATGCGCTGTGGGAGGCGCTCGGCTATGGCGCCCAGTATGGCGATTTGCTGGACGCGCCCTGGCCCAAGGCGGACGAAGCTGCGCTGGAGCAGGACGAGATTGAGCTCATGTTGCAGATCAACGGCAAACTCAGAGGCGCCATCGTGGTGCCGACGGGCGCGTCCAGAGAAGAAATTGAACGCGCCGCGATGGACAGCGAAGTGTTCCAAAAGCTGGCCGAAGGTGCTGCGCCCAAGAAGGTCATCGTGGTGCCGGGGCGTCTGGTCAATCTGGTGGTTTGAAGCCAGCACCATGAAACGTCGCACAGTCTTCACCTTGCTCGGTCAGCTCGGTTTGGCCAGCCTGAGCGGCCTGGTTTTGCAGGGCTGCGGGTTCACGCTGCGCGGCAGCCAAAACTATGCCTTCTCGACCCTGGCCGTCATGCCCAACCCGGGCGGGGCGGTGGCCATCGAGTTGCGCCGATCTTTTGGCAGCAACGTGCATGTGCTGGCGCCCAATGAGCCGCTGACGCAGGCGCAGGTGGTGCTTGACATCCTGCAGGAGCAGCGTGAAAAAATCGTGGTCGGGGTTAACAGCTCGGGCCAGGTGCGGGAGTTTCAATTGCGCATCCGGGTGAAATTCAGGGTCCGCACGCCGCATGGCGTGGAGCTCACGCCGGACGCCGAAATTCTGCAGCAGCGCGACATCAGCTTCAATGAATCCGCCGTGCTGGCCAAGGAAGCCGAGGAACGCCTGTTGTACCGGGACATGCAAAGCGACATCGTGCAGCAGCTCATACGCCGCCTGGCGGCGGTCAACCATGCAGCTAGCCCCTAATCAACTCGCCAACCACTTGCAGAAAGGCCTGAAAAGCCTTTACACCCTGCATGGCGACGAGCCCCTGCTGATCCAGGAAGCGCTTGACACCATTCGCACGTTCGCCCGAAGCCAAGGCTTTAGCGAGCGCACTTCGCATACCGTGGCCGGTGCGCATTTCGACTGGAGCGAGGTGCTGGCGGCGGGCGGATCGCTGAGCCTGTTTGCCGACAAACAAATTGTCGAGCTGCGCATTCCTTCCGGCAAACCCGGCAAGGAAGGCAGTAGCGCGATTCAACAGCTGGCCGAGCAATCCCGGGGCAATGATTCGACGCTCACCCTCATCCTGCTGCCGCGGCTCGACAAACTGACCAAAGGCGGTGCCTGGTTCGGCGCGCTGGAGAGTTTTGGCGTCACGCTGCAGGTCGAGCCGGTCGAGCGCAGCGCGCTGCCGCCCTGGATCGCGCAGCGGCTTAGCCATCAGGGCCAACGCGTGGCCGCTGGGGAAGAGGGGCAGCGCACCTTGCAGTTTTTTGCCGACCGGGTGGAAGGCAATTTGCTGGCGGCGCATCAGGAAATCCAGAAGCTCGCGCTCTTGTTTGCGCCCGGCGAGCTGACGTTCGACCAGATTGAGAATGCCGTCTTGAACGTGGCGCGCTACGACGTGTTCAAACTGTCCGACGCGGTGCTGGCCGGCCAGACCGTGCGGGTGCAGCGCATGCTGGACGGCTTGCAGGCCGAGGGCGAGGCCGAGGTGCTGGTGCACTACACGCTGAGCGAGGACATTCGCGCCCTCAAGCGCGTCAAAGACGCCATGGCGCAAGGCCGCCCGATGCCCATGGCGCTGCGTGAGCAGCGCGTGTGGGGCGCCAAAGAACGTTTGTTTGAACGTGTGCTGCCGCGCCTGAGTGACGCGAGCTTGGCCGATCTGCTGCAGGCAACGCACCAGGTGGACGGCATCGTGAAAGGCCTGAAACAGCCCGACTGGCCGACCGATGGCTGGCAGGCGCTGCATCGCCTGGCCATGCTGCTGTGCAGTCAATGCGCCGTCCCCGCGCCCGCACAACGCGCGCGGTAGGCGCGTCATCCCGTGAGAAAATAAGCCATGAACGCGCTCACCATCACCGACTACACCCAGACCCTTGGGTTTCAGGCAAAAACCGCATCAGCCCTCATGGCTAAAGCGCAGACAGCTACTAAAAACATAGCACTTCGAAAATTGGCCGAGTTGTTGCGCGCCAATGTGCAGGCGCTGCAAATAGACAATGCCAAAGACATTGAGCGCGCGCGGGCGGCGGGCCTGTCGGCCCCCATGGTGGATCGCCTCAAGCTCAGCCCCCAAGTGATCGAGACCATCGCCCAGGGCTGTGAGCAGCTCGCCGCCATGCCCGATCTGATTGGTGAAATCATCGGCATGAAGCAGCAGCCCAGCGGGATTCGGGTCGGACAAATGCGGGTGCCGATTGGCGTCTTCGGCATGATCTTCGAGAGCCGGCCCAACGTGACGAT
>NZ_DHXT01000106.1:12175-21270 GCF_002413825.1 Rhodoferax sp. UBA5149
CACCGACCGCGAGGTGGTGGGCCAGCTCATCACCATGCCGCAGTATGTGGATGTGATCATTCCGCGCGGCGGCAAGGGCCTGATCGAGCGCATCAGCCGGGACGCGAAGGTACCGGTCATCAAGCACCTGGACGGCAATTGCCACGTGTATGTCGATGATCCCTGTGACATCGAGATGGCGGTGCGGGTGGCGGACAACGCCAAGACCAGCAAATACAGCCCCTGCAACGCCGCCGAAGGCCTGCTGGTGGCGCGCGGCGTGGCGGCCGCTTTCTTACCCCAAATCGGCGCCATCTATGCCGCCAAAGGCGTGGAAATGCGCGGTGACGCCGAGGCGCTGGCGCTGCTGGCCACGGTGCCAGGCGCGCAGCTGAAGCCCGCCCGCGAGCAGGACTGGTATGAGGAATACCTGGCCCCGGTCATCAGCATCAAGGTGGTGGAAGGCGTGGACGAAGCGATTGCCCACATCAACCAGTATTCGTCGCACCACACCGATGCCATCATCACGCGCGACCACATGCACGCCCAAGCCTTCCTGCGGGAAGTCGATTCTGCGAGCGTGATGGTCAACACCAGCACCCGTTTTGCCGATGGTTTTGAATTTGGCCTGGGTGCTGAAATTGGGATCAGCACCGACAAGTTCCACGCCCGTGGCCCGGTCGGCCTTGAGGGCCTGACCTCGCTGAAGTATGTGGTGCTGGGGCAAGGGGAGGTGCGGGTTTAGCACCGGGGGCGGTCCGGGGGTCCTTGCAAGCGGGATGCTCGTCCCCAGATCCTAGAATACGTCCAGTTTTCGCACTTTATTCATCCAAGAGGGCCGCATGGTTCCACATCTCGTCACCGCGCTCACCGGCCCCATCAACGAACTTGAGCAGCGCGTCCTGGACTCCATGCCGGCGATCGAGCGCTGGTTTCGTCTCGAGTGGATGGAGCACACGCCGCCGTTTTACAGCTCGGTGGACGTGCGCAATGCCGGCTTCAAGCTGGCGCCGGTGGATACCAATCTGTTCCCCGGCGGCTGGAACAACCTCACCCCCGAGATGCTGCCGCTGGCGGTGCAGGCGGCCATGGCTGCGATCGAGAAAATCTGCCCTGAGGCGCGCAACTTGCTGCTGATTCCCGAGAATCACTCCAGCAACACGTTTTACCTGTCGAGCGTGGCGCAATTGCGGCGCATCTTCCATATGGCGGGCCTGAACGTACGCATCGGCTCCATCGACCCCGCGATCAAAAAAACCACCACGGTCGAGTTGCCCAACGGCGAAAGCGTGACGCTGGAGCCCGTCATCCGTGGCCGGCGCCGCCTGGGGGTCAAGGATTTTGACCCCTGCACCATTCTGCTGAACAATGATCTGAGGGCGGGCGTGCCGGGCATTCTGGAAGATATTCACGAGCAATACCTGTTGCCGCCGCTGCACGCAGGCCGGTCTACGCGGCGCATGAGCAAACATTTCAAGTGCTACGAGGAAGTGGCCAAGCGCCTGGGCAAGTTGCTCGGGGTGGATCCGTGGCTGATCAACCCGATGTTCGAGAAATGCGGGGAGGTCAAACTGGCTGACGACTCGGGCATGGAATGTCTGAGCAGCAATGTCGATGCCCTGCTGACTAAAATTCGCCGCAAATACAAGGAATATGGCATCAAGGAGAAGCCATTCGTGGTGGTCAAGGCCGACAACGGCACCCATGGACTGGGCATCGTGACCGTGCGTGACGCCAAAGACCTGGAGGCGCTGGGCCCCAAAGTGCAAAGCAAAATGAGCGGCACGCGGGAAGGTCAGCAAGCCCAGGATATCCTGATTCAGGAAGGGGTGTTGACGAAGGAACGGATGCATGACGCGGTGGCCGAGCCGGTGGTCTACATGATGGACCGTTACGTGGTCGGTGGTTTTTATCGTATTCATGCTGATCGTGGCGTCGATGAAAATCTCGATGCGCCGGGCTCCAGCTTCGTGCCATTGGCTTTTGAGCAGAGTGCGCGCTTACCTCAACCCGGCATCAAGCCCGGCGCCAGTGCCCCCAACCGTTTTTATATGTACGGCGTGGTGGGGCGTCTGGCCATGCTGGCCGCCAGTTACGAGCTGGAAGCGACGGACCCCGATGCCGAGGTATACGAATAAACGCTGTCTCATGCGCAAGCTGGCCTGTGGTCGGTAGTTGTTGCATTGCAACATTTATGGGCTTTGGCGAACTAAGCGCTTATCGTGCGTTTGTAACGCCACCGGCAAGCGCAAAATGGCGTTCCCAAATGGAATGGAACCCCGCTGAGAATCAAGACGGGGTGAACTAGTGGCAGCATCCAAATCTTCCCTTACGGCGCTCACGCTGGGCGCCATCGGCGTTGTTTACGGCGACATCGGTACCAGCGTTCTGTACGCGGTCAAAGAGGTGTTTGGCTCCGGCCATGTTCCGTTCACTCCCGACAACGTCTATGGCATTTTGTCGATTTTCTTCTGGACCTTGACGATCATCGTGTCCATCAAGTACGTGGTGCTCGTGCTGCGTGCGGACAACAACGGCGAGGGTGGTCTGGTGGCCATGCTGGCGCTGGCCTCGCAGTCGGTCAAGGACAAGCCCGAGCTGCGACGCGTGCTGTTGCTGGTCGGCATTTTTGGTACCTGCCTGTTCTACGGTGACGGCGTGATTACGCCGGCCATCTCCGTGCTATCGTCCGTGGAAGGCCTGGAGGTGATATCGCCGGCCTTCAAGCAGTATGTGATCCCGCTCACACTGGTTATCCTGTTTGGCCTGTTCGCGGTGCAAAAACACGGCACCAGTGGCATTGGCAAATTTTTCGGCCCCATTACCCTGGTTTGGTTCGCCTGCATTTCGATGTTGGGTCTGGCACATATTTTCACGAACCCCGCCATTCTGTGGGCCATCAGCCCCCTTTACGCCCTGGGCTTCATCTGGCGCAACCCGGGCATCACCTTCATCGTTCTGGGTGCTGTGGTGCTGTGCGTGACGGGGGCTGAGGCGCTCTACGCCGACATGGGCCACTTCGGCAAGAAGCCGATTCGTGTGGCCTGGTTTTCAGTCGTCATGCCGGCGCTCACGCTCAACTACTTTGGTCAGGGCGCGCTGCTGTTGAAGCACCCCGAGGCGGTAAAGAACCCGTTTTTCATGATGGCGCCCGACTGGGCCCTGGTGCCGCTGGTCGCGCTGGCCACCTTGGCCACGGTGATCGCATCGCAGGCCTTGATCTCGGGCGCGTTCTCCGTCACCAAGCAGGTAATCCAGCTGGGCTATCTGCCACGCCTGCAGGTCCTGCACACCAGCGTGAAGGACACCGGGCAAGTCTACCTGCCGTTCGTCAACTGGGGCCTGTTTGTCGCCATCGTGATGGCGGTGGTGATGTTCAAGTCGTCCAGCAATCTGGCAGCGGCCTACGGTATTGCGGTGTGCACGGACATGCTGATTACCACCATCCTGACCTTTTTCGTGATCCGCTACAGCTGGAACTATCCCCTGGCGCTTTGTATTGCGGCCACCGGCTTCTTTTTCGTGGTTGACTTTGCGTTCTGGGCGTCCAACCTGCTCAAACTGGTTGACGGCGGCTGGTTCCCGCTCATGATCGGGGGCGCCATCTTCACCCTCATGATGACCTGGAAGGACGGCCGGCACTTGCTGAACGAGAAACTGCGCGCTGACGCGATTGACCTGACCAGCTTTCTCGAGGCCGTGTTTGTGAGCCCGCCGGTGCGCGTTGAAGGTACGGCGGTGTTCCTCACAGCCGAGCCCGGCACGGTACCCAATGCGATGCTGCACAACCTCAAGCACAACAAGGTGCTGCACGCGAACAACCTGTTTGTCACGGTGCGTAACCACGAGGTGCCGTGGATCGGGATGGACAAGCGCCTGGAGATTGAATCCCTGGGGCACGATTGCTGGCAGGTGGTGATCCACTATGGGTTCAAAAATGACCCCGACATCCCCAAAGCGCTGCAGCACATCAAGGGTCGAGGCTGCGAGTTGGATGCCATGACCACCAGCTATTTCTTGTCACGCGATACCGTCGTTCCCACTATTGGCAGCGGCATGTCGCACTGGCGTGAAAAGCTGTTCGCGCAGATGCATCACAACGCGAGCGGTGCTGCGGCCTTCCTGAAACTGCCTAACAACTCGGTGGTGGAACTGGGTTCGAAAATCGAAATCTAGTCTCTTGGCCCATGCGCTTTTTTAAAGGTCTGAGCCTGTCTGCTTTCCTCGCAGGTTTCGTGGCCGAACTGGTCGGCTTCACCAGTTCGATGACCATCGTGTTCCAGGCTGCTTTGGCGTTCAAGGCCAGCCTCGAGCTCATCACGTCATGGATGTGGCGCTGGGGCTCGGCATGGGACTGTGCACACGGGTGCCGTCGCTGTGGCTGCGCAAGCCGGTCATGGTGGCCTGGAGTACGACGCGGTGCCTCTGACTCCGCTGGTTGCTATTATTTTCGTAGCTTTTCGTGCAGATTTTACGGGAGCTAGCGTCAGTTTTTATGCTGTGAAACCGGTGTTTACGGCACCCCGCTTCAGCTTCAGTGCCATCATGGGTCTGGCTTTGCCCTTGTTTGTGGTTGCGATGGCGCCGCAGAATCAGCCCGGCGTGGCCGCGATTCAGGCGGGAGGTTATGGCAGCATCGCCGGCAAGGGACGTGGCGAGGGCATTCCGATTTCCAAAATCATCACCCTGACCGGTTTGGTCACGCTCGTGCTGGCGCCGTTCGGGGCTTTTGCCCTCAACTTGAGTGCCATCACCGCTTTCCCCGAAGAGCTGATCGCGGCCATTGCCGGTCTGGCCGTGTTGGGCGCCATCGGCGGTGCGCTGGCCACGGTCGTCAGGGACGAGCTGCGCCGTGAGGCCGCCTTGATGACCTTCCTCGTCACGCTCAGCGGCGTCGTCATCGCCGGGGTGGGGTCGGCCTTCTGGGGCGTCGTGGCAGGCGCGTTGGCGCTATTTGTGCAACAGTACGGCAAGTCGCATTTTTTTAACCGTCCATTGCCTGAACTCTTTTTGCCCATGAACATTCTTTTTGTTGCCGATCCGCTCGAATCCTTCAAGATCTACAAAGACACCACTTTTGCCATGATGCGCGAGGCGCAAAGGCGCGGCCATAGCGTGGCCACCTGCGAGCCGCAAGATGTGATGTGGCAGCGCGGAGCCCTGGTCACGGCGCATGTACGGGACATCGTGCTCACGGGGCTGCCTGACGCGTGGTTCGAGGTCCGAGAAGCGCGCGCGGTGGCGCTGAAGGATTTCGACGCCATCCTCATGCGCAAGGACCCGCCGTTTGACAGCGAATACTTCTATGCCACGCACCTGCTGGCACAGGCCGAGCGGGAAGGTGCGCGGGTGTTCAACAAGCCGGGCGCGCTGCGCGACCACCCGGAAAAGCTCGCCATCATGGAGTTCCCGCAGTTCATCGGCCCGACCCTGGTGACGCGCGACGAGGCCGACATCAAGCGCTTCCACGCGGAGCACCAGGACATCATCCTCAAGCCGCTCGACGGCATGGGGGGCATGGGTATCTTCCGCGTCGGGCCGGACGGCCTGAACCTGGGTTCCATCACCGAGACGCTGAACCGCCACGGTGAGCAGAGCCTGATGGTGCAGAAGTTCCTGCCCGAGATCGTGGACGGCGACAAGCGCGTGCTGGTGATTGGCGGCAAGCCGGTGCCTTACTGCCTGGCGCGCATTCCGCAGGGCAGTGAGGTGCGCGGTAACCTCGCCGCCGGGGGCAAGGGCGTGGCGCGGCCGCTCTCCGTGCGGGACCGTGAAATTGCCGAGGCGCTGGGGCCCGTGCTGCACCGCCGCGGGCTGCTGCTGGTGGGGCTGGATATCATTGGCGACAGCCTGACCGAGATCAACGTCACCAGCCCGACTTGCTTTCAGGAGATTTTTGATCAGACCGGGTTTGACGTGGCCGCCATGTTTGTGGATGCGCTGGAACTTGCCGTCAAGGGCTGACTGAGCCAAGGCATGCGCGTGGAGCAGCTGCACCCTGCAAGGGCGCCATCCACAAACACCTGAAGCTCGCCGGGGGCCATGGCGATCCAGGCTTCATTGGTGGTTAGCGGCTCGGTCACCACAATGGCCAGCCGGTCTTGGGGGCTGTTGAGACTGGCCAGATCGACCTTCACATCGTCATCCTTGAGATGCACTTCCGTGAACGGGTGCTGGCGCAGCACGTAATACAGTTTGGTGCTGGCATGTGCCCACAAGGCCTGTCCATTGCTCAGCAGAAAATTGAAGGTGCCGTGCTTGGCAATTTGCGGCACCAGCTCAGCCAGAGTGCGGGTCAGTTCTTGCACGGTGGGAACACCGACATGGGATTTGGCCAGCTCCTGCAGCAGCCAGCAAAAAGCCAGTTCGCTGTCGGTATTGCCCACGGGCTTGAAGCTGCCGTGCAGCGAGGGCGCATAGTCTTTCAGGTCGCCGTTGTGGGCAAACACCCAATAGCGGCCCCACAACTCGCGCACAAACGGGTGGCAGTTCTCCAGGGTGACGGCACCCACCGTCGCCTTGCGCACATGGGCCACCACGTTGTGGCTTTTGATCGGGTAGCTGCGCAGCATCTTGGCAATGGGCGAGGTGGATGCCCCTTCCTTGTCGACGAAGTAGCGCACGCCCTTGCCCGGCTTGTCCGGCGTCGCGCTTTCGCTTTCAAAGAAGGCGATGCCCCAGCCGTCGGCATGATGGTCGGTACAGCCGCCGCGCTGTGAAAACCCGGTGAAGCTCAGCGTCAGACTGGCGGGCAGGAAGCTGTTCATTCCAAGCAATTGGCACATGTCGCAATTTTACTGCGCTGCCGTAGGCGCAAACATCCAGATGAGCCCGGCTTATCCGGCCTTGTTCCGTGGCGGGATGGAACGCAACTGCCATGCCGCTGCCAGCGCCAGCGCGCAGAGTATGGCCAGCAGGGCAAAAGACTCGTTGAAGGCGGCCAGCCGTGCCGGGCTGCTGCGGGGGTTGGACAGCAAGTCCCCATGGGCCGCCAGGCGCCACTCCAGCACAATGCCGCAGACGCTGACCCCGACGGCGCCGCCCAGTGTGCGCAGGAAGTTGATGGCGCTCGAACCCTGCGGGATCAGGTCTTTGTGCAGCTCGCGCAGGGAGCCTGAGTTGAGTGAGGGCAGGATGAAGCCCAGGCCGATGCGGCCCAGAATGGCCCAGGCCATCAGCACCCAGAGACTGCCGCTCAGGCCGACGGTGCCCATCAAGGCGAATGACGTCGCCAGCAAGGCCAGTCCAATGCTCACCAGCAGATAGGTCGGGTGCCGGTCGGCCAGGCGACCGACCAGGGGAATCGTGATGGCCAGCACCAGCCCGGCCGGCAACAAAATGGTGCCGACGTGCGATGCCGACAGCTCCAGCCCGAGCCGCATGTACACCGGCAACAGGTAGGTCGAGCCGAACAGGGCCATGCCGTAAATGAAAGCGACGATGCTGCCCATGGCAAACGCTCGATGGTCAAAGAGCGCCAGATTCATCAGAGGCGCATCGCCACCGGGTGTCATGCTGCGGCCGAGCCGGCGCTGCCATGCGATAAACCCGATCAACGTGGTGACGGCCGCCATCAGCAACAGCAGGGCGGGTGTTGTCGGGCCGGCGTGCAGCTGCACCAGGCCATTGAGCAGACATAAAGTGCCGGTACTGGCCAACAGCAAGCCTGGCCAATCGAGTTTGCCGCCAGCGCGCCTGGCGGACGCGCTAACGGGAGCTGTGGTGGGCACGAAGCGCTGCGCCAGCCACAGAGACGCCAGACAAAAAGGCACGACCATGAAGAAGATGGAACGCCAGCCAAACCAGTCCACCAAGATGCCGCCGACACTCGGTCCGATCGCCGGTGCCAGCACCACGCCCATGCCAAAAATGCCACCGGCGCGGCCTTGCTCATGCGGCTCAAAAGCGCGCAGGATGATGATGGCGGGAATCGGTTGCACGACGCCGGCTGCCAGCCCCTCCGCCACCCGTGCCGCCAGCACCAGCGAGAAATCGTTGGACAGGCCGCCGATGACACTGCCAAGCAGCAACAACCACATGGTGCCGGCGTAGGTGCGGCGATAGCCGTAGCGCGCCAGCAACCAGGGTGTGGTGAGCATGGACACCGTCATGGCGATCATGAAGCCAGAGGCCACCCACTGGGCACGTTCCTGTCCCAATGCGAAGTGGCGACTCATGTCGGGCACCGCCACATTGATGATGGTGGACGACATGATGGACGCCATGGTGCCCACCATCACCGCCAGCAGCAGAAGCCAGCGGTAACGCTCGCCGTAATGCGCCTGCAGCTCTGGCAGGGTGGCAGGATGTGTCAAGACGGGTTCAGGAGCAGGGCTCAGTCCACAGAATGCCACCGGTGGCCCAGTTTTCGCGCTTGACGTCGGTGATCAAAATGTCGACCATGTCCACAGTTCCCCCCAGTACTTCAACCGTGACGCGGGTGATGGCTTCCACCAGCTTTTTCTTTTGTTCAATGGTGCGTCCTTCGAGCATTTCGACATGGTAGGTTGGCATGATTTTCCTTGGTTGCGTTGCGGAGAATGTCAAGCATGATAGGGCCACCGACGAGGAGACGTTTTGCATACCAATTTCAATGTCAATGAACACGTGGTCCCGGGAACACGGCGCAACAAAGTGGTGACGGCTGCCGAAGCCGTGCGTCTGATCCATGACGGCGACACCGTGGCGACCGGTGGTTTCGTCGGCATTGGCTTTGCCGAGGAAATTGCCGTGGCCCTGGAGGCCCGCTTTCTGGCGACCCAGTGTGAAACCGGTGTCGGGGCGCCCGGCCAGTTGACCTTGGTGTACGCCGCCGGGCAGGGCGATGGCAAAACGCGGGGCCTCAATCACCTAGGACACAAAGGCATGGTGCGCCGGGTTGTGGGCGGGCATTGGGGCCTGGTGCCCGCACTGCAAAAGCTGGCGGTGGACAACGAAATCGAGGCCTACAACCTGCCCCAGGGCGTGATTTCCCATTTGTTTCGGGACATTGCCGCCGGCAAACCCGGCACGCTGACGCATGTCGGGCTGGACACTTTTGTGGATCCCCGCTTTGGCGGTGGCAAGGTCAATGCGCGCACCACCGAAGAGCTGGTGCGCTTGATGGAAATAGACGG
>NZ_DHXT01000106.1:21514-33790 GCF_002413825.1 Rhodoferax sp. UBA5149
CCGACCCGGATGGCAACCTGAGCATGGAACGCGAAGCCCTCACGCTCGAAGCCCTGGCCATCGCCATGGCGGCCCGCAATTCGGGCGGCATCGTCATTGCGCAGGTGGAGCGCGTGGCGGAGCGCGGCGCCCTGCACCCGCGCCAGGTACGGGTGCCGGGCGTGCTGGTCGATGCCGTGGTGGTGGCCAGCAACCCGGCCTACCATATGCAGACCTTCTCCGAGCAGTACAACCCCGCCTATTCCGGCGAAATCCGCGTGCCGATGGACACCCTGCCCGCGGTCCCCATGAGCGAGCGCAAGGTCATTGCCCGGCGTGCGGCCATGGAACTGCGACCCAACAGCGTGGTCAATCTCGGCATTGGCATGCCCGAAGGCGTGGCGGGCGTGGCGGCTGAAGAAAAGGTGATCGATCTGATGACGCTGACCGCCGAGCCCGGCGTCATCGGCGGTATTCCGGCCAGCGGCATGAGCTTTGGCGCGGCCGTCAATGCCCAGGCGGTGATTGACCAGCCCAACCAGTTTGACTTTTACGACGGCGGTGGACTCGACATTGCCGTGCTGGGGCTGGCGCAGGCCGATGCGCATGGCAATCTGAACGTCAGTAAATTCGGCACCCGCCTGGCCGGGGCGGGTGGCTTTATCAACATCAGCCAGAATGCCAAAACCGTGGTGTTTGTAGGCACTTTCACCGCGGGTGACCTGGACGTGCGCGTGGAAGGCGGCCGACTGCGGGTGGTCAGTGAGGGCACAACGCACAAGTTTGTGAAAGACGTGGAGCACCGCACCTTCAGCGGACGCGAAGCACGCAGGCGGGGCCAGCGCGTGCTGTACGTGACCGAGCGCTGCGTCTTCCGCTTGAGCGGTGATGCCCACAGTGGTGGTCTGGAGTTGATTGAGATTGCCCCCGGTATTGATCTGGAACGCGACGTGCTGGCCCATATGGATTTCATGCCCACCATCAGTACGCAACTCAAATTGATGGATGGCGCCTTGTTTGCGGATGAGTCGATGGGTTTACGCGATCGTTTGCTGGCCACGCCGCTGGCGCAACGGTTTGAGTTGGACCGTGAGCACCGTTTGCTGTTCATCAATTTTGAAGGGCTCGCTATCGACGCGCTGTCTGACGTTGCCGAGGTGGAGCGCATGGTGGAGGGTTTGCTCGCGCCGGTGGTGAGCAGTCCAGCGGAGCGCGTGGCGGTGGTCGTGAATTACGACAGCTTCAGCATTCTGCCCACCCTGGTGGATGAGTACTCTTCCATGGTCAAGCGCTTGACCTCGCGCTTTTACAGCGGGGTGACGCGCTATGGGACGGGTGGCTTCTTGAAAGCACGGCTTGATGCTGGCAAGATGGCGCCTATCTAAGCGGGATGCACCCGAGCGAAGCAGTCGTACCGTGGGCACTGAACCCGACGCGTCAAAAACGTCTCAGGTGCGTCGGCGGCCTATCGGTATGGAGAGCAGGTAGACTCGCTCAGATTCCGAGGGCAACTGTGGGGAAAATTTCAATGAAATCAACCTACCGGTCATGCGTGTGCAGGCCGAACCTGGCTTTCCCGTTTGAGGTGTTGCCAATTTACCGGGAGAGAATAATTTATAGTCAGGAAGGCTGTCTTGAAACATAAAGCCAAAATTATTGGGGTCGCGCTACTTTGTATTGCCTTCGGCAGCGCGGCGCTTACATTGGGTCGCGCTCACGGTGCGGCGCTGATTGGTCGGCCCCTTGAGATATTGGTCCCGGTTCAGATGGACGCAGGGGAGGATGCCTCGTCCTTGTGTTTTGATGCCGAAGTATTCCATGCCGATACGCGTCAGGAGGCCAGTCGCGTACGTGTGGTCGTCGAAGCGACGGCGCAAGCCCATATGGCCAATGTGCGGATATTGTCCTCGGCGCTCGTTGACGAACCTGTTGTCACCGTCTATTTGCGTACCGGCTGCGGCCAAAAAACTACGCGTCGTTACGTCCTGCTGGCGGACTTTCCAAGCGAAGTCGCAGCAGCGTCAGCGTCGCCTGTTGTTCCCGCATTGGCTTCCGCAAAGGTTGATTTGAATCCCGCCATCCCAGTTACTGAAACCGTGCCTCCGACGGTTTTTGCCTCGGCATCGGGCGCGCCTGTTTCGGTCGTCAAAACGAAGACGGCGCCGCTGCCAAAACAAACGGTTCGACGGAAAGTTGCCAGCAAACGCCCGGAGGTGAAGACGGCCCTTGCTGCTTCCAGGCGCACGATGTCAGACGAAAAGAGCAAGACAGGACGACCTGCGGGCCAGTCCCGATTAAAGCTAGACCCGCTGGAATTGCTCTCCGACCGGGTCGCGAACCTTGACTCTTACATGACATTCGCGCCGACTGAAGACGCTTTGCGTAGTGTGCAGAAAATACAGGCGCTTGAAGGGGATGTGACGGCTTTGCGTGCCTTGGACGAAAAAAATGAAGCCAGCCTCGTGGACTTGAAGGCTCGTTTGCAAAAGGCGGAGGCGCAGCGTTTCCCCGACGGATTGATTTACGCATTGATCGTCCTTGTGTTGGCTTGTCTGACTGCCGTGGTTTTTCTCTGGAGCCGACAGCGGCGCTTGCAGGCGGGTGGCAACGATTGGTGGAGCGGCTCTATCGCTGCGCCAGCATCGATACCTCCTGAACCCGAGCCTCCCGCCGGGCCGGTGACCGCCCGCGGGGAGCTGGACGGGGCACTTGCATCGGAGAAGACGCGCACAACGGTCTTGCCCCGGTCATCGAATGATTCTGGGCTTTCGACCGACTTTGCGGTTAGCGTGAAGGAAATGAGCCACACGAATTTCGATGATTTCATGCAGTCGGGCGCGGCGCATAGTTCGAACCGAAAGCCGCCCCCGTTGCCCTCGCCAACGGTGGTTGCGCAGAGGAGGCTGGCGCGCAGTCTCAATTCCGACGCGATATTGGATGCCCGGCAGCAGGCAGAGTTTTTTGTTTCGCTTGGACAAACCCATCAAGCGGTGCAAATTCTAAAACATCAAATCGCTGAAAGTGACGAGCCAAATCCATTCGTTTACCTGGATTTACTCAGCATATTCCATTCACTCAGTCAGAGATCTGACTTTCAGCACCTGCGCGAGGATTTTGACCGGCTGTTTAACGGGCGAGTTCCTGAGTTCATGTCCTTCAAGGATGAAGGCAGGGGCTTGGAGTCCTACCCGGACGTATTGTCCCGTATCACTGACCTGTGGCCAACGCCCAAAGTACTCGATGTGATTGAGGCTTGCGTTTTTCAGGATCCACGGCATGCCAAAAGTCAGTCGTTTGATCTCGCGGCATTTCGTGATCTGCTGTTGCTGCATGCCGTTGCACAGGGTGTTGTTCGTGTTCCGCAGTCGGACGGTGGCGAATCCGAGGTCGGAGCTACCCTGCGTTCCGTCGCACGAATCAGCACATCGTCCAACTTGGCTGAGTCTGGTTATGCGGCGCCTGCGCCAGCCAGTGTCCCCGTGCGGTTGATCAGCGAGCAAGCTGATCTGTCTCCGCCGGAAATCCGGTTTCCTCGCGTGCTGGATTTAGACCTGGATTTGTCTGATTCGGAAATGGAAGGTGTTGCTTCAAATCCTGTGTCGACTGCGGATGTCGACCTTCCGCTGTTGATGCCCGATGATAGAGAGTTCGATAGTCGGGGCGTAGACGCCGCACGCACGCTCGACAGTGGGAATTTGATCGATTTTGATCTGCCAGAGACACCGGCGCAGCCAGGATTAAGCGGTAACAAGCCGGCGGACCGGAAATAGACCGGACACGAGGACTGTCAGTCCCGGAAACAAAAACGCCAACCGGAAGGGGTTGGCGTTTTGTAAGGTAAAACCTTGGTGGCCTGGGGCGGAATCGAACCACCGACACAAGGATTTTCAATCCTCTGCTCTACCGACTGAGCTACCGGGCCTGAGCCTCAAATTATAGCAGTATCTCAGCCGAAATCAGCTACCTGCGGTCAAGCCGTGTTGCGCTTGTTTCGCGTCAAGTCAACGCCCAATTGCTTTAACTTTCGATAAAGGTGTGTTCTCTCAAGCCCTGTTTTTTCGGCCACCCGTGTCATCGAGCCATTTTCTTTGGCGAGGTGGTATTCAAAATACGCTTTTTCAAATTCGTCACGGGACTCACGCAATGGTTTGTCGAGCATGAAGCTTTGTCGCGATTGAGGTCCCGCTTCTACCGCGACAAACCCGGACTGGCCGACCGTCGTGGCAACCTCGACCACCTGCAAGACGGCCGGCGCCGTGAGAGGCACTGCTGGCTTGCGCAGCGTGCCACGCGCCAACCCCTGTTCGACTGCTTTGAGCAGCTTCTGCAGGGTGATGGGCTTTTCCAGGAAGGCCAGGGCACCAATCCTGGTGGCCTCCACCGCGGTGTCAATGGTCGCATGCCCACTCATCATGATGACGGGCATGGTGAGCGCCCCCGTGGATGACCACTCCTTGAGCAGCGTCACGCCATCGGTGTCCGGCATCCAGATATCCAGCAGCACCAGATCGGGCCGGTCACGCAAGCGGGCCGCACGGGCTTGCGCGGCGTTTTCAGCCACTTCGACGTTATGCCCCTCGTCGTTCAGAATTTCCCACAACAGATCGCGGATGCCGAGCTCGTCGTCAACCACCAGTATGTTTGCCATGATTTCGCGCGTCCCCTGGGTATGCTTATGTCGCCCGGCTATCCCGGCGCGACATTTTCTATAGCGAATGATAACGACACTTGCGCGCCCATCACTTTACCGTCGACGACACGGTTGGCAATATCCACGCGAGAGCCATGCTCGTCGGCGATTTTCTTGACGACGGCCAAGCCCAGACCGGTCCCCTTGGCTTTGGTTGTGACGTAAGGTTCAAACGCGCGTTTGAGAATGTGCTCCGGAAAACCTGTGCCGCAGTCAACCACACTCAATCGAACTCGCCCGACGGTCTCAAGCCACTGGGTTTTGAGGGTCACAGGGTGCGTGTCGGTATGGCCCGCAGTTTCAGTGGCATCCTGCGCGTTCTGAAGCAAGTTATGCATCACTTGGCGCAACTGCTGGGCGTCTCCCAGCACTCTCGGACAGCGCGGGTCAAGCTCCGTCTGCACCGGTACCGGCGAGGTCTCGCTGGCATACAGCTGCAGTACTTCGGACACCAAGGTATTCAAATCAACCGGTTTCAGTTCAGCCGCAGGCAGTCGCGCATAGTCCCGGAATTCATTTACAAGACGCTTCATGGCGTCAACCTGGTCGACGATGGTTTTGACGGACTTGGTGAGCAGGGCTTGCTCAGGTGGCGCGACCTTGCCTGTCAATTTCATCTCCAACCGTTCGGCTGACAACTGGATGGGGGTCAACGGGTTCTTGATCTCGTGGGCTAACCGGCGCGCCACTTCACCCCAGGCCTGTGCGCGCTGCGCTGACACGATTTCGGAGATATCATCAAAGACTAAAAGCCGTCCAGCCCCCGGAAGCTCTGCACCACGTGCTACCAAAATAAGAGCATTGTTGGCCTGCCTGCCAGCCAGCTCAACCGCCGTATTTCCAAGTTCAAAGGAATGCTGCCAGTGATCCAGACCATGTTCACCGCGGGCCCCCAAAAACGCATCAAACTGGGCTTGAACGTTTTCGCCAAAGGTCTGGAGGCCCTCAATCTCTGCCAGCCGATGGCCTTCGTAAGTCGCCAGCGGCACCCGAAGAATACGAGTCGCTCCCGGATTGGACGACTGAATGACGCCTTGCGCATCGAGCACCATGACCCCGGCCGTGAGGTTGTCGAGTATCGTCTGTAAGTTGGCCCGCGCCGCGTTCACCTGCACCATGCTGGACTCGACCGCCGCTCGAGCATCTGACAGTTGCTGCGTCATCTGGGCAAACGAACGGGTCAGGCCATCCAGTTCATCCTTTCCTTGCAGCGTCGCTTTCGGCGTCAAATCCCCCGCCGCCACCTGGCTCACGCCGTCGGCCAGCAGCAGAAGTGGGCGCGCAATCTGGTTACCCAATACAACCGCCAACAACACAGCGCCAAACACCGCCAGAAACAGACTGAGCGTCAAGGTTCCGATGTACATGCGGCGCAGCCCCTCGCGCGCCAGCGCCCGCTCCTGATACTCGCGGTTGGCCTCCGTGACCGCCAACGCATTGGCTACCAGCGTGGCGGGCAATGCTTGCGACACCAGGAGAAAGCGCGGCTCACTCAGCAAGCCCAAACTGGTGCTGGAGACCAGCACCAGCGCCTTGATACGTGCATTTCCCGCCACGCCTGGCACGGCATCATCAAGCCCTTCAATCCAGGTGAGGGACCTTTGAGCGCGCGCGTTGCGGAACTGCTGCTGGGTCGGGCGTTCCGGGTTCAATTGGTATCGGGATTGGCCGACGGCCGCAATCAGCTGTCCCGAGGCACTCCACAGCATCAGATCATTCGCGCCTAGTTGCGCGCGCGCGCGCTCCAGTGGTAGCCCGGCACTGACATCTTGCGTGTCTGCCAGCTGCAACGCGGAAGCACGCGCCTTGCTGGCCAATTCGTTGGACAGGGTTTCCAGCGTGACACGCCCGAGATTGAGGCCGGCGTCCAGCGCGCCTTCCACCTTGACATCAAACCAGCTTTCAATCGAGCGCGACACAAATTGGTAGGAAACCACATAAATCAGGACGCCTGGGGCAAACCCCGCCAACGCAAAAATAGCGGCCAGTTTGACCAGCAAACGGCTACCAAATTTGCCTTGGCGCAGCCGCTTCATCAGTCGAAAAGCAATCCACACAATGATGATCAGCAGCAGACTCGCAACCACCATATTCAGCGCAAAGAGCCGCGCGTAATTGCGCTCGTACATGTCGCGGTTGGTGGTGGCTTGCGTCAACAGGAACAGCAGCACCAGACCAATGGCGACCATGGCGGCCAGACTCGCCCCCACGGTCCAGCGCAGGGCACGGGAATTTCTCAGGGAAAAACGGCCCGCAGCAGCGCTCGGGGTGCCTGTGCCGCTCACTTGACGCTTTCCAGAACCAACGGCACGCGGGATGAAGCCGAAATATCCCAGTCGGACTGACCCAGCGTCCCAATCTGGAATGGGCGCGGCAGCTGTGACACGTCCAGGCGAAAACGGAACTCCACAAGATGGCGTTGTTCAAGGTCGAGTTCCGAGACATCGGCAATTTTCCAGCGGGACAGCCGTTGCACGGCCGCCAAGGCGTCGGACAAGGTCTCAAAGTTCTGATTGAGTGCCACGCCTAGCGCGGCGTTGGTGATCAGGCCGGAGGCCACATTCAGCCGCCAGCGGCGGGTCAGCGGCTGATAGGCCAGCCGCATATGGCGCTCGACGCTCACCACTTTCTTGTTCGTCCAGTACCAGCGTTCGCGAAACACGTCCGCTTCGGCCACGAAAATCATGGGAACACCCTTGAGAAGCGCTTCCTCGATTGCCGCAGATAAATCGAATTTGACGGTGGCCGTGAGCAGCACGGCATCGCCCACGCGCTCAAACTTCAAGAGAGAAATTTCCGTCATCGGTGCTTCCGCCCGTGCTGATCCGGGGCAGCCCCACACCAGGCACGCACAGGCCATCAGCCCGATCAGGTCAAGCCGCGCGTTTTTCCAGCAATGCGTAATAAAAGCCGTCATGGTCACCGTTTGGATTGTCCGGGACGGTGTCACTATTTGCCTCGCTAAGGGGCAATAAATGCCCTGGGGAAGGCCGTAAAACAGCATGGGTGTTGTGCGCAAGAAACGTTTGTATCTGATCTTCACCCTCCGCCCTGAAAACAGAGCAGGTGCAGTACAACAGTCGCCCCCCCGGCTTCAGCAAGGCCCACAGCGCCTTGAGCAGACGGGCTTGAATCATGGCGAGCTGGGCAATGTCGGACTCCCGGCGCAACCAGCGCACGTCGGGGTGACGTCGCACCACGCCTGAGGCGGAGCAAGGCGCGTCCAGCAAAATGGCGTCAAACAGCTGGCCGTCCCACCAGGCGGATGGGTTAGCCGCGTCCCCCACCAAGACCTGCGCTTTGAGTTTCAAGCGTTGCAGGGTTTGATGAATTCGTTCGCAACGCGCGGGGTCGACATCCAGCGCCGTCACCTCGCAGTCCGCGATTTCCAGCAAATGCGCGGTCTTGCCGCCCGGCGCCGCGCAGGCGTCCAGCACATGAAGCGGACCGGTGGACGTCAGGCCGGACAACAGCAGGGGGGCGGCAAGTTGCGCCGCCGCATCCTGCACCGACACGACGCCGTCAGCAAAACCCGGCAACTCTTGCACCGGTTTGGGATGTTCCAGGGTCACGCCGTATGGGCCCGCCGCGATGGCGTTCAGACCCGCGTCTTTAAGCGTCTGTAAATAGGGCGGCACCGCTGTTCGTCTGGCGTTAACCCGCAAGGTCATCGGTGCATGGCGATTGTTGGCCGCCAAAATGGCTTGCCAATTGTTTGGCCATTCTTTTTTTAGTCGATCAATCCACCACCTGGGGTGGTTCCACACCGCCACCGGGTTTTTGTCGGTGCTGGCCACCAAGCTGTCGCGTTCGCGCAAGAAACGGCGCAAGCAGGCATTGATAAAGCTGGCCTGTGGCTGGGTGGCTGCACTACGCTTGGCCGCCTCGACCGCCTGGTTGACAAGCGTGAACACCTCATACGGCGCGTCCTGCTCTTGCCACGCCAGCGCCAGCGCCGTGCACAGCAGCGCGTCGGCCGGTGGCGGGGGGGTACGGCTCGCCAGTAGCTGCCGCAGGGCCTCGGCGCGCCCCAGTGAGCGCAGCACATGAAAGATCAGCGCCTGCACGCCGGGTCGCAATTCGGGGGAAACATCGCCTAGCGCCGCCGTTCCAGACACGCCCGCGCGCACGCTCTGCAAAACCGTGGCGACCGCCTGCAACTGCCGCCACAAGGGGATTTTTTGTTCGTTCGAGTCCATCATCCACCCTATATCGGCTGCGCCGGTTTGAAACCAAACACCCAGGCCAGCAAAAGCGCCGGGAACTGATCGATGGCTTCGTTGTAATTGACAACCCGTTTGTTGAATTCGGCCCGGGCCAGTTCGGACTGCAAGGCAAGCTGCTCCCACTGCGACTGCAGTGGGCCTGGCAGCGCCGGGCCTGCCAGATCGGGCGGCAGGTCGCGCAGTCGGGACCAGGACAAACTCAAGGTCTCAAAGGCCGTTCTCAGTGCGCTCATCGTCGGTCCATTCAGCGGCTGCGCATGGGCCATCTTCAGGCAGGCGTTGAACTGTTCAGCAGCGGCCGCCAGTCCGGCCCATGCCGTGGAAGATGGGTCTAACCCTTGATTGGCATCGTGAAGGGAATGAATGGCACCGGTATCCGGCAGGTTTGTTTTCACCATCAGCAAGCACTGATTGAACAGCCCTTCCAGGGCGGCGAAGGCAACAATGCCCTGGGCGCGAAGGCGCACCAGACGGTTGTAGGCCCCCATGGACCAGAAAAACAGCATGGCGATGACAAACCAGACCATGACCGAATCGCTCATTTCATTCAATCTCCCGATCCAGTCAAGCATAAGTCTTCAAAAGTAACAATTAAAAACGCCTCAAGCCCCCGTGTAAAGGGCTTGAGGCGCTATCTTTTGTATAGCGAATCGAGGGTTACTCGGTCGCCGCTCCTTCGTTCGCTTCCGTCACCTCGGCTTCACCCGCCAGTTCGGCGGCTTCAGCGTCGGCAATGGCGCGACGCTCGGCGTCGTCCATGTTCTCGCGAACTTTGCGGGCTTCGTGATAGGCCATGCCGGTACCGGCAGGAATCAGTCGGCCCACGATCACGTTTTCCTTCAAGCCTCGCAATTCATCGCGCTTGCCCATGATGGCGGCTTCGGTCAGAACACGAGTCGTCTCCTGGAACGATGCCGCACTGATGAAGCTGTCTGTCGACAACGATGCCTTGGTGATACCGAGCAACAAATTGGTGAAGGTGGCTGCGATCTTGCCCTCGGCGCGCAAGGCGTCATTGGTGTTGAGCATCTCCGAGCGTTCGACTTGCTCGCCGTTGATGTAGCTGGAATCCCCGGCATTCTCAACCACCACCCGACGCAACATCTGGCGAACAATCACTTCGATGTGCTTGTCATTGATCTTCACACCCTGCAAGCGGTACACGTCCTGCACCTCGTCCACGATGTAACGGGCCAGCTCTTCCGAACCGAGTAGTCGCAAAATGTCCTGCGGATCAGCGGGACCATCCACCACGCTTTCGCCCTTGTTGACGACCTGGCCTTCGTGCACGATGATGCTTTTCTCCTTCGGCACGAGCTCTTCCCAGACGGCACCTTCAGGATCCGTGATCTGCAAACGGATCTTGCCCTTGGTCTCTTTGCCGAATGACACGGTACCGGTCATTTCAGCCAGCACACCCTTGTCCTTCGGCGAACGGGCCTCGAACAACTCGGCAACACGCGGCAAACCGCCGGTAATGTCGCGCGTCTTCTGGCCTTCAATCGGGATACGGGCCAGCACCTCGCCGGGACCGACGTCCTGACCGTCACGCACTTGCACCAGTGCCCCCACCGGGAAGCCGATGGTCACGGAGTGGTCGGTGCCAGGGATCTTGACCTCATTGCCGGACGCGTCAATCAACTTGACTTGCGGACGGATGACCTTGGCCGCACCGCGGCGTTTCGGATCGATCACGACCATGGTCGACAGACCAGTCACCTCATCCACCTGCTTGGCGACCGTCAGGCCTTCTTCGACATTTTCGAACTGGGCTTTGCCCGCGAACTCGGTGATGATGGGGCGGGTCAAAGGGTCCCAGTTGGCGAGGATCGCGCCCGACTTGATGGTCTGGTCCGCCTTCACCGCCAGCACGGCGCCGTACGGCACCTTGTGGCGTTCGCGCTCACGGCCATGCTCGTCATGAATGACGATTTCACCGGAGCGGGAAATCACGACCTGCTCCTTCTTGCCGTTCGTTACATAGCGCATGGTGGCGTTGAAGCCGATGTTGCCGTTGGACTTGGCTTCCACGCTGGATGCAATGGCGGCACGCGATGCGGCACCACCGATGTGGAAGGTACGCATGGTCAGCTGCGTGCCGGGCTCACCGATGGATTGCGCCGCAATCACGCCGACCGCTTCACCACCGTTGACCAGGCCGCCACGGCCCAGATCGCGGCCGTAACATTTGGCGCAAATGCCAAAACGGGTTTCGCAGGTCAGCGCGGTGCGGACTTTGACTTCATCGACGCCCACGATTTCGAGTTCGTCAATCAGGTCTTCGTCCAGCATGGCGCCGGCAGGGGCCACCACGGAGCGGTTCTCCGGGTGCAGAACGTCATCGGCTGCGGTACGGCCCAAAATGCGGTCGCGCAAGGATTCAATGACTTCACCGCCTTCGACAATGGCGCGCATGAGGTAGCCACCGTGCGTGCCGCAGTCCTGCTCGGTCACGACCAGATCCTGCGTCACGTCGACCAGACGACGTGTCAGGTAACCCGAGTTGGCCGTCTTCAACGCCGTGTCCGCGAGACCTTTTCGGGCCCCGTGGGTGGAGATGAAGTACTCCAGCACGTTCAGGCCTTCGCGGAAGTTCGCGGTGATAGGCGTTTCGATGATCGAACCGTCAGGCTTGGCCATCAAGCCCCGCATACCGGCCACCTGGCGAATCTGGGCCGCTGAACCGCGGGCACCGGAGTCAGCCATCATGTAGATGGAATTGAAAGACTCTTGCTGAACCTGCTTGCCATGGCGGTCAGTGACCATTTCCTTGGACAACTGGGCCATCATGACCTTCGAGACTTCGTCACCGGCCTTGCCCCAGATGTCCACCACCTTGTTGTAGCGTTCGCCTGACGTCACCAGGCCGGACGTGTACTGCTGTCCGATTTCCTTGACCTCTTTTTCGGCGTGATCGATGATGCCTTGCTTTTCGGTCGGCACCAGCATGTCGTCAATGCAGATCGAGATGCCGGCCTTGGTGGCAAGACGGAAGCCATATTGAAGCAACTTGTCGGCAAACACCACGGTCTCTTTAAGACCACATTTGCGGAACGAGACGTTGATGAGTTTCGAAATTTCTTTCTTCTTCAGCGCCTTGTTGATGTTTGCAAACGGCAGTCCCTTGGGCAGAATTTCCGACAACAGGGCGCGACCGGCGGTGGTTTCCCACAGCTTGGTCGACGGCACCAATTCGCCGGTCTCTTTGTCCTTGGTGTACTCGGTCAGCCGCACATTCACGCGGGCGGTCAGTTCGACCTCGCCCGCATCGAAGGCGCGTTGCACTTCACCGGTATCGGCAAAGATCAAGCCCTCGCCTTTGCCGTTGATGCGATCCCGGGTCGTGTAGTACAGGCCCAGCACCACGTCTTGCGACGGCAC
>NZ_DHXT01000106.1:34015-37063 GCF_002413825.1 Rhodoferax sp. UBA5149
ATCGAAGGTTCGCCGTTGGACGGGAACAGCACGTTGTTGGAGGCCAGCATCAGGGTGCGGCACTCGACCTGCGCTTCCACCGACAGGGGCACGTGGACGGCCATCTGGTCACCGTCAAAGTCGGCGTTGAAGGCGGCGCAAACCAGCGGATGCAATTGAATGGCCTTGCCTTCGATCAGGATCGGCTCAAAGGCCTGGATGCCCAAGCGGTGTAGGGTAGGCGCACGGTTCAGCATCACCGGGTGTTCTTTGATTACCTCTTCCAGGATGTCCCACACCACGGGCGTGCCGGATTCGACTTCCTTCTTGGCGGCCTTGATGGTCGTGGCGATGCCCATGGCTTCGAGACGCGCGAAGATGAAAGGCTTGAACAACTCAAGCGCCATCAGCTTCGGCAGACCGCACTGATGGAGCTTGAGCGTGGGACCCACCACGATCACGGAGCGACCCGAGTAATCGACCCGCTTGCCCAGCAAGTTCTGGCGGAAACGTCCGCTCTTGCCTTTGATCATGTCGGCCAGGGACTTGAGCGCGCGCTTGTTGGCGCCCGTCATCGCCTTGCCGCGACGACCGTTGTCCAGCAGCGAATCCACGGCCTCTTGCAGCATGCGCTTTTCATTGCGAGCAATGATTTCCGGTGCTTTCAATTCCAACAAACGGCGCAGACGGCTGTTGCGGTTGATCACGCGACGGTACAGATCGTTCAGATCCGAGGTGGCAAAACGGCCACCGTCCAGCGGCACCAGGGGGCGCAAATCCGGTGGCAACACGGGCAACACGTCGAGTACCATCCACTCGGGCTTGATGCCGGATTTCTTGAACGCTTCAAGCAGCTTGAGGCGCTTGGTGTTTTTCTTGATCTTCAGCTCGGAACCGGTCGGGTCGTTGCGAAGCTTCTCGATCGAGCCGTCGATGTCAATGCTTTGCAGCAAATCCTTGATGCCTTCGGCACCCATCTTGGCCTGAAACTCGTCGCCGTATTCCTTGAATTTGGCGTCAAAATCGTCTTCCGACATGATGCTGAATTTCTTCAGCGGCGTCATGCCCGGATCGGTCACCACATAAGCTTCAAAGTACAGCACGCGTTCGATGTCGCGCAAGGTCATGTCGAGCACCAGGCCCAGACGCGACGGCAGTGACTTCAGGAACCAGATGTGCGCACAAGGTGCCGCCAGGTCGATGTGGCCCATGCGCTCCCGGCGCACTTTGGTCTGGGTCACTTCAACGCCGCACTTCTCGCAGATCACGCCGCGATGCTTGAGGCGCTTGTATTTGCCGCACAGGCATTCGTAGTCCTTGATGGGACCAAAAATCTTGGCGCAAAACAGGCCGTCACGCTCGGGCTTGAAGGTGCGGTAGTTGATGGTTTCGGGCTTTTTGACCTCGCCGAAAGACCACGAACGGATCTTCTCGGGAGAGGCCATGCCAATCTTGATGGCATTGAAATGCTCATCAGGCGTGAACTGCTTGAACAGGTCGAGTAATGATTTCATGTTGAATCCTTTTCTTGTCCGTGCTTAGCTGCGTTCCAACTCGATATCAATACCGAGTGAGCGGATTTCCTTGACCAGCACATTGAACGATTCCGGCATGCCGGCTTCGATCGAGTGCTCACCCTTGACAATGCTCTCGTACACCTTGGTACGGCCCTGCACGTCGTCTGACTTGACCGTGAGCATCTCCTGCAGCGTGTAGGCGGCGCCATACGCTTCGAGCGCCCAGACCTCCATCTCGCCGAAACGTTGACCACCAAACTGCGCCTTGCCGCCCAGTGGTTGTTGCGTGACGAGACTGTAAGGACCGGTGGAGCGGGCGTGCATTTTGTCGTCCACCAAATGGTGCAACTTCAAGAAGTGCATGTAGCCAATCGTGGTCGGACGCTCGAACGGATCGCCGGAGCGGCCGTCATACAGGTTGGCCTGGGTGCGCGCAGCTGTCAGTCCCTTGGCCTTGACAATGTCATCCGGGTAGGCCAGTTTGAGCATGGTCCGGATTTGCTCTTCCGATGCGCCGTCAAACACGGGTGTCGCGAACGGCACGCCGTTCGTCAGGTTTCCCGCCATTTCCAGCACTTCATCGTCACTCAGCAGAGACAGCTCTTCCTTGCGGCCGGTGCCGTTGTAGAGCTCTTCCATGAACTTGCGCAATTCGGCCACCTTGGCTTCTGCCTGCAACATGTCGCCAATTCGGTTGCCAATGCCTTTGCCGGCCCAGCCCAAATGCACTTCCAACACCTGCCCCACGTTCATTCGTGAAGGAACGCCGAGTGGGTTCAGGACGATATCGCAGGGCGTGCCATCCGCCATATAAGGCATGTCTTCGACCGGAACGATCTTGGAAACCACACCCTTGTTACCATGGCGACCGGCCATCTTGTCACCCGGTTGCAGCCGGCGTTTGACGGCGATGTACACCTTGACCATCTTCAACACGCCCGCAGGCAACTCGTCACCCTGCGTCAGCTTCTTGCGCTTTTCTTCAAAGGCGAGATCGAAGCTGTGGCGGGTTTGCTCCAGAGAGTTCTTGTTGCTCTCCAACTGAGTGGCAATCTCATCCTCGGCGGGACGAATATCGAACCAGTGGAATTTGTCCACCGAGGCCAAATACGCCTTGTCGATTTTGGTGCCTTTGGCGAGCTTTTGTGGGCCGCCGTTCGCCACCTTACCCAGCAACAATTTCTCGATTCGGTCGAACGCGTCTGCTTCCACAATGCGAAGCTGGTCATTCAAATCAAGACGGAAGCGCTTGAGTTCGTCGTCGATGATTTGCTGTGCACGGCGGTCGCGCACAATGCCTTCACGGGTGAATACCTGCACATCGATCACGGTCCCTTTCGAACCCTGGTCCACACGCAAAGATGTGTCTTTGACGTCGCTGGCCTTTTCGCCGAAGATGGCGCGCAGCAGTTTCTCCTCTGGGGTCAGTGTGGTCTCGCCTTTAGGTGTGACCTTGCCAACCAGCGTATCGCCGGGCTCAACTTCAGCGCCGACGTAGATGGTGCCCGACTCGTCCAGACGATGGAGCTGTTGCTCGCTCAAGTTAGGGATG
>NZ_DHXT01000097.1:0-5202 GCF_002413825.1 Rhodoferax sp. UBA5149
TGGCCGGCATCGAATTCCAGCTTGCGGGTAATCGTCAACATGGTGTGGGTTTCGTCTTCGGTTTCAATCAGGGAATCTGCAACAGTTTGTGGGTCTGCAGGCTGAGCTTCCATTGTGGATGGCGCAGGCAGGTGTCGATCGCCAGCCGGGTGTTGGCGGCCAGGTTCGGGCCGTCCATCGGCTGCACAAAGAAATGCGCAAAATCGAGCGCCGCATAGTCGGCCAAATTCTGGCCGACTTGCGGGATCACGACCTTGATCTCGTCGCCGCGTTCGACCTGCAGGAAGGAACCCATTTTCGGGCTGACGCAGACCCAGTCGACCCCCGGTGGCACGGCCAGGGTGCCGTTGGTCTCGATGGCGATGGTGAAGCCATGGGCGTGCATGCTGGCGATGAGCGCGGCATCGAGCTGCAGCAGCGGCTCGCCGCCGGTGAAGACCACGTATTTGTGGGCCGTATCCTCCTGCGGCCACAGGCTGTCGATGGTGCGCGCCAGGGCCTCGCTGTCTGCAAATTTTCCGCCCCGCTCGCCATCGGTGCCGACAAAATCGGTATCGCAGAATTGGCACACGGCGCTGGCGCGATCCGCCTCGCGGCCCGACCACAGGTTGCAGCCGCTAAAGCGGCAAAACACCGCGGGCCGCCCGGCGTGCGCGCCTTCGCCCTGCAGGGTGTAAAAAATTTCTTTGATGCTGTAAGTCACGAGTTGGGGCTTTGGGGGTTCTGGACGACGCGGGCTATGTCAGGAAAGAGGCGTCCACCCGGTGCGCGCGACACGCCAATATTGCGATTTGCCGGGCCAGCAGGACACCCTGCCACGCCGTTCTCATTGTATCGCCGACGAGCCAACAAGGCCGTTTGCCCGTGGCATGGCCCCGGTATCTGCCCGCAACAAGCCGAGCCTGAACGAACGGGCAGAATCGGTGCATGACGTCTCCCGCCTGCCAAACCGCCAGCCAAAGCCCTGTCCGGTCCGCAAAAGGCTTTGCACAAGCTCGGCCTGGTGCGCGACATCGACCTGGCGCTGCACCTGCCCTTGCGCTACGAGGACGAAACCCGCATCGTCAAACTGAGCGACGCGCGGGAAGGCGACACGGCGCAGATCGAGGGCTTGGTCACGTCCTGCGAGGTGAAGATTGCGGGTCACCGCCAGCTGCTGGTGACGCTGGACGACGGCTCGGACACCTGCATGTTGCGTTTTTTCAGTTTCTACCCGACGCAGCAAAAAGCCTTGGCGGTCGGCAACCGCATCCGCGCGCGCGGCGAAATCAAGGGTGGTTTTGCCGGGCTGACGATGATGCACCCCGCGTTCCAGGCGGCCGGTGGCGACCTGCCCTCGGCGCTGACGCCGGTCTACCCGACGGTGGCGGGCTTGCCGCAGGCTTATCTACGCCGGGCAGTCCAGGGCGGTCTGGCGCGCGCCGAGCTGGCGGACACCGTGTCCCCTGAGAATTTATATGAAATTGGCCTGCAGCCCTCGTGGAATCTACGTGAGGCGCTATCATTTTTGCATCACCCGACGCCCGACGTGGCGCTGGCCACGCTGGTGGACCACAGTCACCCGGCCTGGCAGCGGCTCAAGTTCGAGGAGTTGCTGGCGCAGCAGTTGTCGCAACTGCAGGCCAAGCGCGCCCGCGCCCGGCTGCGGGCCCCGGTGCTGACACCCGTTCGCCCTGAGCCTGTCGAAGGGCCGCAACAGCCAGCGTGGCCCCTGCACGAGCAACTGCTCGCGGCGCTGCCCTTCCAGCTCACCGCCGCGCAGCGCCGCGTGAGCGCGGAAATCGCGCGCGACCTGGCCCGTCCGCTACCGATGCACCGGTTGCTGCAAGGCGATGTCGGCTCCGGCAAAACCGTGGTGGCGGCGCTGGCCGCCGCTATTTGCATCGACGCCGACTGGCAGTGCGCCCTGATGGCTCCGACCGAAATTCTGGCGACGCAGCACTTCGCCAAGTTGGTGAGCTGGCTGGAGCCGCTCGGTGTGAAAACAGCGTGGCTCACCGGCAAGCAGAAAGCCAAGGAGCGGCGCGAGATGCTGGCCCTGATTGCCAGCGGCGAGGCCGGGCTGGTGATCGGCACCCACGCCGTGATTCAAGACAAAGTGGTGTTCAAGAACCTGGCGCTGGCCATCATCGATGAGCAGCACCGCTTTGGCGTGGCGCAGCGCCTGGCGCTGCGCAGCAAGCTGAACGACAACGGCCAGGAGCCGCATCTCTTGATGATGACGGCCACCCCGATTCCGCGCACGCTGGCCATGAGCTATTACGCCGATCTGGATGTCTCCACCATTGACGAATTGCCGCCGGGGCGCACGCCCGTCATCACCAAGGTCGTGAACGATGCTCGGCGCGACGAGGTCATCGCCCGCATCCGCGCCCAGCTGGACGAGGGCCGGCAGATCTACTGGGTCTGCCCGCTGATCGAGGAGAGCGAAGCGCTGGATTTGCGCAACGCCACCGAGACCCACGCGCACCTGAGCGCGGCGCTGCCGGGTGTGCGGGTCGGGCTGCTGCACTCGCGCATGCCGGTGGCCGAGAAGCGGGCGGTGATGGCGCAGTTCACCAGCGGCCAGATGGGCGTGCTGGTCAGCACCACGGTGATTGAAGTCGGGGTCGATGTGCCCAATGCCTCGCTGATGGTGATCGAGCATGCCGAACGTTTTGGCCTGTCGCAACTGCACCAGTTGCGCGGCCGGGTCGGGCGCGGTGCGGCGGCGTCGGCCTGCGTGCTGCTGTATGCCACCGGCGACGCCCCGCGGCTCGGTGAAACCGCCCGTGCCCGCCTCAAAGCCATGGCCGAGACCAACGATGGTTTTGAGATTGCCCGGCGCGACCTGGAGATTCGCGGCCCCGGCGAGTTTCTGGGCGCGCGCCAGTCGGGCGCGGCGCTCCTGCGTTTTGCCGATCTGGCGACGGACACCGCGCTGCTGGCCTGGGCCCGCCGCCTGGCGCCGCTGATGCTTGACCAACATCCGGCGCTGGCCGAGAAACACGTGCAGCGCTGGCTCGGCGGCAAGGCCGAGTTCTTGAAGGCGTAGCCAGCGAAGCTTTGAGCGGCGCCTCGTCATCAAAATGGGGGATGCGTCACGGGCGTAAACGCGGCACAATCCAAGCGTCAATGGCCGGGTGGTACGGCAGAGGAGGCAGGGCATGGCACAGCGCGAGGTCAGTCAGGCGGGCGTCGATCTGGTGAAATCGTTCGAGGGAATCCCGGACGGCGACCCCACGACGGTCAATATCGATCCTTATCTCGATCCGATTCAAATATGGACCATCGGATGGGGTCACGCCATTCGACAGAACGGCCGCTACTTGCGTGGCCCCGGCGATCGGGCGGCGGCGTACGCGCTGTACGCGGGCGGCATCACCAAACCGCAAGCGGAGCGTCTTTTGGAGGCCGACTTGATCGACGTTGGCCGGGATCTGCTGCCATCCGTGCGGGTGCCGCTGAGCGACAACGAGTTTGCCGCCTTGGTCAGCTTCGCGTTCAACCTCGGTGTCAACAACCTGAAGAGCTCGACCTTGCTGCGCGAGCTCAACGAAGGCGACCGTGTTGCCGCCGCCGATCAGTTCAGCCGATGGGTGCTTGCCGACGGCGTGAAGATGGCGGGGCTGGTGCGTCGGCGCCAGGCGGAGCGCGATCTTTTCATGACCCCCTCAACACCTCCAGGAGTTTCGGTATGAAAAACATGTCTCACAGCCACCGGGCCTTGTTGTCCACGCTCGTCTATGTCGCGGTCGTCGCGGTGCTCCTGTTCATCTCCAGGAATAGCGCGAACCAATTGCCGCCAGCCGATACCCGCATCAACCAGATTCACCCCTTTGCCCGACAGGCGGAGCCTTCATGCGACAAGATTGGCGACGTATCCAAACTCATGCTGTTCGTCAATGGCATGAATACGGGCTTGCGCGCCGTCGGCTGCCTGGACGGGCCGAAGCCGAGCGCATTGTTCTGGCTGCGTCACGAAGGCGCGACGAAAATCTCGGCCGAAGCGGATCAAGCCGTCTGGTCCGTCATCCTGGGGCAACCACTCGATACCGTCGGCACGAAACGCACGCTCGACTACGACATTCGCCTGTCTCATGACGGCGACCAGCCCGAACAGCACCTGGTGAAACCGGGCAGCCAATTCAGCTTCTATATCTTCGAGTGGTGGTCGCCCTTGGCGCTCGCCGTGGTCGTGCTCGTCTGGGGGCTGCTCATCTATCTGGCGCGTCGCTCGGCCTTGCTGCGCGACGCCGGGGAGCAAGAGGGGCCACTCGAAAGCCGGACCTTCAGTCTGGCGAAGACGCAGATGGCGTGGTGGTTTGCCATCATCTTCGCGGCCTTCGTTTTCCTGTGGCTCGTCACCGGCGAGATGCCGTCGCTGAGCGGCCAGGCGCTGTCGCTGCTGGGTATTTCAAGCGCGACCACGATCGCGTCGCTCGGCATGTCGTCAGGCCGCGCCATGGCGCCGGGCAAGAGCGGCGTGTTCTTTCACGATCTTCTCAGCGATGTGAACGGCATCACGATCCAGCGCTTCCAGATGCTGGTGATGACGGTCGCGCTCGGCATCATGTTCTTGGTCAGAGTCGCGACCCGGCTGACGATGCCGGAATTCGATGCGTCACTGCTGGCCTTGCTCGGCATCAGCGCGGGCACTTATATCGGACTGAAGATTCCGGAAGATCAAGGCGACGGCGCGAAGGCCCCCACCGCGACGGCGGCCACCGAGGACCCGAAACGCGGCTATACGCCAACGACCTGAGTCGGCTCGAACTACGAATGAGGGACTTTGTCATGCGTCAAACCGCCTGTATTTTGACCGTCGTTGCCGCTGCGTTGAGCGCTTGCGCCAATCCGATCCTCAAAATCGATGCGCCCGGCGACGGCAAGGGCTTGTCGTGGGCGATTCCAGCCTGGCGCTTGTTCGATATCGACAACTGGTCGCACTATCCGGACGGGGCTCGCATCGAGCCGGTGGACGCCTGACGCGGTATCCGACGGCGCCTTCGAGCCGTACTGGAACTGTGCGGCCTGTGAAGACGTAGGCCTTCTCAGCCGAGCATGCGGCGATACGCCTGAAAGCCGACTTCGCTGACCAGCCCGGACATGCGCTCGAAGAGCCTGGACAGCTCGGCGCCATGCTGGGCTCGAAACTCAGCGCTGTTGCTTGCGATCTCAAGTTCGTTTGCGAGAATGAGTTCACACATTTGCGCGAGTTGC
>NZ_DHXT01000097.1:5541-5669 GCF_002413825.1 Rhodoferax sp. UBA5149
TCCGCGATGCCTTGCCGTCCGGCCAGAGAGTTCAGTGCCGGCTTGTACCTGTCGGTTCCGTAGACCGCGTGGTAGAGACCGGCAACGCATAGCGACTCGCAAGCGCCCCAACTGCGTAGCAGCGATTC
>NZ_DHXT01000097.1:5951-31056 GCF_002413825.1 Rhodoferax sp. UBA5149
TCATCCACCTTACCGAAGCAGACTGATCAACGTGTACAAGAAGATCACCGCGAACGGTGCGCCAATGATCAAGACAATGAAGTTCATACACTTCCTTCCTTCTGTCCAAGCGGCAGTATTTGCCTATTTTTGCCGTTTGTCTTTGACAATACTCACGCGCGTTCAAGTCTGAAGTGCCACTGTGCAATGAATCGGTTCGACCACTCGCGGCCCAGAACCACAAAGCCGCGTATGCTTGTGCATCATGCTGCGCCTGACCCAAGCCTCCAATCTGGCGATTGCCACGCTGTGGGCTGACGCGCTAAATGACGAAGGCATCGTCGCCAGCGTGCAGCGCCAGTATCTGGCCGGCGTGGCGGGTGAGCTGCCGCCGGATCAGTGCCTGCCAGAGGTCTGGATTCATCATCCGGCCCAGGAGGCACGGGCGCGCGAGTTGCTGTACGACTTGCAGCATGTGCCGCAGCATCGCTGGCTCTGTACTTGCGGTGAACTGGTGGAAGGCGGCTTCGAGCAGTGTTGGAACTGCGCCGCCTGGATGCCGCGCTGACCGCCGGCCACCGGTGCTGGCCACCGTCGGCGGTATGGTCTTGCTGGGCGAGTCCGTCAGCTGGCGCATGGTGTTGGCGTCGGGCGCCATTCTGGGCGGCATGGCCTTGGTCATCCTGGAGAAGAAGTCGGCCAAGGTGAATTAGACTGTCGCTGTCCAACCCCCTGAGCGCTCAACCCGGCAATATTGATGGCATCCGAACCCGAGAATCCCCTGGCCAACGGCGTGACCGCCGAGCTCTACAAGGCCGCCATTGGTCCCCAGGGCCAGGCTTACTACCTGCGTCATTTTTTCCAGTTTGATGCAGCCGGCAAGACCGGCGTCAGCTGGCACTGGCCGGCCTGCGCGGCGACCTTGAGCTGGCTTGTCTATCGCCGGATGTGGCGCTGGGCGCTGGCCTATGGGGCGGCGCTGTTGGGGCTGGCCCTGCTTGTTTTTGGTGTCGGCAAGCTGGCGTTCCACTATTCCGAGGCGACCGGCCTGCTGCTGCTCCTGCTGTTCGCGACGGTCGCCGTGGTGCTGCCCGGCCTGTATGCCAATGCCTGGTATTACACGTCTTGCAGCGAGAAGATTTCAGTCGCCTTGCGCGACACCACCAACATCAAGGAGGCTTGTGCCGTGCTCGCGCGGCAGGCCAGCAGCCGACGGCGCGGGCTGGGCCTGGCGGCGGCCAATGGGCTGGTGCTGGCGCTGGCGGCCAGTGCGGCGGCTTTTGTCCTGAGCCTCGGACCGACCGGCGCTCACCTGGCACAGTCCGGACTGGTCACGGCCGCGGCCAAAGACCTGACGGTCGCGCTGCAGCCGGTGGCGGCAGCGTCCAGCGTGGTGGCGCGCGAGGCTGTGCCCGCCGTGCCCGCCGTGCCCGACGTCGTCGCCATCGTCAGGCCCGCGCCCGCGCCCGCCGCGCCGCCGACCCAACCCAAACCCGTCCCTGCAAAGCACCAATGGTTTGTCCAGGTCGGGGCCTTTGCCGATGCGGCCAATGCACACAAGGCGCGGACCCAAGTCGCGGCGACCGGTCTGGCGTCGAGCGCGGAATCCTCCGACACGCCGGCCGGGCGCCTCATCCGGGTTCGCGCCGGACCTTTTGACAGCAAGGGCGAGGCCGAGCGGGCGGCGCTGCAGATCAGGGCGCTTGAGTTGCCGGCCGTGCTGTTCCGGCAGTGAGCCTCATCATGAAACTTCTTGTCTTGAAACTTCTGGGCCTCGCCACCTTTTGCGCGCTGTCAGTGCCGTCGGTGCTGGCGGCCTTGCCCCAGCGCGACCTGACGGTGGAATTGCGGCAGGTGCAAGACACGGGCGGTGTCACGGTCAGCACGCAGTCACGCGAGCCGACGCTGGCGCCGCAACAGATCCGGGTGCGCAACGGCGCCAAGGCCAGCCTGCGCCTGGGGCAGGCGATGCCGGTGCAGTGGGTGCAGTCGGCGGTGGCGCAGAGCGCGGCGCTGGCGGCCTCCGGCGTTTCCGCCAGCAGCAGCGGGGGCGCGGTGCGCAATGCCGTGACCTGGATGGACGCCGGCCAAGGCCTCACCGTGCAGCCGCGCTGGCCCGGTGGCAAGCAGGTAGTGACGGTCGAGATCGAGGTACAGGCGGCCGCAGTGGGTGAGCGCACCGGCGCCGAACTGCCAACCCAGTCACGCAGCCGCCTGGCGACCACGGTCAGCGCAACGCTGGGGCAATGGGTCACGATCGCGACGACCGACAGCCGTGCGCCGCGCGGGGTCTACCGCAGCGACACGACGGCCGAGTCCCGGCAGCTGATTCAGCTTCGGGTGCTGGCACCCTGATGTCGGGGCGTTGAATGCCACAATCACGCCATGACACTGACCGAGCTTAAATACATCGTGGCCGTGGCCCGGGAACGCCACTTTGGCAAAGCCGCCGACGCATGCTATGTGTCGCAGCCGACGCTGTCGGTGGCCGTCAAAAAGCTCGAAGAAGAGCTCGACGTCAAGCTGTTTGAGCGCAGCGCCAACGAGGTGTCGGTGACGCCGCTGGGCGAAGAAATCGTGCGCCAGGCGCAAAGCGTGCTGGAACAGGCGGCCGCTATCCGTGAGATCGCCAAGCGCGGCAAAGACCCTTTGAGTGGGCCGCTCACGCTCGGGGTAATCTACACCATCGGTCCCTATCTGCTGCCCGATCTGGTCGGCCAGATGATTGCGCATACCCCGCAAATGCCGCTGATCCTGCAGGAAAATTTCACCGTCAAACTGCTTGAGATGTTGCGTACCGGTGAAATTGACTGCGCCATTCTGGCCGAGCCTTTTCCGGATGCCGGGCTGGCCGTGGCGCCGCTGTATGACGAACCCTTTTTGGCGGCCGTGCCGACCCATCACGCTTTGGCTGCCAAAAAAGCGGTCACCACCGAGGAACTCAAGCGCGAGACCATGCTGCTGCTGGGCAGCGGCCATTGTTTTCGCGACCACGTGCTGGAGGTGTGCCCGGAATTTTCCCGCTTTTCCAGCAACGCCGAGGGCATTCGCAAGAGCTTTGAAGGTTCATCCCTGGAGACCATCAAGCACATGGTGGCCGCCGGCATGGGCGTCACGCTGGTGCCGCGCCTGAGCGTGCCCAAAGACGCTTTGGCGCCGAAGCCCCGGCGCAAGCGCGATGGCGATGCTTTTGTGAAATACCTGCCGTTCGCGGGAGATCCTCCGACGCGCCGGGTGGTGCTGGTCTGGCGCCGCAGCTTCACCCGCTACGAGGCGATTGCGGCGCTGCGCAACGCCATCTATGCCTGCGAGCTGCCGGGCGTGGTGCGTCTGTCATAGGCTGTGGTTTAAGTAAAATGTGCCGCTAGCCCTCGTACCTATTGCGCGAGAAGCTATTAAATAAATAGCAAATCCGTATTTTTCGCCCCGCCCTGACCCCTCTGCCGTGAAACCTCGTTCTCCTCTTCCTCCTCTTTCGCCCCGTTTTCGCTCCCGTCTGGCCCTCTACCTGGATCTGATTCGCTGGAGCCGCCCGGCCGGCTGGCTGCTGCTGCTGTGGCCGACGCTCAGCGCGCTGTGGATTGCCGCGCACGGCTTCCCCGGCTGGCATTTGCTGGGGGTGTTCACGCTCGGCACCATCCTCATGCGCAGCGCGGGTTGCTGCATCAACGATGTGGCCGACCGTGACTTCGATCGGCACGTCAAGCGCACCGCGGGGCGCCCGGTGACCACCGGTGCCGTGTCGGTGAAAGAGGCGCTGCTGCTCGGGGCGGTGCTGGCGCTGCTGGCGTTTGCGCTGGTGCTGAGCACCAACGCCGCCACCATCGGCTGGTCGGTCGTGGCGCTGGTCGTCACGCTGCTCTACCCCTATGCCAAACGGGTCGTCTCCATGCCGCAAGCCGTGCTGGGCGTGGCCTTCAGCTTCGGCATTCCGATGGCTTTCTCCGCCGTGCAAGGCCGAGATTCGTTCAGTCTTTCCGCCATGCAATCGAGCGCGCCGTCGCTGGCCTGGGTGTTGCTGCTGGGCAATCTGTTCTGGGTACTGGCTTATGACACCGAGTACGCCATGGTGGACCGGGATGATGACCTCGCCATTGGCATGAAAACGTCGGCCATCACGCTCGGGCGGCTGGACGTGCCGGTGATCCTGCTGTCGTATCTGTTGTATATGACTATTTGGGCTCTAGCCCTCGCAGAGTATAGGCTAGGCGCTATATTTTATATAGCAATGGGGCTGGCTCTGGGGCAGGTGGTGTGGCACTACACCCTGATCCGCGGCCGCACGCGCGCCGGTTGCTTCAAGGCCTTCCGCCTCAACCACTGGCTCGGATTCACGCTGTTTGCCGGCATTGCGGCGAGCTACGCGTTCCAATAAAAAAGCCGCCTGAACGCAGGCGGCTTTTGGGGGAAATTTGGGGCGAAGGCAGCGCTTTGGGTGCGCCGCTTTGACCCGCCGGGGCTTACATCTTCTTCTTGGCGGCCGATTTTCTGTGTTTGGCCTTGGCCTTGGTTTTCGCTTTGGCGTGCGTTCCTTTTTTCACCGTCTTGGTCTGCGTGGCGCTGGCGGCTGCCACGGGGGTGGAGATCACGGCCAGGGGCATGGCGATCAGGGCGGCGCTGATCAGGGCGGAAAGCAGTTTTTTCATGAATGAATCCTTAGGGGTGACGAAGTGTCGTCTGTGTCGCGTACTCGCGGCCGGATGACCGAAGACCTGCCGTCCCCTAACGTTTTCCTGTGGGCGCGCGTTGACGGTCTGCGCGGGATTTGTCAATCACGCGCCACCAAATTCATCGCCCAGCTCTTTGGCCCGGCGCCGGGCGGCGTGCATGGCCCGGATAAACTGGGTTTTGACCTTGTCGTCGTCCAGACTGGAGATCGCCGCATGCGTGGTGCCACCTTTGGAGGTAACGCGTTGGCGCAGGACTTCGGGCGGCTCGCCCGAGCTGCGCGCCAGCTCGCCCGCCCCAATGAAGGTGGCGATTGCCAGCTGGTAGGCCTGAGCGCGCGTCAGGCCCATGTCGACGCCCGCCGTGGTCATCGCTTCCATGAAGTAAAACATATAGGCCGGGCCGGAGCCGGACAGGGCGGTGACCGCGTCCAGCTGGTCTTCGGCGTCGAGCCAGAGGTACTCGCCGGTGCTGGCCACCACCTGGCTGACCGAGTCCTTGTCCTGTGCCGTCACGGCAGGCCGCGCGAACAGGGCGGTGATGCCTTTGCCAATCAAGGCCGGTGTGTTGGGCATGGCACGCACCACCCGCTCGGTGCCCAGCCAGCGCGCAATGCTGTCGCTGCGGATGCCGGCGGCCACGCTGAAGTGCAGGGCATTTTTGGTGTGAAACCGCACTTGCAGCGCAGCGTCCTTGAAGGTCTGGGGCTTGATGGCCCAAATCACCATGGCGGCCTGGGCCAAAAACGCACCGGGCTGGGCCTCGGCGACGATGCCGTAGGCGCTTTTAAGCTTTTCCTGGGCCTCTGCAAAGGGCTCGACAACGTCGAGATGGTCGGGCGCGAAGCCCTGGCCGATCAAGCCGCCGATGAGGGCGCTGGCCATGTTGCCGCCGCCAATGAATGCAATGCGCTTGCTCATGGATGTTCCTGCAGTTGGGTCGCCACAAACAATGTGGCCGAGTCTTTGAGTCTAATCAAAAAGCACGGCCGTTCCGGCGGCGCCGCTGGTTAGGCCGCCAGCCGGAACTGCGACACCGTCTCGGTCAGACGCGTGGCCTGGCCCTTCAGGCTCTGCGCCGCGGCGGTGCTCTGTTCCACCAAGGCGGCGTTCTGCTGCGTCATGGTGTCCAGCTCATTGACGGAGACCGCGATCTGCCCGATGCCCGATTCCTGGTCGGCCGACGCGCTGGTGATCTCGGTCACGATGGTCGACACCTGGCGTACCCGGGCCACGATGTCAGACATGGTCACGCCGGCCTGCACGACGAGGCGGCTACCGCCATCGACCCGTTCGACGCTATCGGAGATCAGCGTCTTGATTTCCTTGGCTGCCTCCGCGCTGCGCTGCGCCAGGCTGCGCACTTCGCTGGCCACCACGGCAAAGCCACGGCCTTGCTCGCCGGCCCGTGCCGCTTCGACCGCGGCGTTCAGCGCCAGAATGTTGGTCTGGAATGCAATGCCGTCGATCACGCCGATGATTTCGGTGATCTTGCGGCTCGACGCCTGAATCTCTTCCATCCGCCGCACCACTTCGTTGACGGCATCACCGCCTTCGCTGGCCACCTTCGCGGCCGATGAAGCGAGGGCGCTTGCTTCGCGTGCCGAGCTGGTGTTGTGCCGCACCGTATCGGTCAGCTGCGCCATCGAGGTACTGGTTTGCTGCAGGCTGGAGGATTGCTGCTCGGTGCGGTTGCTCAGGTCGAAATTGCCCTGCGCAATCTCGTCGCTGGCCAGCGACACTGAATCGGCGGACTCCTTGATCTCGACCACCATCGCACGCAGGCCGTGCTGCATTTCCCGCATCGCTGACAGCAGGCTTTCGTTATCGCCGGCACGCAGCTTGATGCTGTAGGCCAGGTCTCCCGCGGCGATGCGTCGCGCCACGTCGCGCGCATACAGCGGCTCGCCCCCGAGCTCCCGTACCAGCGAGCGACCAATGCCCAAGCCCAGGCCCAGGCTGACCGCCACCGCCGCCACCATGCCGCCCAACAGGCCGATCGTCGCGGCGGCATAGTTCGCCTTCATCGAATCCACACCGGCCGCGGTGCGCTTGCTCTGCAGATCGATCAAGGCCTGCATCGCCTCAATCCACTGCGTTTGCGGCTTTTGAACTTTGTCGATCAGGGTCTCGCTGGCGACCTCTTTCATGCCGCGTGTGGCCTGCTCCATCGCTTCGTCAAGCAGCGGCAGCACCACGCCGCGCAGCTGGCCGATGGCGGCATAGAGCTTTTTTTCCTCGTCGTCGACCAGCAGCACGGCCAGCGAGTCGTAGATGGTGTCGAACCGTTTGCGGGACTCGGCCTGAAGCTCTTTTTGTTTGGCTTGCACGCCGGTGTCGCGGGTGACGATCAGGTTGCGCACGGAGCGCGCGGTTTCTTCGAGCTCGGCGCGCATGCGCCAGGCGACATCGGTCTTGCGGTTGTTTTCGTTGACGATCACGTCAACGCCTTGCTTGACCGAACTCAGCACCCACCATGAGCCGCCAGCGATCAACACCAGCAACAGCGAAGACAGACCGAAACCGAAGGCCAGACGCTGACCAACAGTGATGTTCTTAAATCCGTTCATGATTGCTCCTGAAGAGGGCTGGCCACCAGCACAGTTTGTCTGACGGCATGCTCCCACCGCTCCATCAGTTCCCGGGCGCGCTGGGTATCGAGTGTGGGCAAGAAGCGTCGCTCCGATCGCCACAGGTCGGTCAGCTCGTCCGTATTATTGTAGACCCCGGTCGCCAGGCCAGCCAGGTAAGCCGCACCGAGTGCCGTGGTCTCGGTCACTGCCGGGCGGACCACCGGAATGCCCAGTAAGTCGGCCTGGAATTGCATCAAAAGATCATTGATGCAGGCGCCGCCATCGACCCGCAGTTCGGCCACCGTGGCGCCGCCCGCTGCCACCGCATCGCGACTCATGGCTTGCAGCAAGGCAGCGCTTTGAAAAGCGATGCTCTCCAGCGCGGCCCGGGCGATGTGGGCCACCGTGCTGCCGCGTGTCAGGCCGGTAATGGTGCCGCGGGCATCCGGTTTCCAGTAAGGGGCGCCCAGCCCGGTGAAGGCCGGCACCACGATCACGCCGCCCGAGTCGGGCACGCTTTGGGCCAGGGCCTGCACCTCGCCGCTGCTGGGAATGGCGCGCAGGCCGTCGCGCAGCCATTGCACCACGGCGCCGCCCACAAACACGCTGCCTTCGATGGCAAACTCGGTCTGTGCCGTGGCTTGCGCCGCGCTGGTGGTGATCAGGCCGTTGTGCGACGTCTGGAACGTTTTCCCCGTGTGCATCAGCATGAAACATCCCGTGCCGTAGGTGTTTTTGACCATGCCCGCCTTGAAGCAGGCTTGCCCAAACAAGGCACTTTGCTGGTCGCCGGCCACGCCGCCTATGGCGATGGCGTGCCCCAGCAGGTCAGGCGTGACTTCGCCATACAGTGCGCTGGATGGTTTGACCGTGGGCATCATGTTGGCTGGAATGTCCAGCGCCTGCAGCAACTCGGGGTCCCACTGGTTGGTGTGAACGTTGAACAGCATGGTGCGTGAGGCGTTGCTGACATCGGTGGCGTGCACGGCGCCGCCGGTGAGGCGCCAGATCAGCCAGCTGTCCACCGTGCCAAAAGCCAGTTCGCCATTGTTCGCCTGTTGTCGCGCGCCAGGCACATGGTCCAGGATCCACTTGAGCTTGGTGCCGGAAAAATAGGCGTCGACCAGCAATCCGGTTTTGGCCTGGATCGTGTCGGCCAGCCCGCGTTCGCGCAAGGCGACGCAGGTGGGCTCGGCGCGGCGGTCCTGCCAGACGATGGCGTGGTGAATCGGCAGACCGGTGGCCCGGTTCCAGACCACCGTCGTTTCACGCTGGTTGGTGATGCCGATGGCGCGCACCTCACGCGCCTGGATGCCTGCTTTGGCCAGCGCATCGCGGGCAGTGGCCAGCTGGGTGCGCCAGATTTCCTGCGGGTCGTGCTCTACCCAGCCGGGCTGCGGGTAGATCTGCGCAAGCTCTTGCTGCGCCTGGGCCACGGTACGCCCTTCGGCGTCAAAAATAATGCTGCGGGAGCTGGAGGTGCCCTGGTCCAGGGCGAGCAGATAGGTCATGGGGGCACCGTTGATGAGGGGATGGAGGATTCAGGTCGAGGACAGCACAAGCAGCGTCGGCGATGTCAAGGCAGCGCAATGTCGTAACGCACATGAGCCTCCGTCAAAAGTGCCGGAAATGGCTCTGGCGGTGCTGCGTCCGTGAACAGACGGTCAATCTGGGACAGGGTGGCCACCTCCACCATGGCCGGGCGGTCGAATTTGCTGACGTCAGCGGCAAGCCACACTTCACGCGCGTGCGCAATGATGGTTTGCGAGACTTTGACTTCACGGTAGTCATAGTCTCGCAAGGTGCCGTCGGCCTCAATGCCGGATATGCCGATGAGGGCGATGTCCACCTTGAAGCGGCGGATGAAATCCACGGCCGCTTCGCCGACGATGCCGCGGTCCCGCCCCCGCACCACGCCGCCGACCACGATCACTTCACTTCGTGAATTGGCGCTGAGGATGGTGGCGACATTCAAGTTGTTCGTGATGACTCGCAGTCCCGTGTGATGGAGTAGGGCTCGGGCAATGGCTTCGGTCGTGGTGCCGATGTTCAGGATCAGCGAGCAATCGTTGGGAACCGCGGCGGCGACGGCGCGGGCGATACGGGATTTGCCTTCCGCATTCAGATTTTCACGCTGCTGGTGGGCAATGTTCTCAACGGTTGAGCTGCGCACGCGCACGCCGCCGTGAAAGCGCGCGAGCAGTCCCTCGTCGGCTAGCCGTTGTACATCACGTCGCACGGTTTGCAGGGTGACGCCTAGTTGGTCTGCCAATTGCTCGACTGTGACGGAGCCCTGGGCCTGCACGACGGCAAGCAAAGTGAGTTGTCTGGGGTTTGGATTCATTCTTGTATTTTTCCCTAAATGGACGGTGGTGTAGACTGTAAAACGAAATAAAAAGAACATCTATAGGGTAAATACCGATACAAAAGGAATTAAAACGAACAATAATTCACGAAATCGAAAATTTGATTCGTCTTCAAACATAATTCTTAAAGGTAGCGTGATGCAGTTGACTCTTGAGGCCATCAGCAAGAAAGTGGGGGTGCAGTCGTGGTTGTACGACATGAGCATTGCCCCGCGCAGTGGCGCTGTGACCGTGTTGTTGGGCGCAACCCAGGCGGGCAAGACCAGTCTCATGCGCATCATGGCGGGGCTGGATGTGCCCAGCGCTGGCCGGGTGCTGGTCGATGGCCAGAACGTCGTCGGCGTGCCGGTGCGTGAGCGCAACGTGGCGATGGTGTACCAGCAGTTCATCAATTACCCCTCGTTGAGGGTTCGCGACAACATTGCATCCCCGTTGAAGTTGCGGGGTGAAAAAGGCATTGATCAGCGCGTGCGCGAGTTGGCCGAAAAACTTCATATTGAAATGTTTCTGGATCGTTATCCGTCCGAACTGTCGGGCGGGCAGCAGCAGCGTGTGGCCTTGGCGCGTGCCTTGGCGAAAGGGGCGCCTTTGATGCTGCTGGATGAGCCGCTGGTGAACCTGGACTACAAATTGCGCGAAGAGCTGCGCGAAGAGCTGAGTGCCCTGTTCGCGGCGGGTAGTTCAACGGTGATTTACGCCACCACCGAACCTGGTGAGGCGCTCCTGCTGGGCGGCTATACCGCCGTCATGGATGCCGGTGAACTGTTGCAGTACGGCCCCACGGCCGAAGTGTTCCATAAACCAAAATCGTTGCGCGTGGCGCGGGCCTTCAGTGATCCCCCGATGAATCTGTTGGGAGCCAGCGTTGGCGCGGGTGGCGTGCAGCTGGACGGCGGACCGTTGCTGGCCATGGGCTTGCCGGCCACGGCGTCGCACCAACTTACCGTCGGCATGCGTGCCAGCGCCCTGCGCGTGAGCGCGGGAGAGGGCGACGTCTCCTTGCCTGGCAAGGTGGAGCTGGCCGAAATTTCGGGCTCCGATACCTTTGTGCACGTGGTCACCCCGGTGGGCGAACTGGTGGCGCAGTTGACCGGCGTTCATTACTTTGATTTGGGTGCGTCTGTCACCCTCTATTTCAATCCGGCTCAGGTTTATGTGTTTGACGCCCGGGGGATGCTGCTGCTGTCTCCGGTGCGCGGCGGAGGGCGCTGATATGGCACGCATCGATCTCGATCTGGCCCACGCCTACAAGCGGGACCCCAAGCAGGACAGCGACTATGCGCTGCTGCCCCTGAAGATGACCTTTGAAGATGGCGGGGCCTATGCGCTGCTCGGCCCCTCGGGTTGCGGCAAGACCACCATGCTCAACATCATGTCGGGCTTGTTGGTGCCGTCACAAGGTAGCGTGCGCTTTGATGGGCACGACGTCACGCGCGCCTCGCCGCAAGAACGCAACATCGCCCAGGTGTTTCAGTTCCCGGTGATTTACGACACCATGACCGTGGCCGAAAATCTGGCATTTCCGCTGCGCAATCGCAAAGTTCCCAAAGAGCAGATCAACAAACGGGTGGGCGAGATTGCCGAGATGCTGGAAATGAGCGGCCAGTTGAACCAGCGCGCGTCTGGTCTGGCGGCGGATGCGAAGCAAAAAATATCGCTGGGTCGCGGCCTGGTCCGGCCCGACGTCTCGGCGGTCTTGTTTGATGAGCCGCTGACGGTCATCGATCCGCACCTTAAATGGCAATTGCGCCGAAAACTCAAACAGATTCACCACGAACTCAAGCTGACCCTGATTTACGTGACGCACGACCAGGTGGAGGCGCTGACCTTTGCTGATCAGGTGATGGTGATGACCCGGGGTCGCGCCGTGCAGGTCGGCTCGGCGGCCGACTTGTTTGAACGGCCCAGTCATACCTTTGTCGGCCATTTCATTGGCTCGCCCGGCATGAATTTTTTGCCCGGCCAAGTGGACGAAGAAGGGTTCCACGTGGGTGGCCTTGTTTTGGCATTGCCACCAGGTCGCGCGTTGCCAGCGGGGGAGATCAAGCTTGGCGTTCGTCCCGAGTACGTGGCGCTGGTATCCGCTGGCACGGCGGGGGCCGTGGCCGCGACGGTGTCGCAGGTGCAGGATGTGGGCACCCATGTCATGTTGAGCGCGACACTGGCGGGCCACACGATCAAGGCGCGCCTGTCGTCCGACGCGGCGCAGCTGTCACCGGGAGAAACCGTCTGGTTGACGGTGATGGGCGAACACAGCTGTTTTTACAAAAATGAGGAGCTCGTGTCATGAGCACTACCACCAAACCGGTGAACCAAAAAGCCTGGTTCCTGATCCTGCCGGTGTTGATTTGCGTCGCATTCTCGGCCATTCTGCCCTTGATGACGGTCGTCAATTATTCGGTGCAAGACATTATTTCACCGGAGCGTCGGGTGTTTGTCGGCACCGAGTGGTTTGCCGCCATCATGCGTGATGAAGAACTGCACGGTGCCTTGTTGCGGCAGCTGACGTTTTCGTTCTCGGTCCTTGCGGTGGAACTGCCATTGGGCATCCTGCTGGCCTTGTCCATGCCCGCCCAGGGATGGAAGTCGTCGGCGGTGTTGGTCATTGTGTCGCTTTCGCTGCTCATCCCCTGGAATGTAGTGGGCACCATCTGGCAAATTTTCGGACGCACTGACATCGGCTTGATGGGAGCTGCCCTGCAGGGGCTGGGTATTGATTACAGCTACACCGGCAACGCTACCCATGCATGGATCACCGTTCTGCTCATGGACGTGTGGCACTGGACCCCGTTGGTGGCCTTGTTGGGCTATGCCGGCCTGCGCTCGATTCCGGACGCGTACTACCAAGCCGCCAGCATTGACGGCGCCAGCAAATTCGCGGTGTTTTGGTATGTGCAGCTGCCCAAAATGCGGGGGGTTCTGATGATCGCAGTGCTCCTGCGCTTCATGGACAGTTTCATGATCTACACCGAGCCCTTCGTGCTGACTGGTGGCGGGCCGGGCAACTCGACCACGTTCCTGTCGCAGTTCCTGACGCAGAAGGCGGTCGGGCAGTTTGACCTGGGGCCGGCAGCCGCTTTTTCCTTGATCTATTTCCTGATCATTCTGTTGCTATGTTTCATTTTGTACAACTGGATGCAGCGCGTCGGCACCCAGGAAAAGGAGGGTGGTCATGAATAAGTCGGGGTTTCAGAAGCGCTCAGTGTTCCTGGTCGCCTACATTGTGTTCGCCCTGCTGCCGGTGTACTGGATGATCAATATGTCGTTCAAGACGAACGAAGACATATTGTCCAGCTTTTCCTTGTTGCCGCAGCACTTTACCTGGGACAACTACAAGACGATTCTGACGGACCCATCGTGGTACGAGGGCTACATCAACAGCCTGATTTATGTCGCCATCAACACCGTGATCTCAATCACCGTGGCCTTGCCCGCGGCCTACGCGTTCTCCCGTTACAGCTTTCTGGGTGACAAACACGTCTTTTTCTGGTTGCTGACTAACCGGATGACGCCCCCGGCGGTCTTTTTGTTGCCTTTTTTTGAGCTTTATTCCACCGTGGGTTTGATGGACACCCACTTGGCCGTCGCACTGGCACACCTCTTGTTCAATGTACCGCTGGCGGTCTGGATTCTGGAGGGCTTCATGAGCGGAATCCCCAGAGAAATCGATGAAACTGCCTATATCGACGGCTATTCGTTTTCGAGGTTTTTCATCACCATTTTTCTGCCCTTGATCAAGGCCGGCGTCGGCGTTGCCGCCTTCTTCTGTTTCATGTTCAGCTGGGTGGAGTTATTGCTGGCCCGCACCTTGACCAGTGTGAATGCCAAACCGATTGTCGCAATCATGACGCGCACCGTCTCGGCATCCGGCATGGATTGGGCCACCCTGGCCGCCGCCGGTGTCCTGACGATTGTGCCGGGTGCCATTGTGATCTGGTTTGTTCGGAATTACATCGCGAAGGGTTTCGCGATGGGACGCGTTTGATAGGAGTTTTGCATGTTTGACTGGATGGCCTGGACTACGCCTGTAGCCGTTTTCTTCATCTGCATTGTGCTCATGCTGTTTGGCATGACGGTGTGGGAAGTCAAGTCCCCTACCAGCCCGAGGCGGGGGTTCTTGCCGCTGGACACGACCCGTGGGGATCGCTTGTTTATCGGGCTGTTGACGGCGGCGTATGTGAATCTGGCATTCGTGGGTATCGGCGGCAAGTTGGTGGTCTGGTTGGGACTGGAGATGGAACCTTCCATCTGGATCAGCTTTGTGGTGTCCATGGGTTTGCTCGCGCTGATCATGCGCAAAGGCTAGCCATTGAGGTATCAAGGATCGGCTTGTTGTCCCCTGGAGCCGAAGCAGCCTTTGAAGCAGGGGTCTACACATCTGAGGAGATTGATTATGAAGTTGCGGTATAGCGCACTGACTGTGGCTGTCGCCTGCGCGATGGCTAGCCAGGGTTGGGCCGATGAGGCTGCGGCCAAGAAGTGGATTGACAGCGAATTTCAGCCGTCCACCTTGTCCAAGAACCAGCAGGCGGCGGAGATGAAATGGTTCATCGACGCGGCCAAGAAGCTCAAAGCCAAGGGTGTCAACGAAATCAGCACGGTGTCGGAGACACTCACGGTGCATGAATACGAATCCAAGACGCTGGCCAAGGCGTTCGAGGAGATTACCGGGATCAAGGTCAAGCACGACCTCATCCAGGAAGGTGACGTGGTCGAGAAGCTGCAGACCTCGATGCAGTCGGGCAAGTCGATCTACGACGGCTGGATCTCCGACTCCGACCTGATTGGAACGCATTACCGCTACGGCAAGATCATGAACCTGACCGACTACATGACCGGCAAAGGCAAGGAGTACACCAACCCGGGCCTGGATCTGAAGGACTTCATCGGCACCAGCTTCACTACCGCGCCGGACAAAAAACTCTACCAGTTGCCCGACCAGCAGTTCGCCAACCTCTATTGGTTCCGTGCCGACTTGTTCGCGAAGAAGGACCTGCAGGACAAGTTCAAAGCCAAATACGGCTATGACTTGGGCGTGCCGCTGAATTGGAGCGCTTACGAAGACATCGCCGCGTTCTTCAGCGAAGATGTGAAGACCATCGACGGCAAGCCGATCTACGGCCACATGGACTACGGCAAAAAGGACCCCTCGCTGGGCTGGCGTTTTACTGATGCGTGGCTCTCCATGGCGGGAACCGCCGACGTCGGCATTCCCAACGGGATGCCGGTTGACGAGTGGGGCATCCGTGTTGCTGCTGACAAATGCACACCGGTGGGGGCATCCGTGTCGCGAGGAGGCGCCACCAACTCGCCGGCGGCCGTCTATGCGCTCACGAAATACATCGACTGGATGAAGAAGTACGCGCCCAAGGAAGCCAGTGGCATGACCTTCGGCGAAGCTGGTCCGGTGCCGGCGCAAGGCCAGATCGCCCAGCAGATCTTCTGGTACACGGCATTCACCGCCGATATGGTCAAAACCGGCTTGCCGGTGGTGAATTCCGACGGTACGCCGAAGTGGCGCATGGCACCAGGCCCCAACGGACCGTACTGGAAGCAGGGCATGCAAAACGGCTACCAGGACGTGGGATCGTGGACCTTTTTCAAGGACCATGACCCCAACAAGGTGGCCGCAGCTTGGTTGTACGCGCAGTTCGTCACGAGCAAGACGGTCTCCTTGAAGAAGTCCATCACCGGACTGACCTTCATCCGCGATAGCGACATTCGGCATGATTACTTCACGCAGAACGCCCAAAAGTACGGCGGACTGATCGAGTTCTATCGCAGCCCGGCCCGTGTGGCCTGGACGCCGACCGGCACCAACGTCCCCGACTACCCGAAGCTGGCGCAGCTGTGGTGGAAGAACGTGGCCGTGGCGGTCACTGGCGAGAAAACGCCGCAGGCCGCGATGGACAACCTGGCTGAGGAGATGGACCAGGTGATGGGTCGCCTGGAGCGGGCCGGTATGGCGCACTGCGCTCCCAAGCTCAATCCCAAGCAAGACCCCGCCAAGTGGCTGAGCGACAAGGGTGCCCCCTGGAAGAAGTTGGCCAACGAAAAGCCCAAGGGTGAAACCATTGCCTATGACACGCTGTTGACTGCCTGGAAAAACGGCAAGGTTCGCTAAAAAAGCATTGCTAGTCCCCATGCTCTAAAAGGTGGCCGTGTGAGCAAATTCGTCGCACGGCCTTTTTTTGCGACTGATTGTTGCGAGCAATGCACAAACCAGCGCAATTTGTTGAACAGCCGAAAAACTTGACTTATGGCCATCAAAACGCAGCCCCTATTCACCCATCGGGATCAACTGATCACCCGACTGTCAGAGGTCCGTCACTATGACATTGCCATCGTCGGAGGCGGGTCTACCGGGCTCGGTGTGGCGCTGGACGCGGCCGCGCGGGGCCTCAGTGTGGTCTTGGTGGAGTCCCACGATTTTGCCAAAGGCACCTCATCCCGGTCCACCAAACTGGTTCACGGCGGGGTGCGGTATCTGGCGCAGGGCAATATCGCGCTGGTGCGAGAGGCCTTGCATGAGCGCACCACATTGCTGAACAATGCGCCGCATCTGGCGCAACCTCTGTCGTTTATCATGCCGTCCTATAAATGGTGGGAGACGCCCTTCTATGGGATCGGCCTCAAGATGTATGACGCGCTGGCGGGCAAGGCCGGCTTGGGGAAGACCGAATTTCTGAGCCACGACGAAACCCTCGCCGCATTGCCAACGGCACAGCCGCAGGGGCTCAGGGGCGGCGTCAAGTACTGGGACGGGCAGTTCAATGACGCGCGACTGGCGTTGGCACTGGCCCGCACCGCAGCAACCTACGGCGCCCTGCTGGTGAACTATTGCCGCGCAGCAGATATTCTTTATGAGGATGGAAAAGTCGCCGGGCTCGTCTGTGAAGACATGCAGACCGGCCGACAGTATCGGATCAACTCCCGTTGCGTTGTCAACGCAGCAGGCGTATGGGTGGACGAACTTCGGCAGAAAGATGGGGTCGCCAATGGCGGCGGTGGCAGGCGCCCCACCAAACCTATCGTGGCACCCAGCCAAGGTGTCCATATCGTCGTAGATCGGGAATTCTTGGGGGCAGATGTAGGCTTGATGGTGCCAAAAACAGCGGATGGACGCGTTCTGTTTGCTGTGCCATGGTTGGGAAAAGTCATTTTGGGGACGACCGATACGCCTCGAAACGACCTGGCGCGCGAGCCATTGCCGTTCAAGGAAGAGGTGGATTTCATTCTGAATGAATCGACCCGTTATCTCACCCGCGCGCCGGTTCGCGCCGACGTCAAGAGTGTCTGGGTTGGACTGCGTCCCTTGGTCAAGCCGCAAGACGATGAGGGTGACAACACCAAGGGCTTGAGTCGCGAGCACACGGTTCTGGTCAGCCGTAGCGGTCTGGTGACGGTCACCGGCGGCAAATGGACGACCTACCGCGCCATGGCCGAAGACGTTCTGGACATGTGCGCCGAGAAGTCCTTGCTTGAGAGAAGACGCAAGGGTGTGACGACCCATTTGAAATTGATTGGCGCGGACGTTCCCGGAACACCAGTCCAGTCCATTTGTCGGCCGCCGGGCCTGCACTCTTATGGCAATGAGCAAGCACTGGTCATGACTATGCCGGGTGCTGGTACGACGCTCTGCGATGGGCTGACGGAAGCCATGGTTCGTTTTGCCGCCCGCTTCGAGTACGCCATCACGGTTGAAGATGTCCTGGCTCGCCGTTCCCGCTTGCTGTTTCTGGACGCGCGTTTGGCAAGTTCCCTCGCCGTTCAGGTCGGCGAAATCCTTTTCGAGGAAACCGGTCTGGACCCGCAAGTTGGTGCTTTTTCAGAGTTGGCACAACACTATTTGCGTTTGCCGGAATAAATACGCTTGACGGGAGGATAAATGCTCGGCATAATTGTGGGCTTCGCTTGAAAAAGTATGAAGTGTCTGCCCAACGAATGCAATGTGAGTGGTTCATGTTGCAAACGACGGGCCCAAGACTGACTGGAAAACTAGGGGTGCTGACTGAAGAGTTGGTGGCTTGATGTTTCTGGTGCAAGTTGGGAATAATTGAAATGATCCAAGCTGAATCTCGATTAGAAGTTGCCGACAATACCGGCGCAAAGTCCGTTCTGTGCATCAAGGTGCTCGGCGGGTCCAAGCGTCGTTACGCTAGCGTTGGTGACGTCATCAAAGTGAGTATTAAAGAAGCTGCTCCGCGCGGTCGCGTCAAAAAAGGCGAGATCTACAGCGCGGTGGTGGTTCGTACGGCCAAGGGCATTCGTCGTAGCGACGGCTCCCTGGTCAAATTCGATGGCAATGCGGCAGTGTTGCTGAATGCCAAATTGGAGCCAATTGGCACCCGTATCTTCGGTCCAGTGACGCGTGAGTTGCGCACTGAGAAGTTCATGAAGATCGTGTCTCTGGCTCCTGAAGTTTTGTAAGGACGCGCCATGAACAAGATTCGCAAAGGCGACGATATCATCGTGCTCACCGGGCGCGACAAGGGTAAGCGCGGCAAAATTGCCTTGCGCAAAGACGACTCGTATGTGCTCGTCGAAGGCATCAACGTGGTGAAAAAACACACCAAGCCAAATCCTCTTAAAGGTGCGGTTGGCGGTATCGTTGAAAAGTCCATGCCAATTCATCAGTCCAATGTGGCGATTTTTAACGCTGCTACGGGTAAGGCTGATCGCGTTGGCATCAAGCTGTCGGCTGACGGTAAACGTGTTCGCGTTTACAAGTCCAGCGGTGAAGAAATCAAGGTGGCATAAGCATGGCTCGTTTGCAACAACACTATCGCGAAAAATTGGCGCCGGAGCTGATGGCCAAGTTTGGCTACACATCTCCCATGCAGGTTCCGCGTCTTACCAAGATCACTCTGAATATGGGTGTGAGTGAGGCCGTGGCCGACAAGAAGGTGATGGACCACGCGGTCAGCGACCTGACCAAGATTGCGGGTCAAAAGCCGGTGGTCACCATGTCGAAGAAGGCTATTGCGGGTTTCAAGATTCGTGAAAACCAGGCCATTGGCTGCATGGTCACGCTGCGCGGCGTGCAAATGTTCGAGTTTCTTGACCGTTTCGTGACCGTTGCTTTGCCGCGTGTTCGTGACTTCCGCGGCATTTCTGGTCGTGCATTTGATGGTCGTGGTAACTACAACATCGGCGTCAAAGAGCAAATCATTTTTCCTGAAATTGAATATGACAAGGTTGATGCCTTGCGTGGTCTCAATATCAGTATCACCACAACGGCCAAGACTGATGAAGAGTGCAAAGCACTGCTCACAGGTTTCCGTTTCCCGTTCAAGAACTGAGGTGACCTGTGGCTAAAATGGCTTTAATCCAGCGCGAAATCAAGCGCGATAACCTGGTTGCCAAGTACGCGAAAAAACACGCGGAATTCAAGGCAATCGCAAGCGACATTAAACGCACCGACGAAGAACGCGCTGCGGCCCGTCTGGGTCTGCAAAAGCTCCCGCGCAATGCAAACCCGACGCGTCAACGTAACCGTTGCGCCATCACCGGTCGCCCCCGTGGCACATTCCAGCATTTCGGTCTGGCGCGTGCAAAAATTCGTGAAATGGCTTTTGCAGGGGAAATCCCCGGCATGGTCAAAGCCAGCTGGTAAGCGGTAGGAGACATATATATGAGCATGAGTGATCCCATCGCCGACCTGTTGACACGCATTCGCAATGCGCAAATGGTGGCCAAAACCACTGTCAGCGTACCTTCTTCCAAAGTGAAGGTGGCGATTGCACAGGTGTTGAAGGACGAAGGCTACATTGACGGATTCAAGGTGAACGCCAATGACGGCAAGCCTGAACTTGAAATTGCCTTGAAATATTACGCCGGTCGGCCCGTGATTGAGCGCATTGAGCGCGTTAGTCGCCCAGGCCTGCGTGTTTACCGTGGCAGCGATGCCATTCCCCAAGTCCAAAACGGCCTGGGTGTGGCAATTGTCACAACCCCCAAGGGCGTCATGACTGATCGCAAAGCGCGCGCTACCGGTGTCGGTGGTGAAGTGCTCTGCTACGTCGCCTAAAGCGTGACATTGAGGAGAAACAGAAAATGTCCCGTATAGGAAAAATGCCCGTCGCCGTCCCGGCTGGCGTGGATGTGTCAATCAAAGAAGACCAGATCAGCGTTAAAGGCTCTGGTGGCACTTTGGTTTTGATCCAAAATGCTTTGGTCACCGTGACCAGCGATGCAGGCAAGCTGAATTTTCAGCCGGCCAATGACTCTCGCGAAGCCAATGCCATGAGTGGCACCATGCGCCAGCTGGTGAACAATATGGTGCTTGGTGTGACCAAGGGTTTTGAGAAGAAGCTCAGTCTTATTGGTGTGGGCTACAAGGCCCAGGCGCAAGGCGCAAAGCTGAATCTGACTGTGGGATATTCTCATCCGGTCAATAAAGACATGCCCGCTGGTATCACCGTTGCAACTCCCACCCCCACGGAAATCGTGATCAAGGGTGCGGACCGTCAACGCGTAGGCCAGGTGGCTGCCGAGATCCGTGCAATTCGTCCTCCTGAGCCCTACAAAGGCAAGGGTATCCGTTATTCGGACGAAAAAATCACGATCAAAGAAACCAAGAAGAAATAAGGAGCTGCAACATGTTGACCAAAAAAGAACAGCGTCTTCGCAGAGCTCGTCAAACCCGTATCCGGATCGCCACCCAAGGTGTCGCCCGCTTAACGGTCAACCGCACCAACCTGCACATTTACGCCAGCGTTATCTCTGGCGATGGCGGCAAGATTTTGGCGAGCGCATCCACGGCGGAAGTCGAAGTGCGCAAGGCTTTGGGCGGCGCGGGCAAAGGTGGCAATGTTGCCGCTGCCCAAGCTATTGGCAAACGTCTGGCTGAAAAAGCCATGGCGGTTGGTGTTGAAAAAGTTGCGTTTGATCGTGCAGGCTTTGCGTACCATGGCCGCGTCAAGGCGTTGGCAGATGCGGCACGTGAAGCTGGCTTGCAGTTCTAAGCAGATCGGAAATTAAGATGGCTAAAGTTCAAGCGAAAATGCAGGGTCGGGCCGAAGGGCCTGAAGATGGTCTGCGCGAAAAGATGATCGCGATCAATCGCGTTACCAAGGTGGTCAAAGGTGGCCGGATCCTTGGTTTCGCGGCACTGACCGTGGTCGGTGATGGCGATGGCCGTGTTGGCATGGGAAAAGGCAAGTCCAAGGAAGTGCCTGCAGCCGTGCAAAAAGCAATGGAAGAAGCCCGTCGCAACATGACCAAGGTCGCGCTCAAAAATGGTTCGATTCACCACAAGGTGATGGGTCAGCATGGCGCCGCAGCAGTCATGATGGCGCCGGCCCCCAAGGGTACGGGCATCATTGCGGGCGGTCCTATGCGCGCGGTCTTCGAAGTTCTCGGTATTACTGATATCGTGGCGAAGAGCCATGGATCGACTAATCCCTACAACATGGTTCGTGCCACTTTGGATGCACTGTCACATGCGACGACTCCGTCACAAGTGGCGGCCAAGCGCGGCAAGACGATTGAAGAACTCTTCGTCTAAGCAGGAGTTTCAAAATGACAACAAAACAAACAGTCACAGTGCAACTGATTCGTAGCCCAATCGGCTGCCAGGAATCGCACCGCGCCACCGTTCGTGGATTGGGTCTCCGCAAAATTCGCAGCACAAGCGAGTTGGTGGATACGCCTGAGGTCCGCGGCATGATTAACAAGATCAGTTACCTGGTCAAAGTGCTCTAAGAGGTTGATGATGGAACTCAATGGCATCAAGCCCGCTGACGGTGCAAAGCACTACAAGCGTCGTGTCGGTCGTGGTATCGGCTCCGGCATCGGAAAGACTGCAGGTCGTGGTCACAAAGGTCAAAAGTCTCGCGCAGGCGGCTACCACAAAGTCGGCTTTGAAGGCGGTCAAATGCCTATGCATCGTCGTTTGCCAAAGCGGGGTTTCAAATCCCATTTGCTGAAGTTCAATGCAGAAGTTACGTTGGCTGCGTTGGAGCAACTTGGCGCCGCTGAGGTGGATTTGGTGACCTTGAAGCAAGCTGGCCTCGTTGGCGAACTGGCAAAGGTTGTCAAGATCATCAAGACTGGTGAGCTCACCAAAGCCGTGAAACTCACGGGTATTGGCGCAACGGCAGCTGCCAAAGTCGCGATTGAAGCGGCCGGCGGTAGCCTCGCTTAAGTCGATAATTGAAAGACTTCAAAAGTGGCAACTAACGCGGCTCAACTGGCAAAGACTGGCAAATTTGGCGACTTGCGTCGTCGACTTGTATTTTTGCTGCTCGCGCTGGTCGTGTACCGTGTGGGTGCTCATATTCCAGTTCCCGGTATTGACCCTGCACAATTGGCGCAGTTTTTCAAGGGTCAACAAGGTGGCATTCTGGGCATGTTTAACATGTTCTCGGGTGGTGCATTGTCCCGATTTACCGTTTTTGCGTTGGGGATCATGCCGTACATATCGGCTTCGATCATCATGCAGTTGTTGACCTATGTGCTGCCCGCTTTTGAACAATTGAAAAAAGAGGGTGAGGCCGGTCGACGCAAGATTACGCAGTACACACGCTACGGTACTCTTGGACTCGCCTTGTTCCAGTCAATGGGTATTGCCCTCGCACTGGAAAGCTCGCCGGGACTGGTGATTGCACCAGGATTTGGATTTCGCATGACCGCCATCGTCACGTTGACGGCTGGAACTTTGTTCCTGATGTGGCTGGGTGAGCAGATTACAGAGCGCGGCTTGGGCAATGGTATTTCGATACTGATTTTTGGCGGTATTGCAGCGGGTTTGCCTAATGCAATAGGTGGATTGCTTGAATTGGTGCGTACTGGAGCGATGAGCATCATTGTTGCCCTGTTCATTGTCATTCTGGTCGCTTTGGTCACTTTCTTTGTCGTATTTGTGGAGCGTGGGCAGCGCAAGATCCTGGTGAATTACGCAAGACGCCAAGTTGGCAACAAGGTGTACGGTGGGCAGTCGTCGCATCTCCCGTTGAAGCTGAACATGGCGGGTGTGATTCCTCCGATTTTCGCGTCGTCCATTATTTTGTTGCCGGCGACGGTAGTGGGTTGGTTCAGCGCGGGGGACTCCATGCGTTGGTTAAAAGACATTGCGGGTTCGTTGACGCCGGGGCAGCCCATCTATGTGATGCTGTATGCATCGGCGATTGTGTTTTTCTGCTTTTTTTATACGGCCTTGGTATTCAATAGCCGTGAAACAGCTGACAACCTTAAGAAGAGCGGTGCGTTTATTCCCGGTATTCGTCCCGGTGATCAAACCGCTCGGTACATAGACAAGATTTTGCTTCGCCTGACGTTTGCTGGTGCGATCTACATCACGTTGGTGTGTCTGCTACCCGAATTCCTTATCTTGAAGTACAACGTGCCGTTTTACTTCGGTGGTACTTCACTTTTGATCATTGTGGTTGTGACCATGGATTTCATGGCACAGGTTCAGAATTACATGATGTCGCAGCAATATGAATCGCTGTTGAAGAAGGCTAATTTCAAGTCTTCATAAGGCGATTGGTAAATATGTCAAAAGACGATGTTATTCAGATGCAAGGAGAGGTGGTCGAAAACCTGCCAAACGCGACGTTTCGCGTGAAGCTGGAAAACGGTCATATCGTACTGGGGCATATTTCAGGAAAAATGCGTATGCACTACATCCGCATTCTTCCAGGGGACAAAGTCACTGTTGAATTGACGCCTTATGACTTGAGTCGGGCACGGATTGTATTCAGGGCTAAGTAACATTAATGGTAGGTGTTCCGCGCGATCTACTGCGGGAACAACGAGAACAGTTTTAGGAGAATGAAATGAAAGTTTCGGCTTCGGTCAAGAAAATTTGCCGTAACTGCAAGGTAATTCGGCGTAAGGGCGTTGTGCGTGTGATCTGTACCGATCCACGTCACAAGCAGCGCCAGGGTTAATTGCAAGAGTTTTAGAGGACGAAAATGGCACGTATCGCTGGCATCAATATTCCGCCGCAACAGCATTCTGAAATTGGCTTGACTGCCATCTTTGGAATCGGTCGCACCCGCGCTCGCAAAATCTGCGAAGCTTGCGGCATCGCTTATTCCAAGAAGGTCAAGGATTTGACTGACGGGGATCTGGAAAAAATTCGCGACCAGATTGCTCAGTTCACAATCGAGGGTGATCTGCGTCGTGAAACGACAATGAACATCAAGCGTTTGATGGACATTGGTTGTTATCGCGGCTTCCGTCATCGGCGTGGTCTGCCCATGCGCGGCCAGCGTACACGGACGAATGCCCGTACCCGCAAAGGTCCGCGCAAAGCTGCTCAGTCACTGAAAAAATAACAGGCATTGAAAGAATACTATGGCAAAAGCTCCAGCCAATAATGCCGCACAGCGAGTGCGCAAGAAAGTCCGTAAAAATGTTGCGGATGGTGTAGCGCACGTTCACGCGTCCTTCAACAACACCATTATCACGATCACGGATCGTCAGGGCAATGCTTTGTCCTGGGCCTCGTCAGGTGGTCAAGGTTTCAAGGGTTCCCGCAAGTCCACACCGTTCGCAGCCCAAGTGGCTTCCGAGGTGGCCGGTCGTGCTGCGATTGAGCAGGGCATCAAGAATCTTGACGTTGAAATCAAAGGTCCAGGCCCTGGTCGGGAATCTTCGGTTCGCGCCCTTGCCGCGCTCGGCATTCGTATCAACATGATTGCTGACGTGACACCGGTGCCGCACAACGGTTGCCGTCCGCAGAAGCGCCGTCGTATCTAATTCGGCATCTAATTTTTTAACCAAGCCCACCGCCACTGGCACTGCGCCGGTGGCTCCCGCAATATTTTGCGGCAGATGACATAAAGGAAGTTCAAGTGGCACGTTACCTAGGCCCCAAGGCCAAACTATCCCGCCGTGAAGGCACCGACCTGTTTTTGAAGAGCGCCCGGCGTTCTATTGGCGACAAGGCAAAATTCGACTCCAAACCGGGTCAACACGGACGCACTTCTGGCGCACGTACCTCCGACTTCGGCCTGCAGCTTCGTGAAAAGCAAAAGGTCAAGCGCATGTATGGCGTTCTTGAGAAGCAATTCCGTCGCTACTTCGAAGAGGCGGATCGCCGCAAGGGCAACACCGGTGCAAATCTGTTGTCCCTGCTGGAGTCGCGCCTTGACAATGTGGTGTACCGCATGGGCTTCGGTTCCACCCGCGCTGAGGCGCGCCAGTTGGTGTCCCATAAAGCCATGACGGTGAACGGTAAGAGCGTCAATATTCCTTCGTACATGGTCAAGACCGGTGATTTGATCGCCGTTCGGGACAAGTCGAAAACGCAAAACCGCATTGTGGAAGCCCTTCAGTTGGCCCACCAAGTTGGTATGCCTGCCTGGGTTGAGGTGAATCTTGAGAAGGCCGAGGGCACTTTCAAGTCCGCGCCCGATCGTGACCAGTTCGCCGCCGACATCAACGAGTCGTTGATCGTTGAGTTGTATTCGCGTTAATAGCGTTTCAACACGTTTTTCATTTGAATTCGTTCCTGAGGCGCGGGACACTGCGTCTGAGGTGCTTCGCCAGCCTTACCGGTGTAACGAGC
>NZ_DHXT01000097.1:31170-32204 GCF_002413825.1 Rhodoferax sp. UBA5149
GCCTTACCGGTGTAACGAGCCGGGGGTATTGAGAGGAAGTCTGCATGCAAAATAATCTACTGAAACCTAAAGCCATCAACGTCGAGCAGCTTGCCGCGAATCGTGCGAAGGTTGCGCTTGAGCCTTTTGAGCGTGGTTATGGTCACACGCTTGGTAACGCTTTGCGCCGTGTGTTGTTGTCTTCAATGCCCGGCTATGCCGCGACCGAGGTCACGATTGCCGGTGTGCTGCACGAATACTCGTCCATTGACGGCGTGCAGGAAGATGTTGTCAACATCTTGCTGAACCTCAAAGGCGTTGTGTTCAAGCTTCATAACCGTGACGAAGTGACGTTGAGTCTGCGCAAAGACGGCGAGGGTATTGTCACCGCGAGTGATATCCAGACTCCCCATGATGTCGAGATCATCAACCCTGATCACGTGATCGCGCACCTGTCGCAAGGCGGCAAGCTCGATATGCAGATCAAGGTTGAAAAGGGCCGTGGTTATGTTCCTGGCACGATGCGGCGCCATGGCGATGAGCCAACCAAGTCCATTGGACGTATTGTTTTGGATGCCTCTTTTTCGCCGGTGAAGCGCGTCAGCTATACCGTTGAGAGCGCGCGTGTCGAGCAGCGTACGGACCTCGACAAGCTGGTCGTTGATATCGAAACCAACGGCGCTATTTCCGCAGAAGACGCGGTTCGCGCTTCCGCTAAAATCCTCGTTGAACAGCTGGCCGTGTTTGCGCAGCTGGAAGGCAGCGAATTGGCGGCGTTTGATGCACCGGCGCCACGTGGCAGCACGCAGTTCGACCCGATCCTGTTGCGTCCGGTGGACGAGCTTGAATTGACGGTTCGCTCGGCTAACTGCTTGAAGGCCGAAAATATTTATTATATTGGCGACTTGATTCAGCGCACGGAAAACGAGTTGTTGAAAACTCCAAATCTGGGCCGCAAGTCACTCAATGAAATCAAGGAAGTGCTGGCTTCCCGCGGTCTGACTTTGGGCATGAAGCTTGAAAGTTGGCCTCCAGCCGCTCTCGAAAAGCGTTGA
>NZ_DHXT01000097.1:32445-41880 GCF_002413825.1 Rhodoferax sp. UBA5149
GTTATATAACTAAAGGAAAGCACCATGCGTCACGGACACGGACTACGTAAACTCAATCGCACCAGCTCGCATCGTTTGGCGATGCTGCGCAACATGATGAACTCGCTCATCGAGCATGAAGTCATCAAAACCACGGTTCCCAAAGCCAAGGAACTGCGCCGCGTTATCGAACCCATGATCACTCTGGCAAAAGAAGCTACCGTGGCCAATCGCCGCCTGGCATTTGATCGTCTGCGTGACCGCGATAGCGTTGTCAAGTTGTTTAACGACCTGGGTCCGCGTTTCAAGACCCGTCCGGGTGGCTACACACGTATCCTGAAAATGGGTTTCCGCGTTGGCGACAATGCGCCTATGGCTTTGGTTGAATTGGTTGATCGCGCAACAGTGGTTGAATTGCCTGTCGACGAGACAGCGAAGGCATAATAGGTTATAATCTAAAGATACCGCGCGATGGAGCAGCCTGGTAGCTCGTTGGGCTCATAACCCAAAGGTCGTAGGTTCAAATCCTACTCGCGCAACCAACAAACATGCGGTCTCCGCAGTTAGCAAAACGCCAACCTTGTGTTGGCGTTTTGCTTTTGTGACGTCGCAGTTTCGGACACCGCTACTGGACCGTTTGGTCTGTGCGGAGGAGAGACCACCAGCCATCAACCGGCAGAAGCTATCTCTGACTGTCCACAAAGGAAGTGAGCCCGCCACTCAATGTTATTGAGTACCTTTTCACGTCATATTTTTGCCATGAACCGGTCAAATCGCCGTGGCCGCAATGTCGGTCGGCAATGCCTCTAACCGTTCCAGCGCCGCCAGCGCTTCCGCGTCGGTGCGGTACATCTTCAGTAGCGGACTGTCGCACAGTTCACCGGCGCTACGTAGCGTGTTTTCAGCAGGAAGTTTCATGCCACTGATGTGCAGTGTGATGCCGCGCTGTCGCAGTTGCGAGCCAATTTTCACAAAAACATCTACGCCGGTGGCATCGATGCGGTTGATTGGCTGCGCGAATAGACACACGTGTTGCGTTGACGAGTGGGCTGACAGATGTTCCACAATGGCACGTTCAAAGCTGCTGGCGGCGGCGAAGTCGAGCGCCGCGTCCATGCGCAGCCCGTACAAGTGGGGTGCCAGAGGCGGTAGGCGCCAGAGGTGCCGGTCCCGCAAGCTGCCGTCTGGGTGCAGGCCGACTTCAACGATGCGCGGATGCAGGCGCTGGTACAGGAAATGGGATAGAGCCATCAGCACGCCGGTAAGCACGCCCCAATACAACCGGGGCGCAGCCAGTAGTGTGATGGCAAAAGTCACGCCCGCGATGACAGCCTCGACCGGCGAGACACGCCACAGCCGTGCGAATTGTCCGGGCTTAACAAGCCCCAGCACGGCCGCCAGAACAATGGCGGCCAACACAGCCTTCGGCACATGACGCAGCACCGGTGTGAACAGCAATAGCGCGAGCAGGACGACCACCACGGATACGACGGTGGCCCAACCCGTGCGCGCACCTGCGTAGAGGTTGAGTGCCGAGCGAGAGAACGAAGAACTGGTTGGGAATGCACCGCACAGGCCGGCCGTAATCTTCCCCAGACCTTGGCCGATCAGGTCTTGATCCTGGTTCCAGCGCTGGCCCTGGCGCTCGTTGTCCACCTTCGCGCTGGAGGCGGTCTCCAGAAAGCTCACCAGCGTGATCACCAAGGTTGGCAGCACCAACTGGCTCAGCATGGCCCAGCTTGGCAGCGTGGGCCAATAAAGAGCGGGCAAACCATCGGGCAAACGACCCACCACGCCACCGCCGCCGGCCTCGAAACCAGTCCATGCGCTCACGCCAGCAGTTGCCAGAACGATGACCAACACGGTGGGAAAGGTGGGCCGCCAACGACGCGCCATGGTGAGGAGGGCGAGACTTACCAGACCGAAGACGGCCGACGGCCAGTGGATTGCTTGCTGCGCGATGAATCCGCGCCAGCCCGTAGGTAATCCCAGCATCGTCGGCAATTGCGAGGCGATGATCAGCACCCCGGCCGCTTGGGTGAACGCCATGAGTACAGGGGAACTGACCAGATTCAGCAACCAGCCAAAGCGCATGAAACCCAACCCCACCTGAAGCAGACCCGTCAGAAGGGCCAGCCACACAACCAGGTCGATCCAGCGGGCACTTCCGGGCTCGGCCAGGCCTGTCAGTGAGGCGCCTACCAAAAGGCAGGTCAGCGCCGTGGGCCCGACCGACAAGCGGGTGGAGGCGCTGAACATTACCGCCACCAACGCCGGCAGCATCGACGCATAGATGCCCGTCACCAGCGGCATGCCAGCCAGCGCCGCATAGGCCACGCCCTGCGGGATCACCATCAGGCCGACGGTCAGGCCTGCCAGCGCCTCACCACGCAGCAGCGTGGCATTGGGTCGAGGCCATTTCAGGAAAGGGAGCAGGCGCTGGAGTCGAGACATCTGTATTCAATACTCTGCGGCATGTGTGGATTGCAGTTTTTCATAAGCTCAGGACGGATGCCTGCCATCACGGCTATGTTGACAGTCTGGCGAGCATCAAGCTCATTCATGAAAGGCCACAACGCCATGGCAAGGATCTGCATCGTACCTCCATGCGCAAGGAGTGGTTGCCGGTAGTCCGTCGGCGCCAGCATGCAGACTGGCGCACCTGGCTCAGAAATGCAAAAAGAGGTGCTTGCCAAACCAGCTCGCGGTAAGATATTCGGGAGGAGTTGAGTTTCTCGCCCGTCGCTCGCATGCGACTCTCCCAACAGCACGCACTCTCAAGGAGCCCACTTATGGCAAACATCGCTTTTCTCGGCACCGGCTTGCTCGGCGGCGCCTTCGCCGAGGCCGCGGCAAAACGCGGCGACACGGTCACCGCGTGGAATCGTTCGCCGGAAAAAGTTCATGCGCTCGCGCACTTTGGCGTGATCGCAGCGGCAACGCCGGCCGAAGCGGTCCGCGACGCGTCGCGCATTCACCTAGTGCTTAAGGACGACACCGTCGTTGAAGCGGTACTGGCGGCCGCGCGCGCCGGGCTATCACCCGATGCGGTCATCATCGACCACACCACCACGCTGCCGACAAGCACCGCGGCGCGTGCCGCACGTCTCAATGCCGACGGGCTGAAGTACCTGCACTGCCCCGTCTTCATGGGCCCGCCAGCGGCGCGCAATGCGCAGGGCACGATGATGGTCGCCGGGCCCAAGGTGCTGTTCGAAAGCGTCAAGGCCGATCTTGAAAAAATGACAGGTCGGCTGGAGTACATGGGCGAGCGCGCCGACCTCGCCGCCGCGAATAAACTGTTCGGCAACGCCATGATCATCGGCGTCGTGGCGGTGATGGCTGACGTATTGACGATGGCGCAGGCAAGCAACGTGAGTGCCGAAGATGCCATCAATCTCTTCGGTTTTATCGACTTGAATGCGATCGTGGCGGGGCGTGGCGCGAATATGGCGAAAGGAAACTTCACACCGAGTTTTGAGTTGGCGATGGCGCGCAAAGATGTGCGGTTGATGCTCGAGACCACGGGCGATCGGCCCATGGCGGCACTGCCGTCGGTGGCGGCCCGAATGGATCAACTCATCGCGGCGGGGCACGGGGCCGACGACGCAAGCGTGCTCGGCATCGACGCGCTGCTGCGACCATAACGCGGGTGATTCGCGGGATGGCAAGGGCTACTAGAAGGGGTAGCGTTCACGCATGCAGCGCGAGTTCATGAGCAATCCGGCGGCCAGCGTGAGCAAGGCGACCGTGACCAGAATGATGACGGCTGCGGTCCACGGCCGCCCCATCTGTTGGCGGAACTGGACGAGTTGCAGCGTCGTCCCCAGCCAGCTCGCCGTTGCACAATAGGCCGCGAACTGCAACAGGATAAGACTCCACCGTCGTTTGTACAGGAACAGGAGCGGCGTTGCCAGGCACAAGGCGACAAGCAGAAAATTGCCGGCCCGAAAAAAATGGGCTGCCAGAAGCGATGCGGCGAGTACCAGGAGACTAATGCGGACCGACATTTGAAATGTATTAATTTGGTGCTTGGATTCTGCAGGCATTCGATAGCGAAGCCGCAACCTGGCGCTGCATTTTGCCACGGTGCGTCCTTTTCATATCAACATTTACGCGCGACGCGGATCGGGCCGCGATTGACACCTGGGTGCCTGATCGCTATGCTGAATCGAGCGGATGCTCGGTGCGACCGTCGAGCCCGATCGCAAGGAGAAGCGAAATGAACATTGAATCCGGTTGGCTGGGTGGCAGCATTATTTTGCTTCTGGGGTTTTCTTTTTTGCTCAACGCCGTACGTATATTTCGCGAGTATGAACGCGGCGTTGTCTTCACACTGGGGCGCTTCAGGCAAGTCAAAGGGCCGGGGCTCGTGATCATCATCCCGCTGATCCAGCAGGTCGTGCGCGTGGACTTGCGCACGGTGGTGCTTGAGGTGCCGACCCAGGACGTCATCTCGCGCGACAACGTGTCGGTCAAAGTCAGCGCTGTCGTCTACCTGCGCGTCATTGATCCGCAAAAGGCGATCATCCAGGTCGTCGACTACCTCAACGCCACCAGTCAACTGGCGCAGACCATGTTGCGGTCGGTGCTGGGCAAGCATCAGCTCGACGATATGCTGGCTGAGCGAGAAAGATTGAACTCGGACATCCGGCAAGCGCTCGATGCGCAAACCGACTCCTGGGGCATCAAGGTTGCCAACGTCGAGATCAAGCAGGTCGACCTGACCGAATCCATGATCCGGGCCATTGCCCGCCAGGCGGAAGCGGAACGCGAACGGCGTGCCAAAGTGATACACGCCGAGGGCGAATTGCAGGCTTCCGAAAAGCTGTTCCAGGCGGCGAAGATACTCGCGCAGGAGCCGCAGGCGATCCAGTTGCGTTATCTGGAAACACTGACCGTCATCGGGGCCGACAAGAACACAACCATCATCTTCCCGCTTCCTATGGATTTGCTGACGCCTTTCCTGGAAAGACCTAAGCAGGATTCCCGCGTCTAGATGAATATGGTTGACGACAGCTGACAGCTGACAACCGGCAATGTCCTAGCGATAGTGTTCTCGCCGCCGCGCTTCCGAGGCGAACTCTTCCAGGTCGGGATCCATTGCATTGCGGGACGAGATGATGCCGATGGGTCGACCGTTTTCAATCACCGGGACGTGACGAAAACCGTTCTCCTGCATCAGCAGCAGCGCGTGCCCGTATGACTTGCCCGGATCCAGTGTTTTGGGCGCGGCAGTCATCACGTCGCGCAGTGGCGTGGCACTGGCATCGCGCCCTTGCGCGATCACCCGAAATACTGCATCGCGTTCCGTAAAAATGCCGACGAGATGCTCGTTCTCGACAACCATGACGGCACCGACATTTTTGTCCGCCATCAGTCTCGCCGCGTCTCTGACGGTAGCCTCTGGCGGAGCAGTAAGAAATTTCTTCTGCTCCATGATGTTTCTAATAGATTGATCGAACACAGCAGCCTCCAAAGCAGATGCTAGTCGTATTTTTGAAGTACTTCTTTGCCCTAGGTCAATCTGTTGGCGACTGTGAGAAATCGCGCCAATCGGGCGTCAGTGCGATAGCGAACAGACGATTTTCCTTCGCGCAACTAAAGTGATGGAGCGTGTATGCCATTCCTCAATCACCGTCAACCTACCGGAGACATCAATGACAAAATTGACTGCGAAGAAGCGCGACGATCTCGGTGCCGGACAGTTCGCCTTTCCGACGCAACGCAAAGAACCGCTCGAAAATGCGAGCCATGTGCGCAACGCGGTCGCGCGTTTCAATCAGGTTGTCGACGTAAGCGATGCCGAGCGTGACGCGGCATGGAAGCGCATTCAGACTGCCGCCAAAAAGTTCGATGTCGAGATCCACGAAACCAGCTGGCGGCAAATCGGCATGACGCATCAACATGCCTCGTAGATTGAATTGTCTTCCCTTTCAAGGAGTGTGACCATGATTATTCCGTTCACCAGCGCTGGCACCCGCAAGGCCATCGGCTACTTTGTCGGCAGTGCCCTGTTTGCGGTCGTCGGCGCGGCCGCACAGGTCGGCATCGTCGGCGACACCGGCATTGACAGCTCTGGAAACTACCAGCAGGAACGTGCCTGGTGCATGGCCAATACCTCGGGCGAGGAGCAGGTGGCCTGTCTGAAAAATTCCGCTGCGGCGCAAGCCGAAAAGCGGCGTGGCACGCTGGACAAGGGGGCCAATCTTGACGCCAACGCCATGCTGCGTTGCGACGCGTTGGCGGGGCCGGACCGCGCCGCGTGCCAGGCCCGCGTCCAGGGTCATGGCAGCGCCAGTGGCAGCGTGCAAGGCGGCGGCATCCTCAAGCAGATCGAGACAGTGGTCCCGCCCGCAGGCCAGAGATAGCTCATCAACGTCCCGAAGACCCCTTGATCTTCGGTGTCGCGCGCGCAATGATGGCAGCGCTATCCACACCGCGCGGCAATGAGCCGTAGTGGTGGTGGCCCACCTGCTCAAGCCGCGAATGGCAGAAGGCATCGCTGACGAAGGCCGGGGCGTTGCGCACCAGCAGCGAAGCCTGCAGTGCCAGCGCCATGCGGTCTACCACGTCGCGGGCCCGGTATTCAAAATCGCGCAAATCCTGGAGATCTTTGGCGAGGCTGGCAACATACCGGTCCAGCCCGGTATGCGTCCCCTGCGACTTGCTGACTTCGGCAAAAAAGGCGTCCACCACAGTCGGCGTCTTTGACAGGGCGCGCAGCACGTCCAGGCACTGCACATTGCCGCTGCCCTCCCAGATGGCGTTGACGGGCGCCTCCCGGTACAGGCGCGGCATCATGCTGTCTTCCATCACACCGCTGCCGCCAATGCACTCCATGGCTTCATAGGCATGGTTCGGTGTGCGCTTGCAAATCCAGTATTTGCCGACGGCGGTGACCAGCCGCACCAGCAGATCTTCGTGCTCGTCGGCGCGCTGGTCCATCGCGCGGGCCATCCGCATCGTCAGTGCCAGCGCGGCTTCGCTCTCCAGCGCCAGATCGGCCAGCACGTTTTGCATCAGGGGCTGCTGGTTCAGCACCTTGCCGAAGGCCGAGCGCATCGAGCAGTGGTGTAGCGCCTGGGATGCCGCCATGCGCATGCCGGCGCTGGAGCCAATCATGCAGTCGAAGCGCGTCATGCTGACCATCTCGATGATGTTGCGCACGCCGCGGCCCTCTTCGCCGACCATCCACGCCAGGGCGCCGCGCAGTTCGGTCTCGCTGGAGGCGTTGGATGCGTTGCCCATCTTCTTTTTGAGTCGCAGCACCTGCATCGGGTTCTTGCTGCCGTCCGGACGCCAGCGCGGCAGCAGGAAGCACGAGAGCCCGCCGGGCGCTTGCGCCAGCACCAGAAAGGCGTCGCACATGGGGGCTGAAACGAAATATTTGTGCCCCACCAGTTCGTAGGCCTGGCCCGGCCCACCGCTGCCCAGCGGATAGGCGCGCGTGCTGTTGGTGCGGACATCCGAGCCCCCTTGTTTCTCGGTCATCGCCATGCCGATGGTGACGCCCTGCTTCTGCTCCACCGGCACGTTGCGGGGGTCATAGACGCGGGCCGTGACCTTGGGTTCCCAAAGGCCGGCCAGTTCGGGCTGCAGGCGCAGCGCGGGCACGGCGGCGAACGTCATGGTGATGGGGCAGCCATGGCCCGCTTCCACCTGGCCATGCAGAAAGCTCTTGGCGGCGCGGGCCACATGGGCCCCTGGTCCGGGCGCTGTCCACGGTGACGCGTGCAGACCGTGCGCGATGGCGGTCTTCATGAGCTGGTGGTAGGCCGGATGGAACTTCACCAGATCGATGCGGTTGCCAAAGCGGTCATGGGTATCAAACTCGGGTGTGAACTTGTTGGCCAGGTTTCCCAGTTCGAGATAGTCGGCGGACCCCGTCATCTTGCCGAATTCGGTGAGTTCGCGCTCGGCCCACTGGGCGCCTTCGCGTTGCACCGCTTCTTGCAGCGCGGCGTCTTCGGTGTACATGTTGTAGTCGCACAGCTCGCTCGACAGGTTGCTCACTTCATGGGTGTCGGCCAGATAGGGGGACGCTTGGGTGGGTTCAATTCGGCTGTTCATTGAGGGTCTCCAGTTCGGCAGGTTGATGGGTGAAATCCAAAGGGGGCGGGGTCTCGGCAAGGGATGCAAAAAAACGGTTCCAGATCGCACGTCCGGTTTCGTCAAAACGGTGCACGGTCTGGATGAAGGCGTGGCGCTCGCCAGCATCGACAAAAGGCGCCGGCAGCAGGGGATCAAAGACCAGTTGATGAATGGCTTTGCCGCCCAGCAAGAAAGACTCACGGGCTGCCGTATCCAGCGCCAGCGCCTTCGCGCCGGCCAGCCACGCCTCCAGCTGGCGCCGCAGCTGGCAGTAGGTTTGTGTCAATGCGTGACCGTCCCAGAGCTGGCGGACATGGGCTTCACGCTCGGCGTCGAGGCCGTCGGCCAGAAAAACGGCGGCGTCGCGGTCCAGTCCGAGTCTGTAAAGACGCTGGCGCACATCGTCAACACGGGGTTCGATGTTGTCCGGACGAATATGCAGGCCGCGCTCCAGTGGCTTGAAACCCATCATGTGCAGGGCACGCTCGCGCCGCCCCAGTGCGACGCGGTCGCTGCGCCCCAGCGCGCCGCCGTGCACGACGATATAGCCGCCCTGCCACGGTCGCAGCCGGGTTTCGGCTGAGCGCCAGGTGGCCACATCGCCTGCGAGATCGGTGGCCGCAGGCCCCAGGCGATAAGCACCGCGTCCAACAGCCTCGACCAGACCCTCTGCAGACAGGCGTGCCAGCGTGACGCGAAGGCTGTTTTCGCTGATCTTGAAGAGGGCGCCGGCCAGGATCGCATCGCGGGCAGTCAGGGGCGCGTCGCCGACCGCCAGCAGGAGATCGAGGATCAGGTTTTTCGGGTTGACCTTCATGAGATGGGTGGGGTGCTGAATTGCCGAGTCGTTCAATCAAAACATTACACAGTAAATCAAATATTGATTTTTTAAGTAATGTATCTTGTGGCAAGAAACGGCAGATGTCAACGGTTTGTGACACGCCACGTTGCACGCCTCGTGCGGATGGACCCCGCCATCCCCGTCACCCCAGGGCTATTGCCAGCCTGGCAGCTTGCGCAAGACGAAGGGGTACGACGCTGCGGTGGCGGCGTTGTTCCAGGTTCCTCGGATCTCCCTGCCGCACGACTTCTCCACCACGGTGCCCAGCCAAGTGGCCGAAATACGCTGGCCGTCGAGCGACTCTTCGAGGGTCAATTCGCCCTGGTCCACATCACCGGCGATCAGCGCTTTGACGCCGTCGCGGTTGATGGCGCCGCTGACGCTGTCCGTCAACTCGGGATGCTTTTCAAACAGCAGCGTCGCACCCTGCGGCAAACCCTCAAACTCGGCGTGCCACAAGCCGTAGAGATGGCGTGGGCCGATCTCCGCGGCCACGGGGCAACTGGCCGCTACCGATGGGT
>NZ_DHXT01000097.1:42171-48143 GCF_002413825.1 Rhodoferax sp. UBA5149
CTGCCTTTTTGGCAAACTCGGCCCGCAGCGCCTTGAGCTTCGCGCGCGGGTCTTCCCGGGCCGTGTTTTTGTCCAGCGCCATTTCGGCGATGAAGCGGCTCGGCACGGCCGCCACCATCTCGCGGCCTTTTTTGCGCTTGCGCGTCCAGCTCACGGCCAGGCTGCGCTGGGCCCGCGTGATGCCCACGTACATCAGGCGGCGCTCTTCCTGCAGATGCGTCGCCGTCGCTTCATTGGCGGCCTCGTGCGCGCGCTCCGACCCGCCCAGCACGGCGGCCCCGCTGTCGCCGCTGTCTTTGAGCTTGAACGGCAACATGCCTTCGGTCACGCCCACCAGCATGACATGCGGCCACTCCAGCCCCTTGGAGGCGTGCAGGGTGGACAGCGTCACCACGTCCATGTCTTTCTCGCGCTCGCTGATGGTGGACAGCAGCGACACCGTCTGCGCCACTTCAAGCAGTGACTTGACTTCGTTGCTGGTGGAGACGCCGGCCGCATCGTCCAACTGGCCGCCGCAGCGGGCCGACATCCAGTCGCAAAAATCCATCACATTGGTCCAGCGCGCGGCCGCCACTTTTTCACTGTCTTCGCCGTCGTACAAGTGCTTCTCGTAGCCGATCTCCTTGAGCCACTCCAGCAGAAAAGCGCGCGCATCTTCGGCCCCCAGCGTGCGGCGGGCGCGAAACTCCAGGTCGTTCACGTAGCGGCCAAATTCGTGCAGGCTGCCGACTGCTTTGCTGCTCAGCAGGCTGCCCAGCGACGCCGAAAACAAGGCCTCGAACAGGCTCACCTTGTATTTGCCGGCAAACACGCCCAGCTGTGCCAGGGTCTGGTGGCCAATGCCGCGTTTCGGTGTGGTCACCGCGCGCAAAAAGGCCGGGTCGTCGTTGTTGTTGATCCACAGGCGGAACCAGCCGCACAAATCCTTGATTTCAGCCCGGTCAAAGAAGCTCGTGCCGCCGGATACCTTGTACGGAATCTGTGCCTTGCGCAGCGCTTTCTCGAAGGTCTTGGCCTGGTGGTTGGCGCGGTACAGCACGGCAAAGTGCCGGAACTCCTGGAACTGCGGCCCGCCGTGCGGCAGACCACCGGCACGCAGGCTCTGGATGCGGGCCACCGTGCGCTCGGCCTCGTGCTCTTCGCTGTCCGCGTCCACTACCCGCACCGGCTCGCCTTCGCCCAGGTCGCTCCACAAATTCTTGGGGAACAACTTCGGATTCGGGCCGATCACATTGTTGGCGGCGCGCAAGATGGCGCTGGTGGAACGGTAGTTTTGCTCCAGCTTGATGACCTTGAGCGTGGGAAAGTCGACCGGCAGTTTTTTCAAATTGTCCAGCGTGGCGCCGCGCCAGCCGTAAATCGACTGGTCGTCGTCGCCCACGGCGGTAAAACGGGCACCCGCCGCCGAGTTGCCGCCGACCAGCAGTTTCAGCACTTCGTACTGCGTGGCATTGGTGTCCTGGTACTCATCCACCAGCACATGGCCCATCAGCCCTTGCCACTTCTGCCGCACCTGCTCATGATTTTGTAGCAGCTTGAGCGGCAGGGTGATCAGGTCGTCAAAGTCCACGCTCTGGTAGGCGCTGAGGCGCTCCTCGTAGTGCCCCATGACGCGGGCGATGATGCGTTCGTTGTCATCCTTGGCCAGCGCGGCCGCGCCTTCGGCATTGAGGCCCTGGCCTTTCCAGCCGCTGATGACCCATTGCCAAGACCGCGCCGTGGCCATATCCACCGTGCCGCCGGCGTCTTTCAGGATGCTGGTGATGTCGTCGGTGTCCAGAATCGAGAACGTGGGTTTGAGCCCCAGCACCGCGCCGTCCTGGCGCAGCATGCGCACGCCCAGCGCGTGAAAAGTGCAGATCACCACGTCCCGGGCGGCGCGGCCAATCAGCTCCTTGGCGCGTTCACGCATCTCGGCGGCGGCCTTGTTGGTGAAGGTGATGGCGGCAATGCGATTCGGCGCCATTCCGGTCTGGATCAGGCGGCCAATTTTGTGCGTGATCACCCGCGTCTTGCCCGAGCCGGCACCCGCCAGCACTAGGCAGGGGCCGTGCATGAAATTGACGGCTTCTTGCTGGGCCAGGTTCAGGCCGGTGGACGCGTTGAGAGGGGGGGAGGACATTCGGAAACTTGGGGCGAAGCCGCGAATCATACAGAGGCGCCGGTGATGGGGGCGTTTTGCTTATCACCTTTCTAGGTGACCACGCTCGGCACGGCGTTGGCAGCAAGCGCTACGGGCACATGGCGAGAACTCCAGCCGTCTCGACCGTGAGACGAAAGGAGCAGGGTTTTCTCATCCAGGGAGGCCTTAGGCGACATGGTCAACAGAAGCGAAGATGCGCAAGCCGTCTCTGACGCGAGCGAGGTTGTATGACTCCCGCCAGGAACTGAGCACGCTTCCGTTTTCGCGACAAAGCTCCCAAGTGACTGACCCTAACGCGCATTGCCCGCCAACGGAAATCACTTCAAGGTCGTTGTATCGGCAGGACCGACAGCCCTCATGGTGATAGCCGTCAACGATCTTTTGGAAGTACTTGGCGGTATCTGCATTCGAGGCAAAGCAGTCGATGGACCCGTCTGCATGCAGCGCCGAATAGGGCGACAAATAGCGGCGAGCAATCTCGGTGCCGTCAAAAGTACGAAACGCTTCCACGAATTCATCAAAGAACGCGGTAACTTCATTTCGAAGCGCGGAGTTTTCCTTCATGGCTTCGATGGTATGTTAACGCTGCCGCTACGCAGAAAGCGACTGAGTCGGCGCGCACAGCCTCCGCCGCCTTGAAGACAATAGCTCGATTCCCCTCGAACTTAAACTCCGTTGGAAACAAGGTTCTGAATGTGTCGACTAGCGTCGTCTTGCAATTGAAGTACATGGCGTACTCGGCCGGGCGAGCCTTCTTCCAGTCAATTCGAATCGTGCTGCCGCTCTTACTCTTCGACGTAAGGTAGGCAGGCTCACCCCACTTCAGCGTCTCTTCGAGTTCGCCGACACCTTCGGTTGATGAGGCCGTGCGAAAGATGAGTTCGCGTAGCGCCAGAAGTTTGTGGCGCACATCCGCTGGGTAAGCGTCGAAGACCTTCGCGACCTCTGCGCTGGCAAACGGCTTCATCGTGTTTCTCGACTCTGGTGCGGGGCTCTGCTGCGCCCTAACGTCCGGTGACCGAAGGGAGCGAACTTGATTGAAGAGTTCGGCGTCAGTTCCGACAAGGTGTTTTCGCTTACGGCTAACGTAACTCGATCACGGTTTTGTTAGCCGCTGGCGCTGGAACTCGGCGTCATTGGCATTGAGGCAGCGAAAGTTTACTGTGGCGATTGCCATGCCTTCAGTCCACGTGGGGGGCGAAAAAGTCTCGTTTAGTACAAACAGTTCTAAAGCGCCGCGACGACTGCACTCGGCGCCTGCTTCTTCATACGCCGCACGCTTTGCAGCAGGTACGCCACCTCTACCGGGCGACGCTGATGTGGTAATTGTGAATGTGTCCGGGCCCACTTTGGCTACACCAGATGATACGGCGCATCCGGCGCAGAGCGCCACGGCTGTGACGGCGGTGATGAAAATTCGCATGTCCTGCTCTCCCTGTTGTTGATCAGTTCTGCGCGCTCTACTCTTGAGCAGTGCGCCGCGAATGAACGCACGATGGCTATGACTATACGGTACTCGCGCCTGACGCCGAACGTCGGCGATGAGGAGCGCCACAGGCGTCCTTCTCGGTCAGCAAGTTATCAATCATGCCCACCCAGCTTGCGAATGTCATCCACTAGTTGATCGAATGTGAGGGCGTCGATTTGCTTATTTCTTGCTGTGTAGTCTTCGGATCGTTTGTCGGCCGGTATGTAGGCACTCTCGATGCTGACCAGGCACAACCTAAGCCATGACGTTGAATCTCGATGCCCCGCGTGAACGTTGTGCGCCAACACAGCTATGGCGTGTGCAAGGTGCGCTTTTTCCCAATACCCGAAGGCTTCCCGCTTCTGGGCTAGGGATTTGGCAATGAGATCTGCGATGTCGAGTCTGATTCCGTCAACGTTGCTGTCGCTGTCTAAACGCTCAACAAGTTCGTCTATTTCCTTCATGAGGTCGCCCTTTTTTGATCTGACTGATAACGTAGAAATGACCGGGCAACAACAAGTTGCGGCGAAGCCGCTTCCTGCTGTTGTTGATCCGAGTCGATTGCCCAGTTAGATTTTGGAGAAAGCATGATTGAACTAATCAGGTTGTTGCCACTCGTTGTGGCAGGTTTTGCACTTGAGTTGATCTATGCCATCCGGCGTAGGGTCTGTTGCGGTAAGCGCAGACGTTTTCTGACTCATGTAGAAGCAGTATGGGCATACAGAAACCGGGCACTCTTCATTTGCGAGGCGCGCCTTTGTCTTTGTAAGTTGCGCTTGCTCCGCGCGCAGTTTCAATGCTTCTTCCTCTACTTTCGTCGCCGCTACATTCTTGGCATCAAGGAGCCCGTCGACTTGTCCGAGCATGTCAGCCCTGAATTCTTTCGCGAATATATCCATAGGAAAGATCTTTCTGTTGGGGAATCTAACGCAATGTCCATTGCAAAACCTGCGAATGATGCTGGCCGCTGCGAATTAATCTGGTCATGGAAATCTCCTGAAAGTGGCTTGAGGACTGGCTCTCGGTCGATTTTTCATATTTTTATACAGGTATAAAAATTTCATCAAACCCCGCAACCCTCCTTCGCGGATTCTAGGTGCCGCTTGCCAGTAAGCCTATCCCCCAAAGGGGTCAGTCGCTGATCGGTCGCCGCCGTTGAATCCGAGTCGTTCAAGTCCCAATCCATAGGGCTCCTCTCCCGTTTTTTGAAAAATAAGCTCTGACGCCTTCCAGAACCGATCGGGGTGGGGCTTTCACGCAGCGGTTGCAGAAAAAAATAACGACTAGCTATAAATTTGATAGCTACCTGTGAATATGACACGAGGGCTACCGACTGGTTTTGTTCTTGGATATGGGCCTTGACGGTCAACCCGGCTCAAACACGGATTGGAGGGTGGTCAGCAGTTTTTGAAGCGTCGCAGGATGAACCGCTCCCAGTCGCTTCACCAGCCGTATCTTGTCCAGCGTGCGCACCTGATCGAGCAGCACCAGCCCCGATTTACCCAGGAACGTCAACCCAATGCGAAAAGCAGCCGGTTGCGAGCCGGTGGTCATGGGGGCCACGATCACAGTGCGCAGGTAGTCGTGCATCTCAGGAGGCGACACCACGACGCAAGGCCGCGTCTTTTGAATTTCACTGCCCACCGTGGGATCGAGATTGGCCAGCCAGACCTCACCGGTCATGACCGCCGGGCGGCTCACCACACCAGCTCCGCATCCCCTTCATTGCTCAACTCGGGCCACACCAACGCATCGTCTCCCGTAGCGGCCAAGCGCTGGCTATCCTGCGCCCAGCCTTCGCGCGGGTTGCGCTTGAGTGGGCGAATTTCGATCACATTGCCGTTGACTTGCAAGTCGGCCGCATCGACCAAGCCGAGTTGCTTCAAGATGGGTTTGGGGATCAAAATGCCTTGGGAGTTGCCCATTTTTCGAATGGAAACTTGCATGGAGTTCTCCTGAAAATAAGCACAATGTTAACACATTTGTTGATTCAAACGCGCTAAATCGGGGTGCGTGTCCGCGCCGTGCGCACGAGCCAGGCGGGTCTGCCAAGAACGACTCACTCCCTGCTTCCTTGGTATCGCATAAACACCAGAAGTGCTGGGACAATGCCCCTCGTGCTGCAAATCCTCTTAATTACTTTTCCTTTTTTCGCCCTGGTGCTGTGCGGCTATATCGCGGCACGGCGGCGCATGTTGCCGCTGGAGGCGATTCCCGGCCTGAACAGCTTCGTGCTGTTTTTTGCCCTGCCGTGCATGTTGTACCGGTTTGGCTCGACCACGCCGCTGGCGCAGTTGCTCGATGGCGGCGTCTTTTTTACCTGGCTGCTGTGCGCTCTCATCATGGTGGGTTTCGCGGTCG
>NZ_DHXT01000097.1:48350-56427 GCF_002413825.1 Rhodoferax sp. UBA5149
GTGCCGCTGCTGGTGGCCTTGCTCGGCGCGCAGGCGGCCGGCCCCATCATCGTGACCATCGTGGTGGACATGGTGATCACCACCTCGCTCTGCATCGCGCTCTCCCGGCTGGACGGCGCGGACGAGCACGGCTTTGCCCATGCGGCGGAAAATGCGCTCAAGGGCATGCTGTACAACCCCATGTCCTGGTCCATCCTGCTGGGCGGCGTGGCCTCGGCCGTGAGCCTTGACTTGCCCAAGCCCGTGATGCAAACCATTGGCCTGATGGCGGATGCGGCATCGCCGGTGGCCTTGTTCACCATCGGCGCCGTGCTGGCGCGCTCGCAAATGCTGGCGGCCGCCAAAAAGCATGCGCCGATTCCGCTGCGCGACTACCTGCCGGTGGCCGCCATCAAGCTCTTGCTGCATCCGCTGCTGGTGCTGCTGGTGGGGGCTGCGGCGGTCGCGCTGGGCGTGCCTTTGAACAAGTTTGCGCTCACCGTCATGGTGTTGGTGGCGGCGCTGCCGAGCGCCAGCAATGTGTCACTGCTGGCGGAGCGCTTTGGCGCTGACAACGGCCGCATTGCGCGCATCATCCTGGTGTCCACGGCCGCCGCGTTTTTGAGCTTCTCGCTGGCGGTGACGTTGATGACCTGAGGTCGGCTCAATCCTTGCCGTGCCCCCTGTTTTTCTCCCCTCTGTCATGGTCCCTGCCCCTGTTGCCATGGTCATCGTGGTGATCACCCCGCTCGCCCCGCTCGCCACGCTCACCACGATGGGCGGGGCCGTATTCATTCTTGTACCAGCGCTCCTGGACGAAGTAGACTGGCTGGCCGCACGCGTTGTACTTGTGGCAGTTCTTGTCCCAATGCTTCTCATGTCCTGGCGGCACGCGCAGATAAATGGGCTGCCGCACATAGCCGACGGGGGCTTGCTGAATGATGACCGGTTGCGCGTAGATCACCTGCGGCTGCGGCATGTTGCCGATGTCGATGCGACCGTAAAAGCCCGGCTGGCCGATGTTCACCGAGACGCCGACGTCGGCCGCCAAGGCCGAGCCCACCAGGCAGGCCAATACGGCTGCCAATAAAAATTGTTTCATAGAGTTTGACTCCGATGTGAGCGCTTGTCGCTCCAAACGCGGGCACTGCTTTGACGCCAGTGTGTCCCCGATAAGACTGTGTGCGCCGTCAGGCGTTCAGTTACGGATAAATTTTAGTTCAGGGGCCTGTAGGCAAACGCTTACAAAAGCGGGTGTTCGGCGGACTCGGCAGCTCAAATCGCCAGCGGGTCCACGTCCACCGCCCAGCGCATCAAACCCTTGCCCTCGGGTTGCTGCCGGGTGGCGTGCAGCACCGCCTGCCAGGCCGTCAAAAAGCGCTGCAGCGCGGCGCGCGACGGGCTCTCAACCAGCATCTGGGCGCGCTCCACATTGGCCACGCGCTGCATGCTCATGGGCACGGCCGGATACAGGGTGATGTGGACGAGGAGGTGTTCGGCGTCGGGCAGGGTGCTTGCTGCGGCGCTGGCCGCTGTCAAAAATCCTTGCGCCACCTCCTGCGTGCGCGCCTCGGCCCGCACCAGCGCCTGGAAACTGAAAGGCGGCATGGCGGCCTGCTCGCGCTCTTTCAGCTGCTCGGCGGCGAAGGCCGGGTAATCGTGGCGTTTCAGGGCCTCGAACAGCGGGTGTTTGGGGTGAAAGGTCTGCACCCACATCTCGCTCTGGCCGCTGATATCGGCGTCGCGCCCGGCGCGCCCGGCGGCCTGCATCAGCAAGCTGAACAGACGCTCGGGCGCGCGGAAATCGCTGGAAAACAGCGCATTGTCCGGGTTGACGGCGGCCACCAGCGTGATGCGGCGAAAGTCGTGCCCCTTGGCAATCATTTGCGTGCCGACCAGCACATCCACTTCGCCCGAATGCACCCGGGCCAGCTGCGATTCGAGTTCGCCTTTGAGCTTGGTGCTGTCGGCGTCAATGCGGGCGATGCGCACCGGCTCGCCCTCGGGCCACAGTTCAGACACCGAATTGGGTCGTCGCACCCCTGCCAGCAGCTCGGCCAGGTGTTCTTCCAGCCGCTCGGTGCCGCGACCCAGCGGCGCGATGTCGGGGTTGCCGCAGGCCGGGCAGGCGCGCGGTACGCGCTCGGTAAAACCGCAATGGTGACAGCGCAGGGTGCGGTCGATCTTGTGGAACACCCGGTAGGCGCTGCAATGCGGACACTCGCTTTTCCAGTCGCAGTCGGCGCAATGCAGCACCGGGGCGTAGCCGCGCCGGTTGAGGAACACCATGCTTTGTTCGCCGCGCGCCACCCGTTGCACGATGGCGTCGAGCAGCGGCGGTGAGATGACGCATTTTTTGGGCTGATGGTTCATGTCCACCCGCCGTACCAGGGGCAGGGCGGCGTTGGCGCCGATGCGGCTCGGCATCTCCAGCCGCACATAGCGGCCACCCTGACTGGCCGGGCGGCTGTGGTGCCAGCTTTCCAGTGAGGGCGTGGCCGAGCCCAGCAAAACCTTGGCGCCTTCCAGCCGACCCCGGTACACCGCCAGATCGCGCGCCGAGTAGCGCGCGCCCTCTTGCTGCTTGTAGCTCGGGTCGTGCTCCTCGTCCACGATGATCAGCTTGAGATTGGGCAGCGAGGCAAAGACGGCCATGCGCGTGCCGAGCACGATGCGGGCGCCGCCGCCGTGGGCCGCCAGCCAGCTTTTCAGGCGCTGCGCCGGCGTCATGCCGCTGTGCAGCGAGACGACCGCGTTGTCGCCGTAGAGCGGGTTGAAACGCGCCATGAAGCGGGCTTCGAGCTGGGGCGTGAGGTTGATCTCGGGCACCATCACGATCGCCTGGGCGCTCGGGTCGCTGGCGAGCAACTGCTGGACGCTGTGCAAGTAGACCTCGGTCTTGCCGCTGCCGGTCGCGCCAAACAGCAAGAATGGGCCAGGTTGTTGATTAAATTGGGCTATAGCCCCCGTCTGCTCTACGGTAAGCGCTACTGAATAAATAGCAATCGATCGCTCGGGTAGGTCGGCTCCGGCAGCGTTGGCGTGGCGTTTGAGTCGGCGTGCCAGTTGCAGGGTATTGAGGTCGCGCAACTGGGGTGGCAAGGCCGCCAGCGCCACTTCACCGGCGGAGCGCTGGTAATAGTTGGCGGCAAAACTTACCAATTGTCGCCAGGCCGGAGTCAGCGGCGCAATGCCGTCCAGGCGACCGGCGATCGGCCTCAATTTCTCCGGGTCGAGGTGGTCCGGGGCGGCATCGGCGGGCGCGTCCCACACCACCCCCAGCAGCTCACGCTGGCCCAGCGGCACACGCACCAAGGTGCCGGCCGGGAGTACCTGCTCACTCAAGTACGTCAATGGCCCGGCCACCTGGCTGTGGGCCGGGGTGTGCACCAGCACCGGGAGGCTGTGGCTCATGCCGGGGCCTGAGTTGGATCGCTTAATTGATGTGAACTTGCGAAAGTTCGTTTAAGTCTTTGATTCATAAACGATTTGAACGAGATCCAAGATTTCTGTGGATAACTTTGTTGATAGATTGCCTTGAAGGCCTTCCAGCCCTTGTAAATCAAGGCTTTCATCGAATTGCCCACAAAACCAGCAAAATTAAAAATCGTTATGAATCAATATCTTACGGACGCTATTGGTTTTATAGCAGCGACGCCCGAAGAGCACATGTCTTTTGCACCGCAGCAATAATTTTGTGCATAAGTCGGACTTCGCCGCGCCAATTCTGGTCCAAAAGATGCTAAGGGTTTAGCGACCCACAATATCAGGCCCGCAGTTTGCGCGAGTGCGCATGGACCGCTTGCACCAAAGCCGCCACGTTGTCGGGGGGTGTGTGCTGACTTATGCCATGGCCCAGGTTGAAAATATGCGTGGGACCGGTTCCCGCGCCGCTGTGCGGCGTGCCAAAACTGTTCAGCACCTTGACCACTTCAGCCTCAATTTGCGCGGGAGAAGCAAACAGCGCGTTGGGATCGAGATTGCCCTGCAGCGCTTTTTTCTGGCCTACCAGGGCGCGTGCCTTGGCCAGGTTGACGGTCCAGTCCAGCCCCAGCACGTCGCAGTCGAGCTGGCCCATTTCCTCCAGCCACAGGCCGCCGCCCTTGGTGAACACGATGCTCGGGATGCGCACGCCGTTGTGTTCTTTCTTCACTTGCGCCAGCACCCGCTCGGTGTAGGCCAGGCTGAATTCCTGGAAGGCGCCGTCGGCCAGTACGCCGCCCCAGCTGTCAAAAATCATGACGGCCTGGGCGCCGGCTTCAATTTGCGTGTTGAGGTACAGCGCCACGGCGTCGGCGTTGATCTGCAGTATTTTGTGCATCAGGTCCGGGCGGCTGTACAGCATGGTCTTGACCAGGCGGTAGTCGTCCGAGCCGGCGCCTTCCACCATGTAGCAGGCCAGCGTCCAGGGGCTGCCCGAGAAGCCGATCAGCGGCACCCGGCCATTCAGGGCCTTGCGAATCGAGGTCACAGCGTCAAACACGTAACGCAGCTTCTCCATGTCGGGCACGGCCAGTTTGGCGACCGCCGCTTCGTCACGGACTGCGTGCGCAAACTTGGGGCCTTCGCCCAGGGCAAAGCTCAGTCCCAGGCCCATGGCGTCGGGGACGGTCAGGATGTCGCTGAACAAAATGGCGGCGTCCAGCGGGAAGCGGTCGAGGGGCTGCAGCGTGACTTCGGTGGCGTAGTCGGTATTGGTGGCCAGGCCCATGAAACTGCCCGCCTTGGCGCGGGTGGCGCGGTACTCGGGCAAGAAACGCCCGGCCTGGCGCATCAGCCAGACCGGGGTGTGGTCAGTGGCTTGGCGCAGGCAGGCGCGGATGAAGGTGTCGTTCTGGAGGGGCGCAAAAGCGCCGGGGGGGGCGAGTGTGTTCATGCCCCAATTGTCGCCGCAAGCCGAACACTTTTAACGTCCGGCCGCGTGCTCCACCATCAAACATTTGTTTTGCACCACCCGCAGGCCCGCCGCTTGCGCGGCCGCGCAAGCTGGCGCGTTTTCAATGCCCAGCTGCAGCCACAGGGCCTGGGCGCCGATGGCGATGGCCTGCGCCGCCACCGGTGGCACGTCCGCACTGTTGCGAAAGACATTGACCAGATCGATCCGCTCGTGCCGTGCCGCTTCCAGCAGGCTCGGATAGGCTTTTTCGCCCAGTATTTCAGTGGCGTTGGGGTTGATCGGAATGATGCGCCAGCCGTGCGCCTGCATGTAGCGCGCCACGTCATAACTGGCGCGGTGCGGCTTGGGAGAGAGTCCTACCACGGCCACCGTTTTGTACGTGGCCAGGATGTGCCGGATGTCGTGTGCTTCAGTCATGCTGCCCAGTGTACGCAAGCCAGGCTGTTCAAAGCCGGGCCAGCGCCGCGCGCACCTCGCCCACCGCCAAAATCTCGGACAGCACCACCGGTGCGCTGCCGGCCTTGTAGATCACATACACCGGCACACCGTTGCGGCCGAGCTGGCTCAAGGCGGCGGTGATCGCCGGGTCGCGGCGCGTCCAGTCGGCGCGCAGCAGGGTGACCTTCTTGGCGTCCAGGTCGGCCAGCACATCCTGGTTGGCGAGCGTGGTCTTCTTGTTGTACTGGCAGGTCACGCACCAGGCGGCGGTGAAGTCCACAAACACGGGTGCGCCGGTGGCCAGCACTTGCTCGACCCGGCCCGGCGCCCAGGCTTGCCAGCGGTCGGTGGCGGCAGTCGTCATCGCCGTCGCCCCGGACGTCTCTAACGGTTTGAAGATATTTTGGCCTATAGCCCCCGTCAACAGGGCAAGGACAGCTATTGAAATAGTAGCAGTCAGCAGGCGGCTGCGCCCCGTCAGCGTGAAGGCCCAGATCACCCCGCTCAAGGCCACCAGCAGCGCCAGCAGCGCACCGGCGCCGTCAATGCCGGTTTGCTGACCCAGCACCCACACCAGCCAGACGACGGTGGCAAACATCGGAAACGCCATGGCGCGGCGGAAGGTGGCCATCCAGGCGCCGGGCCGCGGCAGCAACCGGGCCACCGCCGGAATCAGGCTGGCCGCCAGATAGGGCAAGGCCATGCCGAGCCCAATGGCGGCAAAAATAAGCAAGGCCTGCAGCGCCGGCAAACCCAGGGCCAGGCCGAGCGAGGCGCCCATGAACGGCGCGGTGCAGGGCGAGGCAATGGCCACCGCCAGCACGCCCGACAGAAACGCGTTGATGGCCGGGTTCTTGGCCTCCAGCAGCAGCACGCGGCTGGACAGGAACTGGCCAAATTCAAACAGGCCGGCCAGGTTCAGCCCCATGACCGTGAACAGCACGGCCAGCGCCGCCACCACGGCCGGCGACTGCAGCTGAAAGCCCCAGCCGAGCTGCTCGCCCGCGCTGCGCAGGCCCAGCATCAGCGCCCCCAGCGCCAGGAACGAAAGCACCACGCCCGCGGAGTAGGCCAGGCCGCTGACGCGGTGACCGTGCCGGTCGTCGGCATGCCGGGTGAAGCTCATGACCTTGATGGCCAGCACCGGGAAGACGCAGGGCATGAGGTTGAGAATAAGGCCGCCCAGCAGGGCGCCCAGCACCGCCGCCCACAAGCCCAGCGTTGCCGTGGGGCTGACCGGTGCGCCGCCCAGGCCGGCGTTGGTCGTGAGCCCCGTTGCCAGGGCCGGCGACACCGCGCCGGCCGCCGCCAATGGGGGCCAGCTGCCGACGAGCCGGGCTTGCGCCACAAAGGCCTGCCGTTGGCCCTTGCTGTCCAGCGCCAGCACCAGCGGCATCACGCTGGGGCTTTGGCTGCGCTGCTCGGACAAGGGCACGTTGGCGGTCCACACCGCGCCCTGCCAGTTTTGCGTCCACTTGGCGGCGGTCTCGATCACTTCGGGCGTTTCCGGAAAGAACTCCAGCGTCTTGCCCTGCGCTGCCGCTGGCAGCCCGGTGACCGAGACTTTGAGGGTGTTACCCGCCACTTCCACCCGGCTGTCGCCGCTCAGGGCCTTGGGCTGGGCTTGAAAGCTGGCCGCAAAGGCGGTCGCGTTGAGCGCGGTGGAGCCCCGCACCGGCAGACGCAAGGCAAACTCGCCGCCTTCGGGCACGCATTCCTGGCGACAGACCAGCCAGCTGGCCTTGAGCTTGACCTCGATCTCGCTATTGAGCAGCGAAGGCTTGAACGCCGGTGTGATGGTGAGCGGCACCGGCAGCAGTACCGTGCCCTCGTAACCGTAGTTGGCCAGCGTGCCGATCAGAATCTTCTTCGGAACCGGCCAGGCAATGTCGCCCGCCGTCACGCCGGGCGGCAGCGTCCATTGCAGCGAGGTGGGCAGGCCGGAATCCCCCGAGTTTTTCCAGTAGGTGTGCCATTCGGGCCGGTGCGCCAGCTGCAAGCCGACCCACACCGTTTTGCCCGCGTCCGCCCCATCGGGTGCGTGGGCCAGCAGCTCGGCGCGTACCTGTTCGGTGGTCACCACGGATTGAGGGGTATTCTGGGCGCTAGCCCCCGTCGATATTGCGCCAATAGCTATTAAAAACGTAGCAAACAGGCGGAGATAGGAGAATTTTGAAAAAGTCATTGCAATGTGGGAGTGGGGCAAGGGTGCAAAGTTCCAGGGCTGTCGCGTGATGTCAGTCATTGTCCGGCAACAAGGAGGCTTGCGCAAACACCGCGGGCAGCTTCTTGGGCGCCCTGATGCGCAGCTGCTTGTTCACGTTCATGCGACCAAACACCACCTCGATGTCGGCCACGGTCACGCCAAACTGCGGCGCCAGAAAGCGCAGCATGTGGTCGGTCGCCTTGCCCGCCACCGGCGCGGCGGTCACGCTGACCTTGAGCTGCGTGCCCTTGGGCTTGCCAATGGCGTCCTTGGCAGCGCTGGGCTTGCCCAGAATATTGACCACCAGCACCTCGCCCTCCCAGACAAAAAAGGAGTCACCGGTGACGTTCTTGACCTGGCCGCGGCTCATGCGGCAAAGCCCGGCATCACGCGGCGGGTGCTGGCTGATTTCTTTTCGATCTTGGTGACGCTGCCTTGCGGCGTGATGGCCGCGGCCGTGGCGCTGCACTCAAGCAGATAAGCGTCCTGGCGAAAGAGGTCTCGTGTCATGCTTTGATAATACCGGGATGCTCGCGTCGCCCACGATGGCGGGCCGG
>NZ_DHXT01000097.1:56627-57420 GCF_002413825.1 Rhodoferax sp. UBA5149
CCAGGAAGCTGAGGGCCAGCAACACGTTCACGCCATCCATCACCAGCATGCCGACCGTGAACGCCAAGCCAAGGGCCAGGGCGCCGACCGCGGCAATCGCCAACGGATGCGAGGCTGACCGATGGCGCCGTGGCCCAGAGAGAACAGCGATCCGCACCAGCGTAGACTGGCGTCCTATGCATGAAATGTCGCTCGCCGAAGAGGTATTGCAGCTGATCGAGGAGTCGGCGCGGCAACAGGCATTTTCGAAAGTCACCACGGTCTGGCTGGAAATCGGCCAGCTCTCGGGCGTTGAGGTCGAGGCCATGAAGTTCTGCTTCGATGCGGTGACGCGCGACAGCATCGCGCAAGGCGCCCGCCTGGAGATCATTGCGCTGCCCGGCACGGCTTGGTGCAGGGCGTGCACGATGACGGTGCCGATGGCCGAGGTCTTTGGCGAGTGCCCGCAGTGTGGCGGCTATCCACTGCAGGTGACGGGCGGTACTGAAATGCGGGTCAAGGAACTCGAAGTAGCCTAGAAGGGAAAAACAATGTGCACGACATGCGGCTGCGGCCCTGGCGAAGTGACGGTGGCGGGCGAACACGCCCCGCATGACCCGCCCCATGATCATGGGCATGCCGAGGCTGCGGGGCACGGGCATGCGCCGGGCATCAGCAGCCAGCGCAGGGTGCAGATCGAGCAGGATATTCTGGCCAAGAACAACGCTTACGCCAAAGCGAACCGCCAAGCGCTGGCCGAGCGTGGCATCTTTGCCTTGAATCTGGTGTCCAGTCCCGGCTCCGGCAAGACCAC
>NZ_DHXT01000097.1:57673-58312 GCF_002413825.1 Rhodoferax sp. UBA5149
CGCCATCCAGATCAACACCGGCAAGGGCTGCCATCTGGACGCCCACATGGTCGGGCATGCGATGGAAAAGCTGCACTTGGCGCAGGATTCCCTGCTGCTGATCGAAAACGTCGGCAACCTGGTGTGCCCGGCGGCTTTTGATCTGGGGGAAGCGCACAAGGTGGTCATTCTGTCGGTCACCGAAGGCGAAGACAAACCCATCAAGTACCCGGACATGTTCCGCGCCGCCAGCCTCATGCTGCTCAACAAGATCGACCTGCTGCCGCATCTGAGCTTTGACGTGGCGCGCTGCAAAGACTATGCGCGCCGCGTCAACCCCGGCATCACCATCCTGGAGCTGTCCGCCACCACGGGTGAGGGCATGCAGGCCTGGCTGGACTGGCTGCTGGACGAATCGGCGCACCACCACCACGCGCCCAATGACCAGCAAGCCCGCCAAACCCGCATAGCCCAGTTGGAAGCCGAGCTGGCGCAACTCAAGGCGGAGCAAGCCTAGGCCATGGCCCGCATCCTGGCCTGCGGCGCGTTCCTCAAGAACGCCGCCTGTCTGCTCGACACACAGACGCCGGGCGCGCCGCTGTGGTCTGCGCAGCACGGCGACCTGTCTGACCCCGCAGCCTGCGAGGCGCTGGAGCAATC
>NZ_DHXT01000097.1:58581-59196 GCF_002413825.1 Rhodoferax sp. UBA5149
GACATGGCGCGCCCGGTGATCGGCATCGCGCTGGATGGCGTGGGCCTGGGCACGGATGGCGTGGCTTGGGGCGGCGAAGTGCTGCTGGTCGATGGCGCCCGCTGTGCGCGTGTCGGGCACCTGAGCCCCTTGGCCTTGCCCGGCGGCGATGTGGCCGCGCGCGAACCCTGGCGCATGGCGGCGGCTGCGCTGCACGCGTGTGGGATGGCAGAGCAGATCGTGCCGCGCTTCGCCCCGACCGTGGGCGCGCAAGCGGCACACACCATCCACACCATGCTGCAGCGCGGCCTGAACTGCCCGCAGACCACGGCCGCCGGGCGCTGGTTTGACGCGGTGGCCGGTTTGCTGAGTTTGAGCGTGCGCCAGGAATTTGAGGCGCAAGCGGCCATAGCGCTGGAGCAGGCAGCGGCGCGCTACCTGCAGTCCCACACCCTGGACGTCCGCGCCAGCGATTGGGCAGTGACACCAGACGGCCAGATCGATGTGCGCCCCCTGCTGCGCTCCACGCTGATCACCACCGACCGGCACAACCCCGCCGCAGTGGATGAAGCCGCCGCGCTCTTTCACCTGACCCTGGCCGACGCCCTGTGCGCCCACGCAGTAGCCCAAGCGCAC
>NZ_DHXT01000097.1:59462-77828 GCF_002413825.1 Rhodoferax sp. UBA5149
TTGGGGTCGGATTCCAATTTTGCTGCGCAGCACCCGAAGGGACGGCCAACGGCCGGGCAAATTTGGACTCTGACCCCAATAACACGGGGAACAGCACAAGCCAGCATCAAAATGCGGCAGTAGCGGTGTCCTCGCCTTGCCTGACCGTAAGCCTTGACCTGTAACTACACTGTAGTTACATTTGAACCATGGAAGCACTTCATTTTGAATGGGACGAGGCAAAGGCCAACGCCAACCTCAAGAAGCACGGCGTTGGCTTTGACGAAGCCAAGTCTGTCTTTCTGGATGATCATGCCAAGTTGATCCCCGATCCAGATCACTCCATCGATGAAGAGCGCTTTGTTCTATTGGGCTATAGCTCAAGCTTGAAGCTTCTTGTGGTCTGCCATTGCTATCGCGCAGAGGGTCGGGTGATCCGCATCATCTCGGCGCGAAAGGCAACACGACAAGAAGCGAAAATTTACGAGAGGTAAAAACCATGCGCGCCGAATACGATTTTTCCAAAGCAGTGAAGAACCCCTACGCTACACAGCTCAAGAAGCAGATCACCATTCGCTTGGATGAAGAGAGCCTTAGCTACTTCAAGTCCATCTCTGCCGATGTAGGAATTCCGTACCAAAGTCTCATCAATCTGTATCTCAGGGATTGCGCAACATCCCATCGCAAGCTCAATCTCAAATGGAAATGATGCCCGCGCCAATTTTGCACCGGATCATTGATGAGACCGCAGCGTCCCATGAACCGATCATGATTTCGGGAAAGGGAACAAGTGCCGTTCAAGAAACTTTGTACTTGCTTGCGGTGCCAGGCATGCGCGAATCTATCAAGGCAGGCATGGCGGAGCCGTTGGCAAAAAATGCGAAGGTGCTGAAATGGTGAGCCTACTCGCGCCGCATCAACATCCAGCATCGACTGGTTTACGAGGTATTCACCAAAGAGAGGACCGTCCGTGTATTGCGTATGTGGACCCACTATGAGTGAACGGACCAACAGGTCGGCCCACGCAGACACAGACGGTCAGATTGCCGCTCCGCAACTTGTGGCGGATGTCGGTAACCTCGGTCGATTGGCAAGAGAAAAGGAACTCATCCGATGGAACTTGTAAGCACCACAGCACAGGTTGCCGAGAATCTTGGCATCTTCGACGGTTATCGAATTAGTAGTGACGCAGTACGCAGGTCGTTCTATTCGGAGAGGCTGAGGCTTGGGACGCAATTCGTCGTTGGCAAGTCAGGGACGCGCTACTTGTTCGCGCCAAGCCGTTTTGCTGGCTACGCAAACTGCACTTCCGAGCGTCACGCGGCGTTTCCGAAAAAGGACGGAAAGCTAACCACACCACGTCTAACCTCACTGTTGGGAAAACCGCTTGCGGATGCGCGCATTGAGACCTCTTACCTGAGTCTCTGTGTGGAAGTTGGTGCGGTCCCCGCTCTAAAAAAGCGCACTTACTGGCTGCTGGCAACAGACGTAACCCCTGTACCCAACGTGCTGTCTGGCGAGCCAGGATTTCCGGATGAAGTCTCCGAGTTCGTGGAGGGTGCGACTAGGCAAGTAGTTGTGAATGCCTATGAGCGAGATCCAAAAGCAAGGGACGCATGTTTGCTTCACCATGGATATAGCTGCGTGGTTTGCCGCTTCAACTTCGCAAAACAATACGGTGAGATTGGGAAGAATTTCATCCATGTTCACCACCTTGCGCCGATTTCCAAAACCAAGGAACAGCATGCGATTGACCCCGTGCGCGATCTTCGTCCTGTGTGCCCGAACTGCCACGCAATGCTTCATCGTTCAGATCCGCCGTTCACAATTGAAGAGCTAGTTTCTATTCGAGCTGCAAAAAATGCCTAGCAATGCGCTGTACTTTCCTTACATCGACGTACCAAGCACCTCTTGGACGACGCAGGCTATTTTGTACTGGGACAAACTGGCTTCGATCATCCCCATGGACCACCTCCATCATCCCGAACAGATGGATAACATGACCAGAGAACTGCTCTCTGAGGGGCTTGTAGAGCCAATCATCCCGGGGATGCACATCTATCAAGCTCATAGATTCGACGAGTGCTTCATCGATTTTGTGGAGCGAACAGTTCTTCCCTCCCGGCGGTGCGCAACTCGTCGCGAAGTAGTTCTGCCGGTATCACGCATACACGCAGAAAAGATGGGACGGATACCGGACTTTCTAGTTGAATCAGGTTTGGCAAAACAGCTTGACTGGGCTTGGTATGAGGTCGATACCCCATTGGCGAATCAATTCATGGCATATCTGGCATCGGTACTGGGTGCGCTACCCGGTGTCAACGCCACGCCGATCACAGATAGAGCTCTGTTTGCGACTGTTCTCGGTTGTAGGCGACCGCAGCCGATGCGCAACACCACACTGCACGCTTTCAAGGCACGGCAGGTCGTTCTAAAGTCCATCCTCCCTGTCCCTAACGGCCCAGTGAATGTTGGGAAACTGCTCAGTTTTAAGGAGCGGCATGGACATTTGCTGCCGCAGCTACGCACAAGAATTGAGGCTCGTTGCTCGCTCATTGCGCTCTTGCCAGAACCTGAGGATCGAGTTGTCGCGACACAGGACTTCATCAACGAGTGCAACGATCAGATAGCCGAAATAGTGGCCGCGATGCGGCCATCTTTCGCAAAGATTGCATTGGTGTCATTGACTCCGCTGTTCGGCTCAGGCCTCGCGCTCCATGCGACGGACCCGAGCAACGTCGTCGCTTACGCGGGTGCAGCAACATCGCTTGCTGGTGCTGCGTACCAAGCAATCTCCAGCATACATGCGCCCCGAATAGCGCAAGAAGCTAGGCCCCTTGCCTACCTCGCCCATGCAAGGCGTGAGCTGGCACCTAGCCAAACTTTCTAGTCGATTCAAATCAAGCGCCATGCCCTGTCGTATTCATGCACTCTCCACATGTCGATGCAATCCAACCCTCGGCCATAAATAGCATCAATATGACGATTGAGAAACCCCACCTGACCTCCATTGACTGCGAACACGGTCAACGAAGTCATTCATCAGCCAGCTTGTCAAGTCGTCTAGCTTGGGAATTCCAAGATAGGCGTTCGGCTGCCTAAAGCGGAACGCCAACGTTCGGCGTCTCAATCATGACTATCGACCCTTGCATCCCCACAGATAGCGAAGAACTACCACTGCTAGATGCACTGCGCGGCTTGGCAATGCTTCAGCAGGAGTTTCTTCGTCTAGCACTCTTCGTCGCATCTGAGGGTCTTGCAACCTTCGAAGGAGAAAAGCTAAGGTGCACCCTTGCCGATGGTCAGAGACGTACAAGTACGTTTCTTGCAATGGCAGCCGGTCAATCGCTTGAAACGTTGCTTCGTATGGCGAAGCTTCGAGGTATACCCGTTCGAGACGCATACCCAGTCGCACGCTCGGCAATCGAATCTTTCGTCAATGCGAGTTACCTGTTGGCTGAGTCTGATGACGTGGCAGCACGGGCAATCCGGTACATTGACTTCGCCTCGTGGCGTCATCAAAACAGGAAGTTTGGAAGCGGCGAGTTTTCCATCGAGGTTCGCTCAGACCCAAACCCTTCAGCCACGCTCGCGCTGGAATATCCAGAGTTCAGTGGTAAGGGCAAGGGTTCCTGGACGAGTCTTGACGTTCCTAGCCGTATTCGACGAGTTGGCGAACTCGCCGGGCATAGAGCTGGATCACGCCTGCTTGCTGCGTACGGCCTGGTTTACTCTCTTTCGTCCGAGATTATTCATGGTTCCCCCTTTGGAGCGAGCTACTTCTACTCTGCGCATCAGAAGGGCGAAAGAACTACCGAAGCGTTTCTCGCTGCAACGGCCCGCCATCTTGAGGAGATATTCATTGGCGTGCTTCATGCTGGGTGCGGTTATCTTGCCGCGTTCTTTGAGCAACAGGGTATGCAGGAACCTCTGAAGGCAGAGGAGAAGATTTTCACGCGGCTCTTGGAATTGAGCACGAAGCCGTCTTCTGCATTTCCTCCTGTTCCTATGCAAGCTGCAGCCAATGGAAAGGATCACGGCAATGATGCTTAACTCCAGGCTAAGTGTTGTCCAACCGTCGTTTCGTCATATTGCAACCTCCCCGGGTTTTTGGGGTCAGAGTCCAAAAGGCCCCGGACTTCGTCCATCCCTTCGGGTGCTTCGCAGCCATATTGGAATCCACCCCCCAAACCCTGCACCACTGGAACATCAACAACAAAACACCCGCTAGCCCCCGTGAAATAAACGCAAGCAGCTACCATTTCAATAGCACCCCAAGGAGCCCATCATGTGTCTAGCCATTCCCGCCCGTGTGGTGGAACTCTTGCCCGCTCTGCGTGCCGTGGTCGATCTGGCCGGGGTGCGCAAGGAGGTGTCCATTGATCTGGTGGACGACGCGCAGGTGGGCGACTACGTGATCATCCATGCGGGCTATGCCATCGGCAAGATCGATCCTGAGGAGGCGCAGCGCACGCTGGCGCTGTTTGCCGAACTGGCGCAGTCGCAAGCCCAGCCATGAAATACATCGACGAGTTCCGCGATGGGGATGGTGCCCGCCACATCGCCGCCAACATTGCCGCCGAAGTGCGCCCCGATGTGGCCTACAACTTCATGGAGTTTTGCGGCGGGCACACGCACGCCATTTCGCGCTACGGCATTGCCGACATGCTGCCCGCCAATGTGCGCATGATCCATGGGCCGGGTTGCCCGGTGTGCGTGCTGCCGATTGGCCGCGTGGATCTGGCGATCCGCCTCGCCCTGGAGCAGGGCGTGATGCTGTGCACCTATGGCGACACCATGCGCGTGCCGGCCTCGGACGGCCTCTCGCTGATCAAGGCCAAGGCGCGCGGTGCCGATATCCGCATGGTCTACTCAGCCGCCGACGCGCTCAAGCTGGCCGAGCAAAACCCGGATCGCGAGGTGGTGTTTTTTGCCATCGGCTTCGAGACCACCACGCCGCCCACGGCCCTGGTCATTCGCGATGCGGCAGCGCGCGCGGTCAAGAATTTCAGCGTGCTGTGCTGCCATGTGCTGACCCCGGCAGCCATCACTCACATTCTGGAAGCGGCCGAGGCGCGCCAGTTGGGCACGGTGCCGATAGATGGCTTCATTGGGCCGGCCCATGTGAGCATCATCATCGGCTCCAAACCCTATGAGGCCTTTGCCCACACCTATCACAAGCCGGTGGTGATCACCGGGTTTGAGCCGCTGGATGTGATGCAGGGCATCTTGATGCTGGTGCGCCAGGTCAATGCCGGGCGGGCGGTGGTCGAAAACGAATTCTCGCGGGTAGTCACGCGCGACGGCAATCTGGCGGCGCAAAACCTGGTGTCGCAGGTGTTTGAGTTGCGCGAGAGCTTTGAGTGGCGCGGCCTGGGCGAGGTGCCCTATAGCGCGCTGAAGATTCGCCCGGCATTTGCCGCATGGGACGCCGAGCGCAAGTTTGACCTGCACTACACCCGCGTGCCCGACCACAAGCAATGCGAATGCGGCGCCATCCTGCGCGGGGTCAAGCACCCGCAAGACTGCAAGCTGTTTGGCACGGTGTGCACGCCGGAGAGCCCGATGGGGTCTTGCATGGTGTCGAATGAAGGGGCTTGTGCGGCGCACTATTCGTATGGCCGCTTCCGCGACATCGCGGTGGTGGCAGCATGACCATGACGACTCGCAAGAAAAACTACTTGCGCCCCATCGACTTCAAGCACGGGCACATCGACATGACGCACGGCGCCGGCGGGCGGGCCGCGGCGCAGCTAGTGGATGAGCTGTTTGCCCGCGCCTTTGACAACGAGTATTTGCGCCAGGGCCACGATGGGGCCTTGCTGCCATTCCCCACCGGTGGTCGGCTGGTGATGGCCACCGATGGCCATGTCATTTCGCCGCTGTTCTTCCCCGGCGGGGACATTGGCTGCCTGTCGGTGCATGGCACGGTCAACGATGTGGCCATGTCGGGGGCCAGGCCGCTGTATCTGGCCGCCAGTTTCATTCTGGAAGAAGGCTTTGCGCTGGCCGATCTGAAGCGCATTGTGGAGTCCATGGCGGCGGCGGCGCGCGACGCGGGTGTGCCCATCGTGACCGGCGACACCAAGGTGGTGGAGAAGGGCAAGGGCGACGGCGTGTTCATCAGCACCACCGGCGTGGGCGTGGCGCCGGAAGGCCTGTGCATAGACGGGCGCCAAGCACGGGCCGGGGATGTGATTCTGGTCTCGGGCACGGTGGGTGAGCACGGCGTGGCGGTGATGTCGCTGCGCGAGTCGCTGGAGTTTGAGACCGCGATAGTGTCCGATACCGCCGCCCTGCACACCCTAGTGCAAGCCATGCTGCAGGCCTTGCCCGACCCCACTGCCCTGCACGTGCTGCGCGACCCCACGCGCGGCGGGCTGGCCACCACGCTCAACGAGATCGCCACGCAATCGCAAGTCGGCATGGTGATCGAGGAAGCTTTGATTCCCGTGCTGCCGCAAGTGGAGGCCGCCTGCGAGCTGCTGGGCCTGGACCCGCTCTACGTGGCCAACGAAGGCAAGCTCATCGCCATCTGCGCGCCCGAGGTGGCCGACACCCTGCTGGCCGCCATGCGTGCCCATCCGTTGGGGAGCGGTGCGCAACGCATTGGCACCGTCACGCAGGACGCCCATCACTTTGTGCAGATGAATACGCGCTTTGGCGGGCGGCGGGTGGTGGATTGGCTCAGCGGCGAGCAGTTGCCGCGCATTTGCTAAGTCTTGCCCCATGCGCATCCTTCTCCTCACCCACAGCTTTAACAGCCTGAGCCAACGCCTGTTTGGCGTGCTGCAAGCGCTGGGCCACACCGTGTCGGTGGAACTGGACATTGCCGACGCCGTCACCGAGGAAGCGGTGGAGATGTTCAAGCCCGACGTCGTGCTGGCGCCTTTTCTGAAACGCCGCATTCCCGAAACGGTCTGGGCGCACACCGTGTGCCTGGTGGTGCACCCCGGCATCCCCGGTGACCGTGGCCCCAGTGCGCTGGATTGGGCCATCACCCGGGGCGATGCGCAATGGGGCGTGACGGTGTTGCAGGCGGTGGAAGACATGGACGCCGGCGAAGTCTGGGCCTGGGAACCGTGTGCCGTGCGCCCCGATGCCACCAAGTCCAGCCTGTACCGCCGCGAAGTGACCCAGTCCTCCGTGGTGGCCGTGCTGCGCGCCTTGCAGAGGTTCACACCCGGCAGCTTGCAACCAACAGCAGGTTTTTTGGGGTCGGATTCCAATATGACCGCGAAGCGGCCCGAAGGGTTGCCCAAAGGGCAAATCATTTTGGACTCTGACCCCAATAAACCGGGGCACACCGACACGACCACACTCAAGCCAGGCACCTGGAACCCCCAAATGCGCCAACACGATAGACGCATCGACTGGACGCGCGACGGCACGGACACCGTGCTAAGCAAAATCGCCGCCGCCGACGGCTCCCCCGGCGTACTGGATACCCTGTTCAACCACCCCTGCCGCCTGTTCGACGCCCACCCCGCCAGCGCACAAGTCGTCGCCGCGTTCTCAGGCCACGAGCCCGGCACAGTGCTGGTCCGGCGTGGACCCGCGCTGCTGCGCCGCACCGTGGACGGCGCCATCTGGGTCGGCCACGTGCGCCAAGAGGAAGACTCCACGCCAACCCAGCCCACACCCACGCAGTCCCCAGGCGCCGGCGTGCTCAAACTGGCCGCCACCCGCGTGTTTGCCACGCAGGCCGCCGCCCTGCCCGAACTGCCGGTCCCACTGATGCGCGAGGACCACGAGTGGGACGAACTGCGCTACCGCGAATTCGGCCCTGCTGGCGCATGCGTAGGCTGGCTGGACTTTGAATTCCACAACGGCGCCATGTCCGAGCGCCAATGCCTGCGGCTGCGCGATGCCTTGCGCTGGGTGCGCATGCGGTCCACGCAGGTGCTGGTGCTGGCGGGCGGGCAGGAGTTTTTCTCCAACGGCATACACCTGCATGACATCGAAGCCGCCCAGCGTGTGGCCGGAGACAGTGCCGCCGATGCCTCATGGCGCAACATCAACGCCATGGACGACGTGGCGCTGGAAGTCCTCACACTCACGGACCGCATCACCGTGGCGGCCCTGCATGGCAACGCCGGCGCCGGTGGCTGCTTCCTGGCGCTGGCCGCCGACGTGGTGTGGGCGCACGCGGGCGTGGTGCTCAATCCGCACTACAAGAACATGGGCAATCTCTATGGCTCGGAGTACTGGACCTATTCCCGGCCCCGGCGCATCGGCGAGGCCGCCAGCCGCGCCCTGATGCAGGAGCGCCTGCCACTGACCGCCGTTGACGCGGTGGCGCGCGGCTTGCTGGATGCCGCATTCGGCGACGGTGCGCAGGACTTTGGCGAACAGGTGCTAGAGCGTGCCCTGGCGCTGGCCGCGACGCATAACCTGCCGCAGCGCCTGGCGCAAAAGCAGGCGCAACGGGAACAGGACGAGGCCCACAAACCGCTGGCCGATTACCGCGCCGAGGAACTGCAACGCATGCACCGCAACTTTTACGGATTCGATCCCAGCTACCACGTGGCACGGCACCATTTTGTCTATCGCAAACCCCATGCGTGGACCCCGCGCCACCTGGCGGTTCATCGGAAAATATACCTCTAGCCCCCGTCGTATATGGATCTGTAGCTATCAAAATAATAGTAAAAGACGCCGTGTTTGATAATACCTGCATGGTCTTGCCCCACGCTGTCGATTCGTCCACCATTATTTTGGCCACGCTGAACGCCAAATACATCCACGCATCGCTCGGTTTGCGCTACCTGCTGGCCAATATGGCGCGCCATGGCGGAGCGGATTTGCGCCAGCGCTGCGTGCTGCGCGAGTTCACGATTGCGCGCAAGCCGCAGGAGATCATGGACGAGCTGCTGGCCGTGCTGGGTGAGCCCAAGCCGGGTGCGGTGCAGGTCGTCGGCTTTGGCGTGTACATCTGGAACGTGCTGCAAACCACTGCCGTGCTGCGCCTGCTCAAGGCCGCGCGCCCAGACATCAAGGTGGTGCTGGGCGGCCCCGAAGTCAGCCATGAAGTCGAGGAACAGGAGATCGTCCGGCTGGCCGACTTCGTCATCACCGGCTGGGGCGATGTGAGTTTCCCCAAGCTCTGCCGCGCCCTGTTGCACGGGCCGCAGCCGCTGATGAAGGTCATCGCCGGTGAACAGCCGCCGCTGGACCAGATGGCCTTGCCCTACGCCGAGTACACCGACGCCGATCTGGCGCACCGTCTGCTCTACGTCGAAGCGTCGCGCGGCTGCCCCTTCAAGTGCGAGTTTTGTTTGAGCTCGCTCGACAAGACCGCCTGGGCCTTTGATCTGGAGGTTTTCCTCGCCGAGATGCAGGTGTTGCACCAGCGCGGCGCGCGCAACTTCAAGTTTGTGGACCGCACCTTTAACTTGAAAATCGACGCCTCGGTGCGCATCCTGCAGTTTTTTCTGGACCGCTTGTCAGACGATTTGTTCGTGCATTTTGAAGTCATCCCCGATCAGCTGCCCGATCGCCTGAAAGCCATGATCGCGCAGTTTCCGCCCGGTGTGTTGCAGTTGGAGGTCGGCGTCCAGAGCTTCAACGTCGAAGTGCAGCAGCGCATTTCGCGCAAGCAGGACAACGAGCGGACCGAGGCCAATTTGCGCTGGCTGGTCAACGCGTCGAATGCCCATTTGCACACCGACCTCATCTTTGGCCTGCCGGGCGAGACGCTGGCGAGTTTTTCCGCCGGCTTTGACCGCCTGCACGCCTTGGGGCCGCACGAAATCCAGCTCGGCGTTTTGAAGCGGCTGCGCGGCACGCCGATTGCCCGCCACACGGTCGCCTACGGCATGGTGTACGACCCCGATCCGCCTTACACCGTGCGGCAAACCGGCGCGGTGGACGCGGCCACGATGCAGCGCTTTACCCGCTTCTCGCGCTATTGGGACCTGGTCGCCAACTCGGGGCGCTTCAAGCAAACCCTGCCGCTGCTGCTGGGCGTCGCGCCTTCACCGTTTGATGCGTTTCTCGGTTTGGCCGACTGGCTGTGGCAAACGACGGGCACAACCAGCGGCCTGTCGCCCGAGGCGCTGGTGGATGCGCTGTTTGACTACCTCAGCGTCCGCTGTGGCTTGCCCGCCCAGACGGTGCGGCAAACGCTGCTGGCTGATTTCCTGGCCAGCGGCGCGCGGGCCAGTCCACGCGCCCTCAAAGGCCTGTTGCCCAAACAAACGGCGCCTATCAGTCATACGGCCAAAACGCTGGCGCAGCGCCAGGAGCGGCACCTGCCGGTCCCGCCGACTCAGCCGCAGCAGACATGATTCAAAATACACGCTATGCAAAATCTACCTCCTTGCCCCCAGTGCACTCTTGAAAACACCTACCAGGACGGCGACCACTACGTCTGCCCCGACTGCGCCCACGAGTGGCTCGCCCAGGCGCCGACCGATGACAGCGAAGACGGCGGCGCCGTCATCAAGGATGCCAACGGCAATCCGCTGGCCGATGGCGACTCGGTCATCCTGATCAAGGATTTGAAAGTCAAAGGCGCGTCCACCGTCCTCAAAAAAGGCACCAAGGTCAAAAGCATCAAATTGACCTCGGGCGACCATGAGGTGGATTGCAAGATGGAGGCGGGCAGCTTCATGTTGAAAGCCTGTTTTTTGAAAAAAGCGTAAGCCGTCAGCAGGCCCCAAATAGCCAGAGCAGGCTCACAAGATCAAACCATGACCACTCCATCCAGATTCTGGGCCGACCTCTCCACGCAGGACTTTGCCCGCCTGATCGCCACCGGCCAGGCGGCACAGACCATCGCCGTGCTGCCGGTCGCCGCCACCGAGCAGCATGGCCCGCATCTGCCCCTGAGCGTGGACACGGTGCTGGTGGACGGTGTCATCGCCGCGGCGCTGTCGCAGCTGGCGCCGGACTTGAATGTTCTTTTTCTGCCGACACAGGCGGTGGGCCTGAGCCCCGAGCATGCGCGCTTTCCCGGCACGCTCACGCTCAAGGCCGAGACGATCCTGCGGCTGTGGACCGACATTGGCGAATCCGTCGCAGCGGCGGGCATCCGGAAACTGCTGCTGTTCAATTCGCACGGCGGTCAGGTCAGCGTAATGGACCTGGTGGCGCGCGATCTGCGCGCGCGCCTTGACCTGCTGGTGTACAGCGTCAGCTGGTTCAACCTGCCGCTACACGACGAAAGCGGGCAAGACGTCAATGCCTTGTTCAGCGCCGACGAACACCGTTTTGGCATTCACGCCGGCGATATTGAGACCTCGATGATGCTGGCGCTGGACCCGGCGCACGTGGACATGGCGCAGGCCCGAGACTTCAGCTCCAGCGCGCAAGAACGGGCGCAGCGCTTTGCCATTCTGGGCAACGGCAAAAGTGCCAAGCTCGGCTGGCAAACGCAGGATTACAACCCGGCCGGTGCGGTTGGCAACGCGGCTGCCGCTACGGTCGACAAGGGGCGGGCGGTGGTGGACGCCGCGGGGCGAAGCCTGGCCCGCTTGCTGGCAGAAATTGACCGGTTGCCTTTGACGACCCTGGTGGCAGGACCTGTCCCGGCGTCGCGCTAACTTTCAGCGACTTCAGAGTCAACGCCCCCGGCGCTACAGGCGGGCACCTTTTGACTTGCTCGCGCTCGGTGTCGCCGGCCCGTCATCTTGGCGCGTGTGCCTTCACGCGCTGGCTTGACTTTGAGCGGCGTCATGACCGCCATCCTGCCGGGTCGGCACAAGGAAGAAAGCCACGCCTGGGAAGCCGATCAGGGTCATGTCGGCACCGGCGTTGCGCTAATTCTGAATCGTGTTCCACCGACCGCCTATGTTTTTGAGCAGTTGTGCCAACGCCAGCAGCCTGCGATTTCGCACATCGAGCAGACTGCGCTCCACCGACAAGGCGGCCGCCTGCGCCGTCACGACATTGAGATAACTCACGGTGCCGGCCTTGTACTGGTTGCTGACCACCTCCAGTGCTTTTTGGGCCGCCGACAGGGCCTCGACCTGGACCGCATTCGACTCGTCCAGGCTGGACGCAATTACCAGATTGTCTTCCACCTCCTGCAGCGCCGTCAGCACCGTCTGGCGATAGACGGCCACCGCTTGCGCGGTAGCGGCGGTTGCGGAGTCTTCCGCCGCCTGGCGAGCGCCGCCATCAAACAGGGAAAGCGCCAGCGCCGGGCCAAGCGACCAAAAGAGGTTGGGCGCACTGATCAAGTCGGCCAAACTCGCCCCGCGGTAGCCGGCACTGCCCGACAAGGTCAAGGCGGGGAAATAGGCGGCGTGGGCGACGCCGATCTGGGCATAGGCGGCCGCCACGCGTCGCTCGGAAGCGGCGATGTCAGGCCGCCTTTCCATAAGCGTGGCCGGCAGTTGCAGGGGTACGTCGGGCGGCGTTGGCAAGAGCGCTGTCACCGGCAGGCTGAAGCCGGCCGGCGGCTTGCCCAGCAGCACCGCCAGCGCATGCTCCAGCTGGGATCTTGAACCGCGGGTTTCAATCCATTGCGCCTGCGTGGTCTTGAGTTGCGTTTGCGCCTGCGCCACGTCGGCCGCCGACGCCACCCCGGCGCCGTAGCGGTTCTGGGTCAACTCTAGCGAGCGCTGGTAAGCGGCCACCGCACTGTCAAGCGAGGCGGCTTGCGCCTCCGCGGTGCGCAATGAAAAATAGGTCTGCACCAGGGTCGCTTGCAGCGACAAGCGGGCGGCGGCCAGGTCGTCCTGGCTGGCCTGGAGTTTGGCCTGCGAGACCTCGACGCCAGAGGACAAGCGGCCCCACAGATCAAGCTCCCAACTCGCGTTGGCGCCCAAGGAATAGCTGTCCGTTACGTTGGCCCCGTTGACCGCATTGGTGCCGCGCGTGGCGCCCGCCGTGGCGCCTAGCGTGGGAAAGAGCGACGCCCGGCTGGCGCCCAGGGCCGCCCGAGCCGCCTGGTACTGCGCGACGCTGTTCTTGAGGTTTTGGTTGCCCAGCACCAGGTCCGCCTGCAGTTGGTCCAGCGTCGGATCCTTGAACAGCCGCCACCAGTCGTCCGGGACTTGATCGGCCTGAACGCGGGCGGCAGCCCACTGCTTGGTCTCCTTGAAGGCCGACGGGACTTCCATCAGGGGTTTCTCATAGGGCGCCATGTTGGCGCAGCCCGACAAGCCCAGCAGCAGGAAGCTCAGAACCAGGGGCGTCGCATGGGTGGTCGCCAGTTTATAAATTTTGGTGTTCATGGAATGTCGCCCGCCGTTGCCATTGAATAACTGGGGCCGGTTTGCTTGGGGACTGAACCGAAACGCCGCGCGCCCCAAGCCCGCAAACGGTCCATCAGCACATAGATCACCGGCGTGGTGTAGAGCGTCAGCAATTGGCTGAAAATCAATCCGCCCACCACCGCAATCCCCAAAGGTTGGCGCAGTTCCGCACCATCACCAGTGCCCAATGCCAGGGGAATCGCGCCGAAGATGGCCGATACCGTTGTCATCAGGATCGGGCGTATGCGCAAGCGGCAGGCGCGAAAGATCGCTTGCGGTGCCGTCAAGTTGCCGTGGCGCTGGCGCTCGATGGCAAAGTCAATCATCATGATAGCGTTCTTCTTGACAATGCCGATGAGCAAAATAACGCCGATCAGCGCGATGATGGAAAACTCGGTCTTGAACATCATCAGCGCCAACAGGGCGCCCACGCCCGCCGAGGGCAGCGTGGACAAAATCGTGAGGGGATGAATCAGGCTTTCGTACAAGATGCCCAGCACCAGATAGATCGTCACCAGGGCCGCGAGAATGAGCAGGGGCTGGCTGCTCAAGGACGCATTGAACGCCTGGGCCGTGCCCGCGAAAGTGCCGCGCACCGATACCGGTACGCCGAGTTCCGCCATCGCGTTCTGGACCGCAACGGTCGCCTCCGACAAGGAGGCCCCCAGCGGCAAATTGAAACTGAGGGTCGAGGCCGGCGCCCCGCCCTGATGGTTGATCGACAGGGGCGTATTGGTCATCTCCATTTTGGCGAACGCAGACAAGGGTATCTGTGCGCCCGAACTCGACGTGAACATCAACTGGCGCAGGGACTCCGGGTTTTCCAGGTATTCGGGTGCCAGCTCCATCACCACCCGGTACTGGTTCAGCGGGTTGTAGATGACGCCGACCTGGCGCTGTCCGAACGCGTCGTTGAGCGTGGCGTCGACGGCGCTCATGGACAGGCCCAGGCGCGTGATGGCATCGCGGTCAATCACCAACGAAGTCTGAAGCCCCTGGTCTTGCTGGTCGGTATTGACATCTTCCAGTTCGGGCAGTTGGGTCAGGGCACGCCGTATGCGCGGCTCCCACAGGCGCAAAGTCTCCAGATCATCGGACTGCAAGGTGAACTGGTACTGCGCGTTGGCCTGTCGGCCGCCAATCCGGATGTCCTGCACCGGCACCAGGAACAGGTTGGCGCCGGGCTCACGCGCCAGCTTGATGCGCAGCCGTGCCACCACCTGATCCGCTGACACATTGCGTTGCGACAGGGGCTTGAGCGCCACAAACATATTGGCGGTATTGCGCTGGCTGCCGCCGGTAAAGCCGGTCACGTTCTCCACCGCCGGATCGGCCCGAACAATGGCGAGGAAACGATCGAGCCGCTGCCGCATCGCCTGAAAGGAGGTGCTTTGATCGGCCCGAATGTTGCCGACAATGCGCCCGGTATCTTGCTGCGGAAAAAAGCCTTTGGGAATCGTTCGGTACAGGTAGATGTTGAGCGTGCCTACCGCCACGAAGACCAGCAAAGTGATTGCCTGGTGCCGCAGCGCCAGGCCCAGCGAGCGGCGGTAGCTGCGCAACACCCAGTGCTGCAGCCGGGTGGACCAGCGCGACCATCGGGTGGAGGCCTGCACCGGTTTCGGTTTGAGCAGGGCGGCGCACATCATCGGCGTCGTAGTCAGCGAGACCACCATCGACACCAAAATGGCAGCCGACAAGACGACGGCAAACTCACGGAACAGTCGCCCCACGACGCCGCCCATCAAGAGGATGGGAATGAAGACGGCAATCAGCGACAAGCTGATCGACACCACGGTAAAGCCGACTTCACGCGCCCCGCTCAGGGCCGCCTGCCGCGCCGATGTGCCACGCTCCATGTGCCGGGTGATGTTTTCCAGCACCACGATCGCATCGTCGACGACAAAGCCGGTTGCCACGGTCAAAGCCATCAGCGACAGATTGTCCAGGCTATAACCGGCCAGGTACATGACCCCCAAGGTCCCGGCCAGCGACACCGGCACGGCCACGCTCGGTATCAGCGCGGCGCGGGCATTGCGCAGAAAAAGAAACACCACCAGAATGACCAGTCCGATCGAAATGGCCAGTGCGCGTTCCACCTCAAACAGCGAGGCGCGAATGGTGGGGGTTCTGTCCACCACCACGTCCAGATCGATGGCGGCGGGAATCGAGGCGCGCAAGTGCGGCAGCAGCGCGCGGACCCGGTCTACGGCCGCGATGATGTTGGCGCCGGGCTGCTTGAACAGAATCAGCAGGACCGAGGGTTTGCCGTTGGCGACGCCATAGTTGCGCACGTCTTGCACCGAATCCACGACCTGGGCCACGTCCTGCAACCGTACCGCTCTACCATTTTTATAGCGGATGATGACCGGCGCATAGTCGGCGGCGGTGCGGGCCTGGTCATTGGCGCCGATTTGCCAATAGCGGCTGCCTTCCGCCACCGAGCCCTTGGGACGATTGGCATTGGTGGACGTGATGGCCAGGCGCACCGCGTCCAGCGCAATACCGTTGGCCGACAAGCGATTAGGATCGAGCTCGATCCGCACGGCAGGCAGGGCGCCGCCGCCAACGATCACCTGGCCGATGCCCTCCACCTGTGCCAGGCTCTGGGCCAGCACGGTCGAGGCGGCGTCAAACATCTGGCCCCGGCTCAAAGTATCAGAGGTCAAGGCCAGAATCATGACCGGTGCGTCGGCCGGGTTGACTTTGCGGTAGGTCGGGTTGCTCGGCAGCCCCGAGGGCAGCAAGGTGCGTGCGGCGTTGATGGCGGCTTGCACGTCGCGCGCGGCGCCATTGATGTCGCGGTTCAGATCAAACTGGAGCACCACCCGGGTGTTGCCGAGGGAGGACGAGGAGGTGATTTCATTGACCCCCGCGATGGCGCCCAGAGCGCGCTCCAGCGGGGTGGCCACGGTGGCGGCCATGGTGTCGGGGCTGGCGCCCGGCAGCGAAGCCGACACCGAAATGGTGGGGAAATCCACTTGCGGCAAGGGTGCTACCGGCAGCAGGAAAAAGCTGATGACACCCGCAATCGCCACACCGAGCGTGACCAGCGTGGTCGCAATCGGACGGTTGATAAAGGGTTGCGAGAAATTCATGCCAGCCTATCGGCAGGCCGCTTGGCGCCGCGTTCGCGCCAGCGCAAGGCCAGTTGCGCAAAGCCCAAATAGATCACGGGTGTCGTGAACAGCGTGAGCAGCTGGCTCACGATCAAGCCGCCGACCATGGTCACGCCCAGCGGATGGCGCAACTCACTGCCGACGCCGCCACCCAGCATCAAGGGCAGCGCGCCGAGCAAGGCCGACAAGGTGGTCATCAGAATGGGGCGAAAACGCAGCAGGCACGCCTGGTGGATGGCCTGGCGCGGGCTCAAACCCTGCTCGCGCTCGGCATCCAGCGCGAAGTCAATCATCATGATGGCGTTCTTCTTGACGATGCCGATCAGCAGCACGATCCCGATCACGGCAATGATGCCCAGATCCAGTCGGGCCGCCAGCAAGGCCAGCAAGGCGCCCAGTCCGGCGGAAGGCAGTGTGGAGAGAATGGTGACCGGGTGAATGTAGCTCTCGTACAGCACGCCCAACACGATGTACATGGTCACGATGGCGGCCAGAATCAGCAGCAGGGTGTTGCGCAGCGAGGCCTGAAAAGCCAGCGCCGCACCCTGAAAACTGGTCTCGATACTGGGCGGCAGCTGTAGCGCCGCTTGTTCGGTCTTGATGGCTTGCACCGCTTCGCCCAAGGACACGCCGGGCGCCGCATTGAAGGAAATGGTGATGGACGGAAACTGCCCGACATGGTTCACCGACAGGGCGGCTGGCTTCTCCACCACGCGGGCCACCGAAGACAGCGGAACTTGGGCGCCGGTGCTCGACGGCACATACAGATTGGTCAGCGCCTGCAGGCCAACCTTGAAGGCGGGGGCCAACTCAAGCACCACGCGGTATTGGTTGGACTGCGTGAAGATGGTGGAGATCAATCGCTGGCCAAAGGCGTTGTACAAAGCGTTGTCAATAGCGGCGACGGTGACGCCGAGCCGCCCGGCCGCTGCTCTGTCGATTTCCACATAGGCCTGCAAACCCTGATCCTGCAAATCGCTGGCCACGTCGGCCAATTGCGGCGAGCGGTTCAAACGCTCTATCAGGCGCACGGTCCAGCTATTGAGTTCCTCAATATTGGGCGAAGACAACAAGAACTGGTACTGTGTTTTGGAGATGCGGTCTTCGATGGTGAGGTCTTGCACCGGTTGCATATAAAGTGCAATGCCCGGCACCGAGCGGGTGGACTCGGCCACGCGGCGGATGACATTGCCGATCTCTTTGGATGCCGCATCGCGCGCATCCTTGGGTTTCAGATTGATCAGCATCCGGCCGGAATTCAAGGTCGTGTTGGCGCCATCCACCCCGATGAAGGACGACAGGCTTTGCACCGCCGGGTCTTTCAGAATCTGCTCCGCCAGCGCCTGCTGCCGCTCGGCCATGGCGTTGAAGGAGGTGGCCTGAGAGGCTTCGGTAATGCCCTGAATCACGCCGGTGTCCTGCACCGGGAAAAACCCCTTGGCCACGACAAAATAAAGTGCGGTCGTCAGCGCCAGCGTGACGCCGAACACGATCAGCGTCGCTATTTGCCGATCCAGCACCCAGTCCAGGGCTTCGCCGTAGCGGCGGATGATGGTGTCAAAAAACCGCCCGGTGGCCTGGTACAGCTTGCCATGGCTGCTTTCGGGTGTGTGCTTGAGCAGGCGCGCGCACATCATCGGTGTCAGGGTTAGAGAGACCAGCGCCGAGATCAGGATGGACACCGCCAGCGTGATGGCGAACTCATGAAACAGCCGCCCCACCACATCCCCCATGAACAGCAGCGGAATCAGGACCGCGATCAGGGAAATGGTCAGGGAAATAATGGTGAAGCCAATCTGTTTGGCGCCTTTCAGGGCCGCCTCCAGCGGGGAGTCGCCCTGCTCCACGTAGCGCGAAATATTCTCGATCATCACAATCGCATCGTCCACCACAAAGCCGGTGGAAATGGTCAGGGCCATCAGCGTGAGGTTGTTGATGGAGAACCCCGACAGGTACATGACGCCGAAGGTGCCGATCAGCGACAGGGGCACGGCAACGCTCGGTATCAGCGTCGCGGCGGCACTGCGCAGAAATATAAAGATCACCATGACCACCAGCGCCAC
>NZ_DHXT01000097.1:78146-79212 GCF_002413825.1 Rhodoferax sp. UBA5149
TGCGGCAACAAAGCCTTGATGCGATTCACGGTCTCGATCACGTTGGCGCCGGGTTGGCGCTGGATATTCAGAATCACGCCGGGCGTCTTGTCGGCCCAGGCGGCCAGGCGCATGTTCTCTGCGTCGTCCACGATTTGGGCAATGTCAGTCAGGCGGATCGGATTGCCATTCTTGAAGGCGATGATGAGCTTGGCGTATTCGGCCGCGGACTTGAGCTGGTCGTTGGCGTCGATGGTGGAGGCACGAACCGAGCCGTCAAAACTGCCCTTGGCCTGGTTGACGTTGGCTGCCGTGATGGCGGTTCGCACATCATCGAGCGACAGACCCAGTGCCGTCAGGGTGGCGGGATTGGCTTGAATGCGCACAGCGGGCCGGCGCCCGCCGGCAATGGCGACCAGGCCGACACCGGGCACTTGTGACAGCTTGGGCGCGAGCCGGTTTTCGACCAAATCGTGGACCCGAATCACCGGCAACGAAGGCGAGGTGATGGCCAGGGTCAGGATCGGGGCATCGGCCGGATTGACCTTGCTGTAGGTCGGTGGCATCGGCAGGTCAGTAGGCAGCAAATTGCTGCCAGCGTTGATGGCCGCCTGCACCTGCTGCTCTGCGACGTCCAGCGACACATCCAGGGAAAAGCGCAAGGTGATGACGGAGGCGCCACCCGAACTGGAAGACGACATCTGGTTCAGGCCCGGCATCTGGCCAAACTGGCGCTCCAGGGGGGCCGTGACGGCCGATGTCATGACATCCGGACTGGCGCCAGGGTACAGGGTGGTGACCTGAATCGTGGGGTAATCCACTTCGGGCAGCGCGGACAGGGGCAACAGGCGATAGGCCAGCGCGCCGGCGATCAGGATCGCCACCATGAGCAAGGAGGTGGCGACCGGTCGCAGGATAAAAAGACGCGAGATATTCATGGCGGCAGCAGTCGGAAGGGACGGTGCAACACTTACTGAGCGCCTTGCTGTCGACGTTCACGCAATTTCTGGAAAAAGGCGCGACGCTCGTCCGGGCTCATGGCCTTGACTTTTTCCACCACCTCGGGCGGCAGGCGGTCCATCCAGGC
>NZ_DHXT01000097.1:79466-107301 GCF_002413825.1 Rhodoferax sp. UBA5149
TCGGTCACTACCCGCTCACCGGCCGCCAACTCGCCCTGAACGCTGATCCAGTCGCCCTCGGTGGTACCCACGCGGACACGGCGAATGGTTACGCTGCTGTCCTCCTTGACGACATAGACAAAGCTGCCCTGTGCGCCGCGTTGCACCGCGCTGGCCGGCACCACCAAGACATTGCTCAGGGCGTCCACCTGAAGCCGGATATTGACGAACTGGTTGGGAAACAGCTCGTTGTCGCTATTGGGAAATTCCGCCTTGAGCTTGAGGGTGCCGGTCGGCAGGTCGATGCTGTTGTCGGTACTGCTCACCCGGCCGACCGCGAGTTTGACCTTTTGCTCGCGGTCCCAGGCCTCGACCACCAGGGGTTGACCGGCCTTGAGCTTGCCGCTGATTTGACGCAGATTGGCCTCTGGCACGGCGAACACCACGGCAATCGGTTGCGTTTGCGTAATGCTGACCAGGCCGGTGCTGTCGCTGGCATGCACCACATTGCCCAGATCGACCTGTTTGAGACCCAGGCGACCGCTGATCGGCGCGCTGACTTTGGTGTAAGAGAGCTGCAGCTTGGCGTTGTCGACCTGGGCCTGATCGGTTTGTACCGTTCCCACCAGCTGGCGCGCCAGGGCATCCTGGGTCTCCACTTGTTGCTTGGCAATGGAATCCTGGGCCAGCAGGTCTTTATAGCGCGCCAGGTCCAGTTGCGCGTTGCGCAGCTGCGCCACATCGCGCGCCAGCTGACCCTGCGCTTGCGCCAGCGCAATCTCATAACTGCGCGGATCGATCTCGGCCAGCAAGGCGCCAGCGCGCACGGGCTGGCCTTCTTTGAAATGGATGGCTTTGAGTTCGCCATCGACACGCGCGCGTACCGTCGCGGTGTTCAAGGCTGCAATATTGCCGATGGCCGACAGAATCACCCGCATGTCCTGGCGTTTGGCCGCCATCACCGACACCGGCTGGGTGCGGTTGGTGCCACCAAAACGACGGCTACCGCCCGCCGCACTGGCAGACGGGTTCGAACCGGTTGACGGACCGGCGCCGACAGCGGTGGCTGAATCGCCCTCGGCGAGGCCAGACGAACGGTGTGTCCACCACCACGCCCCATAGCCGCCCGCGACCAGCACCAGCAACAGCAACAAAAGTAGATTTTTTGAAATGCCCGCCTGCCTGTGCCCACTGGATTGAGGTGGCAAACGGTTTTTCATATTCTTTTTCATCGTGAATTCTGGTTAAAAGGGCGATCGGCAAAGCCGCATGACGATCACACCATGGTTTGCCCGCCCTGTGCAGTCGACCATATCATCCCGCTGCGTCCACGGGCATGCCGACAGACATTTTCAGGCGACATTCCACACGCCATGTTGCACGCCGGTAAAGCAGCGGTAAAGCGATGCGTCATGAAATATCGGGGCAGTGCAAAATGGCGGCCATGAAACCACCCAAGAGACTGCAATCCTTAATCGAAGAAGGCCTGATCGACACGGTCGTGCGCCAGCTCATGAGCGGCAAGGAGGCCATGGTCTACGTGGTGCGCTGCGGCGGCGAGACCTACTGCGCCAAGATTTACAAGGAGGCCGAGCAACGCAGTTTTCGCCAAGCGGTCGACTACACCGAGAACCGCAAGGTCAAGAACACGCGCCAGGCGCGCGCGATGGCCAAGGGCACCCGCTTTGGCCGGGAAGCGCAGGAGGCGGCCTGGCAGAGCGCCGAGGTCGATGCGCTGTACCGCCTGGCCGGCGCTGGCGTGCGGGTGCCCAAGCCGCACAATTTTTTCGAGGGTGTCCTGTTGATGGAGCTGGTCACCGATGAATTCGGCGACGCCGCGCCACGGCTGAACGATGTGGTGCTCACGCCAGCGCAGGCGCGTGCCCACCATGGGACGCTGCTGATCGAGGTGGTGCGCATGCTGTGCGCCGGCGTCGTGCACGGCGACTTGTCGGAGTTCAACATCCTGCTGGCGCAAGACGGCCCGGTGATTATCGATCTGCCGCAGGCGGTGGATGCGGCCGGCAACAACCACGCCAAGCGCATGCTGCTGCGCGATGTCGCCAATCTGCGCGCCTTCTTCGGCCAGTTCGCGCCCGAGCTGCTGCACACGAACTTTGGCCCGGAGATCTGGGATTTGTACCAGCGCGGCATGTTGCAGCCCGACGTGGCGCTCACCGGCCACTTCGAACACAAAAAAGAGGCGGTGGACGTGGGCGGCGTGATGCGCGAGATTGACGACGCACGCGCCGAGGAGTCAGCGCGCCGCCTGCGTCTGCAGACTGCCCGCTGACAAGGCAGCAGTCCCGGGGCTCTGTTCCCCGTCCTCAGGTATGGGTGATCCAGCTCGCATGGTCCGCATGGTCCAGATGCGGCAGCGTGTTGTAGGTCAGCAGCGTGTGGCGTTTCGGGTTGAAGGCGAACTCGGAGATGGCGCTGTTGCGGATGCGCATGTTGAGCTCGATCGTGGTCTCGGGCGTGGTGCCCAGCACATGGCCGATGGCGGTCGAGATTGGCCCGCCGCTGGAGACGATCAGCACATTGCCGTCGCAGTCTTTACGGATGTGGTCCAGCGCGCTGATCACGCCCTGCTGGAAGTCACGGTAGCTGGGCATGCCATGGGGGCTGACGACGCCGTTCATCCATTGCGTCAGGCCGTCGCGCAGCAGGCGAAAGTGGTGGCGATACAGTTCGGGCGTGTCCGGTTTTTGGAGTTTGCAGGGGTGAATGGCGGCAATCACGGCTTCGCTGTCGTATTCGTTCAGGCCCGGCCACGCCTGCGCCTCCAGGTCAAAGCCGCCGCCCTCGCGAATGCCGGCATAGGTTTGTTGCTGGCGGCGCAAGGTGCCGGTCAGCACGGCATCAAAGGTCAGGCCTTTCTGGCGGAAATACTCGCCCAGCCGCACGCTTTGCTGCTGGCCCAGCGTGCTCAGTTGGTCGTAATTTTCGGCGCCAAACGAAGCCTGGCCATGGCGTACAAGATAGAGGGTTCCCATGCCCCGAATCTAAGCCAAATGACGGCATAGTCCTTGTCACCCGAGCGACGAAGGCTATAAGTTTTGTAGCGCTTTGGCCCGTTGGCTGCGGACCGGGACCGCCACCACGCGGCCGACGACCGGTCAGAGACTGACCTGACCGTCGATGCAGGTGACCGAGTCGCCGCCAACCCAGACCTGGCCGTTGTCATCCTGCTCAATATGCACACGTCCGGCGCGCCCCAGGCAGATGCCTTGCGCCGCCACATAGCTGCGGGGCGCCAGGCCGTCGGCGATCAGCCACTGCGCCAAACTGGCGTTGAAGCTGCCCGTCACCGGGTCTTCATTGATGCCCGCCGACGCGGCAAAGGCCCGCACTTCGAGTTCAGTCGGCGCCCATGAGGCACTTGCGGCGTCCGCCGGGCGCGGCCCAAATGCACGCGCTTCACGGTTCGATCGTGCTATTAAAGTAGTAGCTGCCTGCGCAGCTTCCACGCTGGCTACACCCACTATTTGCCCCAAATTCTTGAGATCCAAATGGTGCGGGGACAGTTGCAAGACGGTTTCATGGCTGTCCAGCAGCAGGCCCAGCCAGACCGGGCCGTTGTCCAGCATCTGGGCGGCGATGATCTGCTGCGGCTTGAGTCCGAGCGCCGCCCCCACCTGGGCCAGCAGGGCCGGGCTGGGATTGCTGCGCTTGAGCGGCGGTGCGGCGAAAGCCAGGCGCGCGCCCTCGCGGCGAATCCGGACCAGGCCAAGAGCGCATTCCTGCACGATCTCCGTTTTTGCTTTTGGGCTGCCCCCCGCTTGCAGCCAGGCATGGCAGCTGCCCAGGGTCGGGTGGCCGGCGAAGGGCAGTTCACTGCCGGGGGTGAAGATGCGCACGCGGTAGTCGGCGCCATTGGCCGCGCCTGAGGCGCTGGGCGGCAGCAAGAACGTGGTCTCGGACAGATTGGTCCAGTGCGCGAAATGCTGCATTTCCTCGGTAGACAAGCCGGTGCCGTCCAGCACCACGGCCAGCGGGTTGCCCAGATAGGGCTCGGCGGTGAAGACGTCAACTTGCTTGAAAGGCCTGTCCTGAGCCGGTCGAAGGGGGTGGATGTTCATGCTGTGCAGACCTTTATGGCGTGATCGGGCAACTCGGCGGCATAGGCTTTGATGCCAGCGGCCAGCGCCGCCACGCCGCGGTGGATGTCGTCCACGCTGGGGGTGACAAAGGACAAGCGCAGGGTGCGCGGGTCACCGTGGTCGGCGTAAAACGGCGCGCCGGGGACGAAGGCCACGCCTTGCTCCACCGCAAACGGCAACAGGTCCACCGCGTTCATGCCCCGGGGCAGACGGGCCCAGAGGAACATGCCACCGGCGGGTGTGTTCCAGGTCAGCGTCGCGTCCGGCTCGCCTGCCGGCATCTCGCGCGCCAGGGCTTCAAGCATGGCGTCGCGTTGCGATTTGTAGAGTGCGCGGATGGTGGGCACGTGGCGCTCCAGAAAACCGTTTTTCATGACCTCGGCAATCAGGCGCTGGTTGAAGCCGGGGCTGTGCAGGTCGGCCGCCTGCTTGGCCTGCAGCAGTTTGGGGTAGACCGCTTTGGGCGCGACGACAAAGCCCAGGCGCAGACCCGGCGCCAGCACCTTGGAGAAGGAGCCGAGGTAGATGCAACCGTCCGGGTTGCGCGCGGTCAGGGGGGCGGGCGGGGCGCGGTCAAACCAGAGGTCGCCGTAGGGGTTGTCCTCGATCAGGGGCAGGCCGAGTCGGGCGGCCGCGGCGCTCAGGGCGGCGCGGCGCGCTTCGCTCATGGTGCGGCCGGTCGGGTTCTGGAAGTTGGGCAGGGCGTAGAGAAAGCGCGCCCCTTGCGCCTTGGCTTGCAGGTCGGCGATATCAATGCCTTCGTCATCGTTGCCGACGCTGACGACCTCGGGCTCCATCGGGGTGAAGGCCATAACAGCGCCCAGGTAAGTGGGGGACTCCACCAGAATTTTGCTGCCGGCGTCCACCAGCACCTTGGCCACCAGATCCAGCCCTTGCTGCGAGCCGGTGGTGATCAGGACCTGGGCCGGATCGACGTTCCACGGCAGTCCGGCGGCGACCATGTCGCGCAGCGGCCCAAAGCCTTCGCTGGCCGCGTATTGCAGCGCGGCGTGTGCGTCATCGCGCAACACCTTGGCGCTGGCGGCGGCGAATTCGGCCACCGGAAAGGTCTTGGGCGAGGGCAGGCCGCCGGCAAAACTGATGATGCCGGGCCGCTCCGTGACCTTGAGGATCTCGCGGATCACCGAGGGGTTCATTTTGGCGGCGCGTTGGGCCAGCAGCCAGGGCGGGGTGGGCGTTGAGTTCGTGCTCATAAGGGTCTTCCTTCTTCTTTAAATGTTGATCTGGGCGTGCTGACCGACATTTTGCGGCCAACAAATACGACGGCCATGACGGCCAGTCCAAAACCGGCGGTGACCGCGTCCAGCGATTCGCCCAGCAAGGGTATGGCAAATAGCATGGATAAGAAAGGCTGTATCAGTTGCATCTGGCTCACGCGCACGGTGCCCCCCAGCGCCAGCCCGCGGTACCAGGCAAAAAAGCCCAGCCACATGGAGCACACGGCGACGTAGGCCAGGGCCGCCCACGCTTCAGTTTTGATAGCTGTCTGCGGCCATTCCATCAGGGCTAGAGGCAGATTTAATGGCAAGGATGCGAGCAGTGCCCAGCAGATGACATAGTCGGGGCGCATGCGCTGCGACAGTTGCCCGCCGACCCCGAGGGTGCCGAGCCAAAGCCCTTGGCGGATGGCGTGGGGGTTCGATTTCATGGTGTTGGGCTCAAAAGTCAGAACGTGGACATCCAGGCCGCCGTGACGGTCAGTACGGCCCCACCATGGCGAGCACCAGCAAAGCCGTGAATTCAGCGGTCGTCATGGGAGTTGGCGGGTCTGTTCATGGGTTTGACTTTATAGTTGAAACCAGCACACTGGCGGTACAATTTTTGAGACAGATTTCGAATCTGTATTGATTGCTTTGGCAGCACAGCCTGATGTGAAGGGAACCCATGTTGACGAAAACCGCATCGCAGTCTTTGACCGAGCAGCTCTCCGCCCGTTTTGCCGAGCGCATCCGCAACCGTCTGCTGGCGCCGGGCAGCCGTCTTCCCTCGGTGCGCCAGTGCGCCCTGCAGCAGGGCGTGAGCCCCAGCACGGTGGTGGCGGCCTACGACCAGCTGTTGGCGCAGGGGTTGGTGGAGGCCCGCAGAAACAGTGGATTCTTTATAAGAAACAGGGCTCTAGCCCCCGAATCTGTTGCGCAGTCAGCTATAAATTCAGTAGCAAATCAGGATGCCCGTCGAACCACGAAGAGCAGTTTTGAGGCGCACCATGTGCCGGTCAATGCGACGGCGCTGATTCGCGGCATGTTTCATGGCAGCAGCGACAAACCGCAGCCCGGCATGGGCGTGTTTCCGCCGGACTGGCTGGCGACCACCTTCATGGCGGCAGCCGTGCGCCGCGTCACCAGCACGCGCGCGTTGCATGCATTCTCCTTGCAGTACGGCGAGCCTGCCGGCGACAGTGGCTTGCGTCAATCGCTGTCGCAAAAACTCATTGGCTTGAACGTGCACGCCAGCCCGCAGCAGATCATCACGACTGTGGGGGCCACCCACGCGCTGGACATCGTGAGTCGCACGCTGTTGCGCGCGGGTGATCATGTGATGGTGGAGGAGCCCGGCTGGGCCATCGAGTTTGCGCGCCTGGACGCCTTGGGCATGCGCATCCTGCCGGTGCCACGGCGTGCCGATGGCCCCGATCTGGAGGTCATGGCGCGCTATTGCGAGCTGCACAATCCCAAACTGTTCGTGAGTGTCAGTGTGCTGCATAACCCGACCGGCTACTGCCTCTCGCCGGGCAGCGCGCACCGCGTGCTGCAACTGGCCAACGCGCACAATTTTCATATTGTTGAAGACGATACCTACAGCCACCTCGCCCCCGAACATGCCACCCGCCTGTGCGCGCTCGATGGCTTGCAGCGCACGATTTACGTCAGCGGGTTCGCCAAAATCCTGGCGCCCGGCTGGCGCGTCGGCTTCATGGCCGCGCCCCCGGCGCTGTTCGAGCGGCTGCTGGACACCAAATTGCTGGCGACCCTGACCACGCCGGCGCTGTTGGAGAAGGCACTGGCCTGGTGCATCGACCAGGGTCAACTGCGCCGCCATGCGGAGCGTATCCGGACCCGGCTCGATCTGGCCCGTGCCCGCAGTGTGAAGTTGGCGTTGGCGCATGGCTGCAGCTTTGCCGCACCGCCCGCCGGCCTGTTTGGCTGGGTGGAAACCGGTGTCGACACCGACGCGCTGGCGCAGCGCATGCTCGATGTGGGCTACCTGTTGGCCCCGGGCGCCCTGTTTCATGCCAGCCGCCAGCCCAGCACGCTGATGCGCATCAACTTCTGCACGACGCAGGAGGCGCAGTTCTGGGAGGTTTTCTCGAAAATCCGTGCCGAGTTGTGAACGTTGGGTTTTCAAGCCCCTCCAGCTCTTTACACCAGCAACAAACCCTTCGCGGGATGCGGCGTGGCATTGGACAGCGTGCGCAACAGGGCCCGATTGACGTCCTCGAGATTCATTTGGTGTGAATCGCAGAGCAAGCGCGTGGCGTGGGTATTGGGTGACTCCAGCGCGGTGGCTATGTCAAGGTAAGGCATGTAAGGCCCCGTGTGGCCCAGAATCGCGGACGTGATGCGTTCCGACAGGTGGAGGCGCGCCAGGGCTGCGTTCAGGGGTTCGCCCAGCATCAGGTCAACCTGCGAGAGCAGGCCACACAGATAAATTTCGCGGCGCAAATCGTCGCCATCACCGGCGTCCAGCAGATGCGCCATCAGGCGGGCCCGTACCACCATGGCGGTTCGTACCGGCTGCAAGTTCAGGTCGCTGGTGGCGTGGGGTAGCTGCTCCAGCAGCCAGGACCGAATCGGCGACAGGCCCAGCACCATCAGTGCGTGCCGTATCGATTCGATCTCGGTGCGCAGGCCCAGACCCGCCGAGTTGGCATAACGCATGAAGCGATAAGCCAGGATCGGCTCCTCACTCAAGATGTGCTCGATATGTTCCACGGAATCGTCGGCATCAATGGCTTCGATCAGTCCGACGACCGCGCGGTGCCCGGGCTGGATGCGCTGGTGCCGATACCCGTGCAGCACGTCTTCCATGGGCCAACCGGCTACCGCCCAGGCGCCTTGCTCGTCCAGGCAATGCTCGGTCAAAACCCGGCTGGCAACCGCCTCGTAAATGTGCTTGGCCAGCACCGGGCTCGTTACCCGGCTTGTTCGCGACGCATCGGCTCCATTGTGTTTGCGCAGGGACACCCGCAAACCGGCCAGCGACTCCTCCGCGCTCAAGGTCACCATATGGCGAAAAAAGCAAGGTGCCAGCGCGGCACTGGGTCGCGCCCCGGGTTCGCCGCGCCAGATCAGCTTTATGCCGCGTTGATGCGCCTGATGAACGCGCCGCGCCATGACCGGATCATTCAGGTGCGACTCATGCACGACAAGCCACGGACTATTCGAGGGGCCGTGATCCAGCAGGTCGCCCAGTAGCCGGGGCGACTGCACCGACAACAGGAGTTCGGGGGCTTGCTCGGACCACAATTCACCGAGCGCACTCAGGAGATGGGGGGCATCGACGGCGGTGCTGTCGTCGGTGCCGACGAAGAGCTGAACGCCGCTGAACTGGCGCAGCTGGTTCCACAGCAGTTGATAGCCAAGAGAAACACTGCCAAGAACGGTACGGACCATGGTGTCAGCTAATGTAATTGAAAAGTGACAGTTTCTGGACTTGCGCGTAAGACTGCAAGGCCGCCTGGTAGCCGGTTTGAAGTTTCTGAAAATCCGAGATGCCTTTGACCATGTCCAGGTCCTCGGCCCTTGACTTGTCAACGGTCAGTTGAATCGTGCGACCTTGCTGTGAGCTGGTGATGTTGTCAGCACGATTTAACCACTCGCCGGCTTGGCCGCGTGCCGATTGAATCTGGTTCATGCTGGCATCAATTTGTGTTAGTGCGAGAGGGATAGTCTGGTTGTTATCTGCCGGGGTGCCGCTTTTGATGCCAGCTATGGCATCGTCCAGCACCTTGAAAACATTGGTTTTTGTGCTGGGGCTGATCTGTACGACATCACCATTGGCGGGCGCGCCGTTAGCGACAAACGACATGCCGTCAAACTGGATCGCCTGGCCAGCAACGTAGGGCTGCGCGGCCAGGATGGCAGGGCCTGCCGGCGAGGGAGCGCTCGTGGCGTCAAAAACGTTATAGCTCGTCACCCCCGCCGCCACGCTGAACTCCACGCTGTAGTTGTGGCCTGTCAGCGCCGCCGGAGACACGACTTGCCCTGTGTCGGTCCATACCGAACCGGTGTTGAGGGCGGCTGGTGCGGCAGGCAATGCGACGTTAAAGCTGCCGTTGCCCGTGGGTACGCTCATCCAGATGGCCTGGCCGTCCATGGCCCCGGGCACAGTGACCTCAGTGCTGGCCCGCTGACCGCCGACGCCGTTGAAGCTCACCCCGGTCGTTGCGTCGGTGAAGGGGACGCTTGCGCTGCCCAAGCCACCAAACAGGGGCGAGCCGTTGCTGTCGGCACGGTTCGCCACGGCAAATAACTGGTCTCGCAAACCTGTCATCTGTTGGGCAATAGTGGCGCGATCAGTCGCTTTGTAGCTGCCGTTGCCGGCACTGACGACGAGCTCGCGCAGGCTTTGCATCAGGTCGGTGGCATCCCCCAAGGCGGACTCCGCCAAGGTGATGGAATTGCTTTGGACGCCCAGGGCGCGTTGATCGGTTGCCACGCGCGTCATGCGCGTCAAGTCGCGCTCGGCCTGCGCCGCACCGGTCGGATCGTCGCTGGCGCGATTGACATTTTTGCCGGAAGTCAGCTTTTCCTGCTGGCTGGCGAGATCTGATTGGCGTGTGTACAGGTTTTGCAACGCGTTGTCATAGGTGTTGGCCGAGCTCAATCGCATGATGTACTCCTCGTGGATCGTTCTTTAACTATCGCCCGAACGTCTGCATCAGGGTGTCAAAAATGCCTTGTGCGATTTGCAGCATTTTGGCCGAGGCCTGATAAGACTGTTGGAATTGCAGCAATTTGGCCGCTTCTTCGTCAAGATTGACGCCCGACACACTGGCGCGGTTGGTCTCAATATTGGTGGCAATGGATTTGGACACGGCCGCGGTCGACGTGGCGCTTTGGACCCGAACGCCGATCTCCGCCATGGCGCTGGCGTAGCCGTCGGTCAAGGCGCCGCCGTCAAACATGGCGACGTCGCGCAAGGCCATCATGGCTTCGGCATTGCCGGAATTCAGCTTCTGGTTGGCGCTCGGCTGCACGGTGGCGGTGCTGCCCACCGTGAAGGTGTCGCCCGGGTAGATCGGACTTGTCCCTACGGCAGAACCCTGGAGCGTGAGCGACCAGCCGGTGGCGCCCGGGGAAACCGTATCGTATTCAATGGCCTGACCTGGCGTGTAGGGGTAAGTGGTGGCCCCGGTGTCGGACCGGATGTAGGTTCCCGGCGCGGTGAACGTCAGCGTAATGGCCGCTGGCGCCGGCATCGACCTGGCGGCCAGGCTCGCGACGGCCAGCGTGCCTTTGTTGTTGGCGCCGGCGTTGGCCGCAACCGGGCTGCTCATGGCCAAGGCTGCTGGGGAAGAAAAAGCGGTGGCAATGGTCGACGAAACTGCGCTGAAAGGCGTGATCAAAAAGCGATCATTGGAGGCCGCGCCGGCACTGACAGAGATATTCAGTCCGTCAATCTGTATGGGAACCGCACCGAAGGCCGTGACGACGCCGTCAGAAAGTCGGGTGATATTGCCGGCAGCGGGGCCGGTGAAGCTGACTTCATAGTTGGACGCCGCCAGCGCCGTGGTACCCGAATTGGGCGGCGCTTGAACGGTGACCTGCAAGGTCGCTGTGCCAGTGTTGGTGCTCGCCTCGAGGCCCGCTGGCAAGCTGCTCACTTTGAACAGGTCACCACCGGTTGCGCCGTTCAAATCAACACCGAGCTTGTGCTGGTCGTTGGCCGCTGTACCAATCGCCAAGGCCATGCGCCCGAGCAGGTTGCGGGCATCGACCAGATCACTGTTTTGAAATCGCAGCAGACCCGCCATCTGACCACCACCCAGGGTGGCCTCTTCCATCACCATGGGTGCCCCGGCACTCTGCATAGTCAGTTTGATGGTGGCCGGATCACCGTACGCGTCCTGACCGAGGCCCATCGTGGACACCTTGGTTCCCAGCACCAGGGGCTGGCTGCCGGCCACGAACAGGCTAACCGACCCGTCATCGGCGGGAATGCTCGTGGTCTGGACATATTGATTCAGATCCTTGATGAGCTGGTCACGCTGGTCCAGTAGATCATTGGCGGGCTGGCCTGAGCCTAGATTGCGCGCAATCTGTTCATTGGTGGCAGCGATGCGCCCGGCCAGGAGGTTGACTGCCGTGACCGCGTCCTTCAACTGGCTGCTGACGCCTTGCTTCAAGTCATCCAGACTGCTGGAAGCGGCCCGAAAACGGGCGGCCATCTCGTCTGCGTGGGTCAGCGCCACTGTGCGTGCCGTCAGATCGGTCGGGGCGTTTGCAACATCTGAGAACGAGTTGAGCATGTCGCTCACGGATGCCCCGAGGCCGCTTGCCCCCCCCTGGAAAATGTTTTCAAGTTGCGTGAGCTGATTCAGACGCGCGGTATCCGACGCGGACACCGAGCTGGAGACGGCGGCTTGGCGTGTCAGGAAATCACTGTGGTTGCGCAGGATCGTCTGGACATCCACCCCGTTGCCGATGTAGCCACTACCGGTGTACTGTCCCGGCACCGCCTGAAACACCGCGGACTGACGCGAGTAGCCCGGCGTGTTGACGTTGGCAATGTTGTTGCCAGTCGTCTGCAGCGCAACCTGGTTGGCCATCAGGGCGCGGGTGCCGATGTTAAGAATGCCACTCATACGTTTTGCGCCAAGACTTGCGCGCGCTGCAGCCGCTGCGTGGTGTGAATGGCGCGACTCAGCTTGGAGGCGTAATCCGGGTCGGTGGCGTAACCGGCTTTCTGCATGCCCGTCGCAAATGCCTGCACCGAGTTTGTCTGCAGACTGGCCTGTGCATACCGGGGCGTTTGGGTAATGAGTTTTGCGTAGTCGCGAAAAGACGATTCGTAAGAGTCATAGGCGCGAAACTTGGCGACTGCTTTTTTGGCTATGCCGTTGACGTATTCTGTGGTGGTGACTTCCGCGACTTTGCCGGTCCACCCGGCACCTGCCTTGATGCCAAACAGATTGAAGGACGGCGCGCCACCTTTCATCTTGATTTCATGTTGGCCCCAGCCCGTCTCGTGGCCAGCCTGCCCCAGCATGTAGCTGGCCGGAATACCGCTGGATTTTTCTGCGCTGGCGGCCGCTTCCGAATGGCGTTGAACAAAATTGGTTTGCCCGACCGTGGGCGCGCTAGCGTGGGCGCTGTAGGCGGCCAGAGACGACGCTTTGGTTCTGGCGCTGATTGGCGTTACGACTGGCTTTTTGTCTGAATCGGCGGCCCCGGGCTTAGCGTCAACCGTCTGGCGCGACAGCTGTTGAGCAATCAGATCCGACAGCCCGCCGGGTTGGCCGGACATCTGTACCGCAAACTGCTGGTCCAGCAGGTCGGCGCCCAAGTCACCGCCTGGGCTGTCCATCAAGCCCGATTTCATCGTGGCTTCGCGCATGCTTTTGATGAGTTCACGCATGAACAGGGACTCGAACTGCTTGGCGGCTTCCTTGATGGCTGCGGGCGTTTTTTTTCCGGCCTGCAACTTCAAATTGTTGAGTGAGCGCGCGTCGGCTGCCAGCGAGCCGGATGCGCCAGGGAGTTGCCCGTAGCTCATCTCAGATGACCTCCAGCTCCGCGTTCAGAGCACCGGCCGCCTTGACGGCTTGCAAAATAGCCAGCAGGTCTTGCGGCGTGGCGCCCAGCGCATTCAAGGCACGCACCACGTCCGACAGTTGGGCGGCCGTCGGCAACTGAATCAAGATGCCGGGTTCTTGTTTGATTTGGATATTGCTTTTCTCGGTCACCACCGTTTGCCCGCCTGTTGACAAGGCGTTGGGCTGGCTGATCACGGGGGTTGAACTGATGCTGATCGACAGGTTGCCGTGTGCAATGGCGCACGGTCCCAAGGTCACCGCCTGATTGAGCACGATCGAGCCGGTGCGTGAATTGATGACGACTTTGGCCGAAGGCACTGAAGACTCCAGTGGCAACTCTTCCAGTTCGGCAATAAATGAAACACGCGCGTCAGACTCGGTGGGGGCAATGACTTTGACAGTCCGCCCATCAAGCGCGTGGGCCGAGCCTTCACCAAAGCGTTTGTTGATCGCCTTTGCCACACGCTGCGCCGTTTGAAAGTCTGAAGCTTCAAGCCCCAGGTTGATGCTGTTGCCTTCCAGCAAGGGGGTGGGCACAATCCGCTCCACCTGCGCCCCGCCCGGAATACGTCCGGCGCTGAGATGGTTGATCTGAACTTTGCTACCGCCTGCTGCGGCCCCGGCGCCGGCCACGATAAGGTTGCCTTGCGCCAACGCATAGACCTCACCATCGGCGCCTTTGAGCGGCGTCGCAATCAGCATTCCCCCCTTGATGGACTTGGCGTTGCCCATGGACGAGACCGTGACGTCGATGGCCTGGCCTGGCCTGGCAAAGGCGGGCAGCTGTGCCGTGACCAGCACGGCCGCCACGTTCTTGAGTTGCAACTGCGCGATGGCCGCTGCAGGTAGCGTGATGCCGAGCTGCTTCAGGTAGTTGGCGATGCCCTGGGACGTGTAGGGCATCTGGGTGGTCTGGTCGCCCGTGCCATCGAGTCCGACCACCAGACCAAAACCGGTCAACTGGTTGCTGCGCACACCTTCAACCGCCGCCACCTCCTTGATGCGGTTGGCGTGGGCCGTACCTGGCACAAAAAGACTGGCGAGCAACCACAGCGCTGCCAGTGGCCAGAACTGGCGAATCTTGTGCGATGTGTGACTGCTGTGCATGTTTGGTTACCCCTCGGCACTATTCTCGATAGCTTTAGAAGGGCAGAAAGCTGAAAAAGAACCGGGTTAACCAGCCAACTGTCTGCGCTTCGGCCTGTGCCCCCCGTCCTTTTGACTCGATACGGGCATTGGCGACCTGCGTCGAGTTGACGATGTTGCCTGGTTGCACCAGGGTCGGATCGATGGTTCCGGAGAATCGCAAGACATCCACATTCTGGTTCACACCAATTTGTTTTTCTCCTGTGACGACCAAGTGGCCGTTCGGCAAGACGTCCACCACGGTGGCGGTGATTGAGCCGGTGAAGGTATTGGCGCTGGCAGTGCCGCCCTTGCCGGAAAAATCGTTGGCCGATGAAGTGCCTATCCCGGCCTTCAGGTTGGCCAGGTCAAGAGGTGACACCAGCGGAAAGGCCGAGATGCTGGCAGAGCCGGATGTTGTGCGGTTCGCGGTTGAGTTGGAGACCTGGCTGGCCGTGACGTTCTCCGCAATTTGAATCGTGATGAGGTCGCCGACAGCGCGCGCACGGGGGTCTTCAAAAGCCGGTCGGTAGCTGGCTTTTTGAAAAAGGCTGCCGGTGTTGGATCGCGCCGATGAGGGCGTTGCGGCGATGGCGTGCACCGCTTTGGGCTCGGCGAAATCGACTTTCGCGGTTTGCGGCAACGATTCGCAACCGGCGCAAACCAGGACAAGCCCCAAAGAGAGACCGCAGCCTCGCAGCACTCGACCAAGCGGGAGCAGGCGCAAAGCCAGGGTGTTCATGAGGTGGCTCACAGCTGACCCAGCTTTTGCAGCATTTGGTCGGAGGTCTGGATCGCCTTGGAGTTCATCTCGTACGCCCGTTGGGTCTGAATCATCGTGACCAGTTCCTGCACCACGTTGACGTTGGATGTTTCGACAAAACCTGGCATCAATGCGCCAAGTCCGTTGGCGCCAGGCGTGCCGCTGTTGGGTTGACCGGATGCGGAGCTCTCTGCATAAAGGTTTTGTCCCTTGGGGTCCAGGCCTGCCGGGTTGATGAAGCTGGCCAGCGCGATGGTGCCAATTGCCTGTGGCGTCGTGTTGCCCGGAATCTGGGCGGTGACGGTGCCGTCGCCCCCAATGCTGATGCCGGTGGCGTTTGCCGGCACCGTCACGCCATTTGCAATCGGCAAGCCGGTGGCCGTGACCAAGCGCCCCTGCGAGTCGATCTGGAACGATCCGTCACGTGTGTAATTGGTGGTGCCGTCCGGCATGGTGACCTGAAAGAAGCCATTGCCTTGAATGGCGACATCGAGTTTGTTGCCGGATTGTTGCAGAGCGCCTTGCGCAAACGAACGACTGGTGGCCACGGTTCGCACTCCCAGACCAATTTGCAGCCCGGTAGGTAATTGGGATTGCTCAGAGCTGTTCGAGCCAGCCTGACGCAGGTTCTGGTACATGAGGTCTTCAAACACGGCGTTGGCCCGCTTGAAACCGTTGGTTGATGCGTTGGCCAGGTTGTTGGAGATCACGTCCAGCTGTGTTTGCTGGGCTTCCATGCCGGTTTTGGAGATCCACAGAGAGTTGATCATGATGGTGTCCTTGGCTTGTTCATTGAATTGAATGGGCGCAAACGCGTGGTTTGCTTAACCCTGCACGTTGAGCAGCTGGCCGGCTGATTTGTCATTGGATTCGGCGGTTTGCAGCAGACGCATTTGTGTCTCAAACTGGCGCGCGGTCTGGATCATGCCGACCATGGTTTCAATCGCGTTCACATTGGACCCCTCCAGCACACCCGCCGACACGCGGGCGTTGGTGTCGTTGGGCAAGGGGTCGCCTGAGGTGGCTCGGAACAGACCATCGGTGCTCCGTTTCAGCGGGTCGTCGGTGGTGGGGGTTACCAGCTTCAGGCGTCCGACGCCGGTGGGGGGCTGGTTGCCCACCTTGGCGCTGAGATTGCCGTCGAAACCGATGGCGACTTCCGCGCCGGTGGGAACGGATATGGGGGAGCCACCGTCGGATAAAACCGTCAGTCCATTGCTGGTGAGCAAGGTGCCGTCGGGTGACACTGCAAACGATCCGTTGCGGGTGTAGGACTCGGTCCCGTCCAGTCCCTGGACAGCAAACCATGAGTTGCCGGTGGCCATGGCGTCCAGGCTGCGCCCGGTTCGTTGTGCTGATCCGGGCGTATCCAGATGGCCGGCGGTGGCCTCCACCGCCAACACGCGCGTGGGCGCGCCGTCGCCGCGCACGGGTACGGCACGAAAGGTGGACAACTCAGCCCGAAAGCCATTGGTGGAGGCGTTGGCCAGGTTGTTGGACAAGACCGCCTGACGCTGGGCGGCCGCGTTCGCGCCAGACATCGCGGTGTAGATAAGATGATCCATGGCGGGTCCGGTTCAGGAGTTGGTTAGGTCAATGCAGATCAGCGCAGGTTGACCAGTGTTGACATGATCTGATCCTGCGTTTTGATCGTTTGCGCGTTGGCCTGGTAGGCCCGTTGCGCGGTCATCATATTGACCAGCTCTGCCGTCAAATCAATGTTGGACTCTTCCAGTGCACCCGACGTCAGCACGCCAAATTTTCCTGCGCCCGGCGAGCCTTGCACGGGCTGTCCCGAGGCATAGGTTTCAATCCAGTTTCCGCCGCCGGTGGGGGAAAGCCCCTGGACATTTCGGAAGTCGGCCAAAGCGACCTGCCCAGCCGCTTGCGTCTGGCCATTGGAGTAGCGTGCAGTGATGACGCCATCGACACCAATTTTGAGGCCGATCAGCTCACCGGACGTGTAGCCGTCCTGTGTCAGGTTGGATACGGCAAAGCCAGCGCCAAATTGAGTCGCTTTGCTGACATCCACTGTGACGGGAAAGGGGGGGACGATGCTGGGGGCAGGCGGTGTCAGAGTCAGCGCGCCGACCGTGGAGCTTGTCAGTGCGCCGCTGGCGTCGAACACCAGCGAGCCCACGGTGGCGCCGGCTGGGTTTTGGTAGACCGCCCACTCGTCCGTTCCTGCCGTCACCGGAGTTACCTTGCTGAAATACAGATTGACGGGAACCGGGACGCCTTGCGAGTCATAAGCGGTCATTGCCGTGCCGTAAGTGGTTGCTATGGGGCTCACCACGGGCAGGATGGGTGCACGTGCGTCCAGATTGAATTCCGCTGTAATAGCCGCCGTCTGCTTGGCGCCGATGGGGGCAGCAGTGGGAAGTTGCAGGGGCTGGATCGTGGTGCTGGTTGGAACGCCTTTAATGTCTGTCGGATAACCCATCACGTTAGCGCCCTTGTTGGTGACGACATTGCCCAGCTTGTCAAGCTTGAACTGGCCATCCCGCGTGTAGGCCGCGGATTTGTCGGGAAGGCGCAACTCAAAAAAACCGCCACCATTGATGGCAACATCAAGGTCGTTGCCGGTGATATTGACATTGCCTTGGGAAAACAGTTGGGACGTCGTGGCCAGCTCAACGCCGATGCCTGCGCCGCCGCCGCTTCCTGAACCGAGGGAGGCCGCGACAATATCCGAAAATTCAGCACGCGAGGACTTCATGCCAACGGTGTTGGCGTTGGCAATGTTGTTGCCGATCACGTCGAGGCTGCGGCTGGAGGCGTTCAAGCCAGAGAGAGCTGATTGAAATGACATGGTGTTTTCCTTTGGAAGTGCGCTGTTGTCTAGAGAATTGCCTTGATGCTGTCATAGGCCACGGCAGTGCGTCCTTGCAGCTGTACCGTCATGGCGCCGTTGTCGCTGCCGACCGAAACGACTGTGTCGCGGGCCAGTGATGTCGTTGCGACGGCCTGGCCGGCCAGGGTGGCGGTCACGCGAAAACTTGGTGCGCCGACGTCCTTATAGGATGAAGAATCCCAGTCAAAAGATTGCCGACCCGCTTCCAGCGGACCCATGTTGAAGGTATCCACAACCTGACCCCCGGGTGACAGGATCTCCACTTTCACAGCGTCCGCCTTGCCACTCAACTCAATAGCACCGCTGGCCACGCCTGCGTTATTGGTCAAGGTGTTGCTTGCAACCAGCACACCATGTCCCACCATCGAGGAGCCTTGCAGCACCTGCATGGATGTGAATTGCGTCGCCATGCTTTTCAAAGTTTCGTTGACCTGCTGAATGCCCGTGACGGTATTGATCTGCGCCATCTGGCTGGTCATTTGTGCGTTGTCCATCGGATTCATCGGATCCTGGTTGTTGAGCTGCGCGACCAGCAGCTTCAGAAAACGATCCTGTGACGCGGCCGTGTCAGTGGCTGCCGTCGAGGTGCTCGACGGAGTCGTGCTTGTCGCGGCGGTTGACGTGGTAGCGGCAGTCGCGGCGGTGGCGGCAGTTGTGGCGGAAAGCATGGGGAGGTCCTTTGAATTTACTGACCCATTTGCAGGGTTTTGAGTAGCAGGGTCTTGGCCGTGTTCATGACTTCGACGTTGTTCTGGTATGAGCGCGATGCGGAAATCATGTTGACCATTTCTTCCACCGGATTCACGTTGGAATGGGTGACGTACCCTTCAGCGTCGGCGGAAGGGTGGCTTGGGTCATGCACTTTGCGCAGCGGCTCATTGCTCTCGCGGATGGCGGAGACCCGCACACCCGATGAGGCATCCGAGCCCATGGGTGTCGTCTCAAACACCACTTGCCGACCTTTGTAGCCTTGTCCATCGGGGCCCGCCACGGCGTCCGCGTTGGCCAGGTTGCTGGCTACCACGTTGAGGCGCTGTGCCTGCGCGCTGATGGCACTGCCGGATACATTGAATATCGAGAACATGGACATGGAGGATCTCCGCAGGTGTACCAGGCTTACTGGCCCTGAATGGCGCTCAAGATTGTCTTGGAGTAGCCGTTAATGAAACGAAGAGTCGCCTCGTAGCGGACTGAGTTGTCAACAAAATTGGCCCGCTCGCGGTCAAGGTCAACACTGTTGCCGTCAAGGCTGGGCTGGGTTTGAGCGGCGTAAGCTAGCGTGGACGCGCCGCCCAGGGTCCCAATGGAGCCGCTAGACAGAGGGATGTGATTGGGGTGCGTCGTGCCGTTGCCGCCGCCGTCTTGGAGGCTGTTGCTGAGACTCAGGCCGCCATTCAAGCCGCCGCTAGCATTGTTCATGGCGTCTTTGAAATTCAGATCACGGGCCATATAGCCGGGTGTGTCGGCGTTGGCAATGTTGCTGGCTATGATGCGCTGCCGTTCAGCGCGCAGCACCAGGGCCTTCGCATGGAAGTCCAACCCACTGGTCATATTTGCGAACATGAAGCACCTCAACTTTTGGTTATCTGACCCTACGGCGGTGGCTATAGGCTTCGATATGCGGCAATTATGGGAATTACTTAAATTTTCGATGCCTTTAATAACGGGGGAATCCGCCGTTACTTGCGTGTTTTATGGCATGCGTGCCTGTCTATAGTCACGGTGACAAGACTGTAAGGCTGCCATGTTCAACAAGTTCCCCAACCCTATCCACCGGCTGCCCGCAGCATTCGGTCTGGCCGCGGCCTTCTGTTTCACCCTGGGTGCACCTACACAGGCGGCTGCTCAGGTAGCAGGCGTGAGGCCTGAATTCTTCGACGCCACACAGCGCTGGCTGGATAACGCAGTTTCAAGTGTTCGCCCTTCAGGGACGGCCCCGCTTCGCATGGAAGTCACGGTCGGCGAGCTGGATAGTCGGCTTCGACTGGCGCCGTGTGCAAGGGTGGAGCCCTATATTCCGGTGGGGACGAGCCTGTGGGGGAAAACCCGGCTGGGTCTGCGCTGCCTGGAGGGTGCCGCCAAATGGAATGTTTTTCTGCCTGTGACCGTCAAGGCTTATGGTGCCGCTTGGGTTATCAAGGGCAATGTGGCTCCTGGCGCCGTTTTGACTGAGGCCGATGCAATCGAAACGGAGGTCGATTGGGCTGAGGATGCCAGTCCTGTCGTTTCCAACCCATCGCTATGGGTCGGGCAGGTGGCGTCAAGGGCGTTGACAACGGGGCAAGCGTTGCGGCAGGGGATGATCAAACCGGCGCAGGTTTTCCAGGCCGGGACCCAGGTTCGTGTTGTCGCGCGGGGGTCCGGATTTCAGATTACTGCCGATGGGCAGGCACTGTCGGCTGGCGTGGTGGGGCAGTCTGCGCGGGTCAGAATGGACAATGGACGGGTGATGTCAGGCGTTGTACTGGATAACCGTACAGTGAGGCTGGAAATATGAGATCTTCCCATCGCTTGCAAATAAGGCTAAAGCCCGCCAGAATTTGGCCGATAGTAATCGTACGAGGCTACATTTATAGTAGTTTTGGAGAGCACGATGAAAATAGGTCAACCTTCAGATAATCCAATCCCGGTCAATACGACCGCTTCGCCTGTGTCCCCCAAGGGCGGTCAGAACGCGAGTTCGACGGCCAATGCCGCCGCAGCAAAGAGCACGCAGTCGGCGGGTGTCGCCGTCACCGTGTCCACGTTGGCGCGTACGATGAGCGCGGCCAAGTCGGGCGAAACAGCAGATATCGATACGGCAAAAGTCGAGTCAGTGCGGTCGGCCATTCAGCAGGGCACTTACGTGGTGAACCCGGCAGCCATTGCCGATAAATTGCTGGCCAATGCCCAGGAAATGCTCGATCGCACCCGTGGCTGAGCCTGAGTCGATTATTTTATAAGTCCAATGATGTTTCCCGCTCACATAGAAAATGCACTGATTGACGTTGAACTTCATTTCAACGACGTGTCGGCTGCACTTGTGAGTGGCGAGCCACTGGCATTGGCGACTGCCAGCGCCACGCTGCGGCAAGCCGCCCTAGATATTTCTGGATTGCTGCAAGGCCTGGCGCCCGCTGATCTCAAGAACAAAAACTTGAAACTGCGCTTGAAAAAGATTGCTGATGGCATGGCCGTCCAACGGCAGAGCCTGATCCGTCGAACGGTGTTGGTTGAGATGGCCTTGAACGCCATAGTTCCAGCCACCCGTGATGCAACCTATGCGAAAACCAGCGGACCCTACGGGAGCGCCGGCAAGCAAACAGGCGCATTCAAATATCTGGCTGCCTGAGCCAGCTTGTCTGCCCAGTCTGAGCCGGGCTATTCCATCGAATTAAGTTAGATGCACGCACGCCTTCAGTTGCCACTGAAGGCCTTGGCGTTTAGTGCGCCCGCATCTTGGCCCGCAGCCGGGCAATGGATTGGCTGTGCAGTTGGCAAATACGTGACTCCGTCACATCGAGCACTGCCGCTATCTCCTTGAGATTCATGTCCTGCTCGTAATACATGCTCATGATGTATTGTTCGCGTTCTGGCAGATTCTTGATGGCGGCTACCAAAGCCTGCCGCAAGCGCTGGTCGCGCAACATATTCATCGGGTCCGCGTCTTCGTCACCCACGTGGCGGTCCAGGAAGCTGTCCTCGTCTTCGTTGCCACGGGCCATGTCTTCCAGGTACACGAGCTGCGTCCCCCGAACTTTGCCAAGCAGGGTCTGATAGTCGGCGAGGCTCAGGCCCAGGTCGGTCGCAATTTCGCTTTCCAGTGGTGTGCGTCCCAGCTGGTGCTCAAGCCGGCGTAACGCCTGTTCGATTTCTTTCTGGCTCTTCCGGGAACCGCGAGACATCCAGTCGTTACCGCGCAGTTCGTCCAGCATGGCGCCGCGAATGCGCTGAGTGGCAAAGGTTTCAAACTGAACGCCCTGCGCCGCCTCATACCGGGTCAAGGCCTCGGACAAGCCGATCAGACCCACCTGGATCAGATCATCGACCTGCACATTCGCGGGCAACTTGGCCATCATGTGGTAGGCCAGCCGACGAACCAGCGGCTGGTACTGCTTGATCATGGCGTTGCGGTCCAGTTGTCCATTGGCGTTGTACATCAATTGCTCCCCACAAAATGGTGACGGTGAAGCGGCATGGCATTTTCAAGAAGTCGCAAGGCAAGTCTGTGCATATCGTCGGATCGGCAGTCGTGCGCGATCATAGGGCGCACGGCTAGCGAATCAAGTCGGTAGTCCAAAAAAGTCATGGCACATTCCTGCAGATTTCGTACTGGTGAGTTGCGTGCCGTCGAGGTGTCCGGGAAGGGCGCAGTCTCTATGGAAGCAATGGTAGGGTGGAGTCTGGCGTTTAGCAACAGTTGCTTGAGTGCTTGGTAGGCCGTCACAGATGACATTTTGACAGGGCACACGGTGAGTAAAGGCTCAATGCCGCTGCCCGGCAGCAGACGAGTCAAGACATCGACGCGGGCGTAGATGAAAATGACACCAAAGCTCTGAAACAGGCCGCCCAGTGGGTCCAATGGAAGCCCCCGCTCCGGGGTCTGAACGCACAGCCGTTGCAGTCCAGTCGCCGCCGGTATCACGGACCACGACGAGGGCTCACTATTCTCGGCACCCGGCAGATAAGCGTCGTCCAGAAGTTGATCGAGCCCCGGGTTGGCGGCTGATTCGACCGTGGTTGCGTCCAGCACGGCGACCGGGTAGCCAAAATCGACCAACGTGGCGCACAGGCTCCACAGCAAGGGCAGTTCACCTTGCTGGTTCCCGTGACTGGCCATCGCAATGACACGAGGCGCGGACTGCGACGCAATGCTTCGCAGCCCGGCCCCCTGGTTGACGCACATGTCAAGCATCGAGTCTTCCTGGATGCGATGGGGTGGATTGGGTAAAGAAGAAGCCCAAATCCGCAGCCGTGGGATCGAAAGCAGATCTGGCCGGCGAGCGCATGGACATGCGAACCAGTTTGGCGGCGTCAGCCGATTCCCAGTCCTCGGGCACTTTCTGGCCCATGGTGACACCCCGCAAGACCAGCTGGTGGCGAATGGCTGCATCCAGAGCGGGCCCCAGTTTGGCGGCTTCGTCGATTTTGGAGAGAACCGCTTGTTGAACGCCATTGGACTTGAATGACGAAACCACATCGTCCAGCGTGTCGCCGTGACCGCCAGCGTTGAGCACCAGCAAACGGTTGACGCCGGGTAAATCCAGTACGTCCAGCATGCCCCGCTTGCGCGGGTCGTTCGGCGCCAGTCCGGTGGTGTCAATCAATACCATTTTCTTGTTGCCCAGCAGGCTCAACAGATCTTGCAGGGCCGCGCGGTCATGCGCGAGATGGGCTACCACGCCCAGCATGCGACCGTAGGCCCGCAATTGCTCGTGTGCGCCGACGCGATAGGTGTCCAGGGTGATCAGCCCGACGCTGCTGGGGCCGTGTTTTCGCGCACACAGGCCAGCCAGTTTGGCGGCCGTGGTGGTCTTGCCAACGCCGGTCGCGCCCACCAGTGCATAGGTTCCCCCCTCTTCGTGCAAAGGACGAGACGTCGCGTCAGTTTTAAGGTTGCGCTCCAGAACGTCCATGACCCAGCGCACGGACTCGGCTGCTCCAATTTCTTCGGGCAAGCGCTCAAGAATAGTCCGTGCCAGTGTGGGTGAATAACCAGCACGAATCAGTTTGAGCATCAAATTTGACTGAATGGGGTTCTGGCGGGCTTGCCCAAGCCAGGTCAGTGTGTTGAATCGGTCTTCAATCAAGGCTTTCATGGCGTGTAGCTCGTCCACAATACCCTGGGACATCGCAGGCGCTGGCACCGGGGCCATCGCCGCAAGTGGCCTTTGTACCGGAATGGCTTTAAGTTGAGGTGGCGTCGCAAGTTGGACGGGCGCTACCCGCACACTCCCTGTCGTCGGGCGGGGTGGTGCCACGTCCTCGGTCACCGCCACCTCTGTTTGGCCCGTCAAGGCTTCATGGCGGCGGCGCAGCATCCGTTCGCGTACATAGTCCTGAAACGACAGCGTGCTCATGGCCAACTGTGTGGCGTCATCCTCCACCTGGTTTCTTGATTCGGCGGCGCTTGCAGGCGACTGTCGGCTTGGGGGCGTCTGAGCTTTGGCTCGGTTGGCAAATGAGTCCGAGTGGTCCAGTGCCGTCAGCGTGTCTTCGGCCGTTGCGACCACCTCAACACCGGTTGCCGTGGGGCGGTTGGACAAAATCAGGGTGCCGTCACCAAAAGCGAGTCGCGCCTTGGCAAGAGCCTCGCGGGAAGTCGGTGCAGTAAAGCGTTGGATGTTCATGATGATGCGCCTCGGAGTATCGGACCTATACGGATGGTGTGGGATTCAGGGATTTCGCTGTGAGCGAGTACCTGAAGCCGTGGCGCTACGCGACGTACCAGCCGGGCAATAGCGCTGCGAATTTGGTCTGGCACCAGCAGGCAGGCCGGAATGCCAATTTCTTCCTGCTTGAGTGCAACTTCGGCCGCGGTACGGGTAAATATGTCGGCCACACCGGGATCCAGCGCCGGCCCGGTAGCGTTGCCAAGCGCTTGTACCAGAAGGCGCTCGAGGGCCGGATCAATGGCGATGACGTTGAGTTCCCGCGCCGGACCGTAGATTTGCTGCACGATGGCCGGGGACAAAGCAATCCGCACACGCCGCGCCAACTCCGCAGGGTCTGTCACCGTGCCTGCGTGTTCGGCCAGGGATTCGATGATGGTGCGGATATCGCGGATGTGCACAGACTCATCCAGCAGCAGTTGCAGGACCTTCTGGAATACAGCGATGGGTACCATTTTGGGAACTACTTCTTCAATCAGTTTTGGAGCCAGTTTGCTCACATGTTCAACAAGTTGCTGGGTCTCGGTCCGGCTCAGTAATTTCGACGCCTGGACTTGCATCAAGTGTGACAAATGGGTGGCCATGACAGTCTCGGAATCAACCACGGTAAACCCGGCCATTTGCGCGGCTTCTTTCTGGCGTTCGTCGATCCAGTGCGCGGGCAGACCAAAAGCCGGGTCCGTGGTGGCGGTGCCGATCAAGGGCGTCGTAATGCCGCCTGGATTGATGGCGAGGTACATGCCGGGAAATGCCTCGCCTTCTCCTGCAATGACCCCGCGCAGGGTGATGCGATAGCCGCTGGGTTTGAGCTCCAGGTTGTCTCGCACGTGAACCGCTGGCGGTAGAAAACCGACCTCCTGGGCGAATTTTCGGCGCACGCCTTTGATACGGGTCAGCAGGTCACCTTGACGCTTCTTGTCTACCAGCGAGATTAGTCGATATCCCAACTCAAGGCCCAACTGGTCAACGGGCTGCAGGTCATCCCAGGATGCTTCGCCGTCAGACGTAACCGCAGTCGCAGCCGCAGCCGCAGCCGCGTCAGGGTCGGGCGGCAAGGGCTTGTGCGCAAGTACCCAGGCGCCATAGCCGAGTACCAAAGAGATGCCAATAAATACGACGTGCGGCATGCCGGGAATCAGGCCAAGAATGCCCATGATGGCAGCGGTAATGCCCAGCACACGCGGCGAGATGAACATCTGTTCAACGATCTGACGACCCAGGTCGTGATCCTTGCCCACGCGCGACACCACCATGGCCGCGGCCACCGAGATCAACAAGCCTGGAATCTGCGCCACCAGCGCATCGCCCACGGCCAGCAAAATATAGGTGTCGGCTGCCTGCGAGGCCGTCAAACCGTGTTGCAAAACACCCACCATAAAGCCGCCAAAAATATTGATCAACAGAATCAAAATTCCGGCCACCGCGTCACCGCGCACAAATTTGGAGGCACCATCCATGGAGCCAAAAAAGTCGGCCTCCTCCGAAACCTCGGCACGCCGACGTTTGGCCTCTTTTTCATCAATCAGGCCGGCATTCAAGTCCGCGTCCACGGCCATTTGCTTGCCTGGCATGGCGTCCAGAGCGAAGCGGGCGGAAACCTCGGCAATACGTTCCGCGCCCTTGGTCACCACCACGAAATTGATGACCACCAGGATGGAGAAAACAATCAGACCGACAGCGAAGTTTCCGCCAATAAGAAAGTGACCAAAGGCTTCAATCACCGCGCCGGCCGCGCCGGCACCGGTATGGCCTTCAAGCAGTACGACGCGGGTGGATGCCACGTTGAGCGACAGCCGCATCAGCGTGGTGAGCAGCAGCACGGCGGGAAACGCGGCAAAGTCGAGCGGCCGAATCATGTAGGCCGCCACCATCATCACCATCAAGGCGACTGAGATATTGATGGTGAAGAAGGTGTCCAGCATCCACGTCGGCAGCGGTAACACCATCATGGCCAAAATGGCCACGACCAGCATCGGTGCGGCCGCGCCTTGAATCAACCGCCCGTTGCCGCCAAACCATTGTTGCAGGGCTTTGAGTTGTGTGCTCATGGTGCGGGCGCGCTGGCGATGACCTTGGACAAGGGATCAAGTTCAGGCGGAACAAAGGGTTGCGGTGGCTCGCCCGGCATGGGGCCGTCGCCGCGCATGGCCGCTTTGAGCCGGTAGATATAAGCCAGCACTTGGGCCACGGCGGTATACAGGCTAGCAGGGATGTCCTGATCCAGCTCTGCATTCGCATACAGGGCTCGCGCCAGCATGGGGGACTGCAATACCGGGATTGAATGGTTTTTGGCGATGTCCCTGATCTTCATGGCGAGCAGGTCGGCTCCTTTGGAGATCACCTGGGGTGCGCGCATGGTTTTTTCATCGTATTTGATGGCCACGGCAAAGTGGGTTGGGTTCATGAGAACGAAGTCCGCCTTGGGCACGGCGCCCACACTGTTGCCCTGTGAAATTTCGCGTTGTCTTTGGCGCAACTTGCCTTTCATCTGGGGGTTGCCGTCTGACTCCTTGTGTTCCTGCTTTACTTCTTGATGAGACATTTTCATCTTGGACTTATGCAAGAAACTCTGAAGCGGCACATCCACCATGGCAACCACCAATATCACGAGCAGCAGCAGACCCATACCCGCCGTCAGCCACTCAGTCAAGTGATGGATGGCTGCGGTTGAGGGTTGCAACACCAGGTTGGCGACGGTGTGAATGCTGGAGCTCAAGTACGTTGTACCCAGTGCAATCAGCACTGCGGTGATAAACGTCATCTTCAGCACTTCAGTCAATTTGTCCTTGGTGAACATCCGGCCGAAGCCCGTCAACGGATTCAGGCGGCTGAAGTCGGGCATGACTGGCTTCAAGCTGGTTACCCAACCGCCGACGGCCACGGTGCTCAACATCACCACAGCGGTCGTGATGGCGGCAAAAATCACACAACCCAGCAGGCCGACCGTCGCCATGTCCTGCAGTCGGGTCAGCATGGCGTCCGGATGCGCGACAGAGGTGGCGTCGAAGGAGAGTTGCTGACCCAGGTGGACCTTGAGCCGGTCAAACATCACCGGCGCCAACGTCATCAAGCTCAGGGCGCCGGCTCCCAACACGGCCAAATGCGACAAGTCCCGTGAGCGTGTCACTTGCCCATCATCACGCGCTTTTTGAAGCTTCCTCTCGGAGGCCGGTAAATTGCGATCTTGACTGCTTGATTCCATGGTGGGGAGACTGTTAAGTTATCCCCATTGTCGTAAGGCGACGTGCTAACTAAAGGCCGATAAGACGGCGTTTAACCCGCCACTTTCGGACGGTTTCAACTGCAAATGCTGAACGGTTCAGAACCCCAGGCTTGCCAATAGATCGTCGACTTCAGATTGGCCCGTCACCACATCAGGGTTGCCCTCGGGGTTGACCACCGGGCCTGACAATACAGGATGGTGGTTAGCCGCCGGAGTCGGCGGTGATGCTTTGACAACAGCATCCGCCGGGGCGGTCTGAATCAGCAATTGAACCAGTTGCTCTTCAATGTTGGCGGCCAGATTGACGACTTTGGCGATGACCTGACCTGTCAGATCGTGAAAGTCCTGCGCCATCATGATTTCGGTCAAATGCGCGTCAGTTTGTTTGGTCGACTCTTCAACGCCGGTCAAGAAATTCATCACATGGCCTTTGGCCACTGCCGCTACCGGGTCTTTGACAATCAACGCGCCAATACGCCGGGTTTCCGATGCAATGTGATCCTGTTGCGCCTTGGCCTGGTCGACCAGATTAAGTACTTTTTCTGCGGCCTCGCCGGTCAGTCGTGCAATATAGGAGAGGCGACTTTTGGCATCAGGGAGTTCGTCCGCCCAGCCCTTGACCTTGTCAGTCAGACCCA
>NZ_DHXT01000091.1:0-1395 GCF_002413825.1 Rhodoferax sp. UBA5149
GTCGCCCACATCGTCATCGACGGCGGCATCGAGGGGGATCGTTTGCTCTCGGCGTTTCCCGGTCGTCAAAATGAAAAGGGGCCCGATGGCTTGCTCTCGATCGACGCCATCGCGGAAACCTACTGGCAAGTGCATCTGCAACAGCGCAGCGCCTGGACCCATGAACTGGAATTGCGGCCATGGTCGGAACCGTTTTGACCATTCGTCTCGAATTTACCTATCGGTCAAGTCCGCCAGATGCGCCTGCAGCTGCGGCGCCGACACGAAATGGATGCCGCGCCAACCCAAGCCACAAGCGGCTTGCACATTGTCTTGCAGGTCGTCGATGAACAGCGTCTGCGTCGGCTCCAGCGCGTAGCGCGTTTGCAGCAGCTGGTAAATGGCCAGCTCAGGTTTGATGTGTTGAACGTCGCCGGAAAAAATGCCGCCATCGAACCACTGCAAAAATGCGTGGCGCTGTTCCAGCTCACGCGCATACGGCGCTGGCATATTGGAGAGAAAGTACAGGCGCACCGCCTCACCGCTGTCACGGCGCGCACGCAAGGCATCCAGCACGGCGACGGTGTCGGGCAGCGGCGTCAGCAGTTCACCGATGTTCGACACCAGCGCACCCACCGCCTGACCCGGCAAAGCGAGCCGCTCGGCGGTACGGGCGATGACCGCCTCCATGGGCAGCGCGCCGCGGTCAAAAGCCAGCCAGTCGGGATGGTGAAAAAAGTCTTTCGCCATCGCCACCGCGCGTTCATGGCTGCTCGCCACCTGCGGAAAATGCTGGCGCAGCAAGGCGTGCGGTTGCCAGGTAAAAAGCACCGCGCCGAAATCAAAGACGAAGTTCATTCGGCTCTATGGCGCCCGCAACCGTTGCAGCAAGCCGGCCGTGGAGCCGTCCAGTCCGGTCGCGTCACCAGTGGCCAGCCGCGGCGCGATGTCTTTCGCCAGCACCTTGCCCAGCTCCACGCCCCACTGGTCAAAACTGTTGATGCCCCAGACGCTGCCGCTGACGAACACGCGATGCTCCTGCAAGGCAATCAAAGCGCCCAGGCTGGTGGGCGTGAGCGCATCAAGCAGCAGGAAGGTGCTGGGCCGGTTGCCCGGGAAATGGCGGTGGCCGCCCGCGTCAGACTGGCCCACCATCAGCGCCTGGGCTTGCGCCAGCACATTGGCCAGCAGCAGCGGGTGGTGCCCTGGCAAGTCGTGTAGGGGTGTTTTGACAGCGACAAACTCCACCGGCACCACATCCGTTCCCAGGTGCAGCATCTGGAAATAAGCATGCTGGCCATTGGTACCGGGCTCGCCCCACAGCACGGGTGAGGTGCCATACGGCAGGGCTTGGCCGGTGGCGTCCACCCGCTTGCCGTTGCTCTCCATCTCCAACTGCTGCAAATAGGCCGGCAG
>NZ_DHXT01000091.1:1721-5170 GCF_002413825.1 Rhodoferax sp. UBA5149
ATGGCGATGGCCAAAGGCAGGCCGATGGCCGACCAGACCGAATAGCGCCCGCCGACCCAGTCCCAAAAGCCAAATGTGGTGCTGATACCAAAGGCGTTGGCCGCCGCCACGTTGGTGGTGAGCGCGGCGAAGTGGCGGGCGATATCGGTACCGCCCTGCGCTTCGAACCAGGCCTTGGCCGAGAGCGCATTGGTCATGGTCTCGATGGTGGTGAAGGTCTTGCTGGCAATCAAAAACAGGGTGCTCGCTGGCTTGACGCGTTTGAGCACAGCGGCCAGCTCGTGCCCGTCGACATTCGAGACGAAGTGGAAGCGCTTGCCCGGCAGCACGAACGCATCGAGCGCCAGCACCGCCATTTGCGGGCCGAGGTCGGAGCCGCCAATGCCGATGTTCACCACGTCGGTGATCGACTCATCCGCGCGCACGGTTTGCGCGTAGGCCAGCATGGCGTCCAGCGTGGCATGCACTTGCGTCAACTCATTTGCTACATTATTTGTAGCATCTTGCGCTTTATCCACGAGGGCTAGAGGCGGATTTCTTAATAACCAGTGCATCACCGCGCGCTGCTCCGTGCTGTTGATCTTTTCACCGGCAAACATGGCGTCCCGATGCTGCTCGACACCGGTCTGGCGCGCCAGATCAAACAGCAGCTGCTGCGTCGCGCTATCGATCAGGTTCTTGGACAGGTCGGCAAACACATGGGGCGCGGTTTGGCTGAACGCCTCAAAACGGCCGGACTCTGCGGCAAACGCGGCACGCAGATCGAAGGCGTGGCCACTGGTATCGAAAGCGGTCTGCAGTGCGCCCCAAGCGGGCGTGCGGTCACAACGCGTGCGGTTCATGATCAAGCCGCCAGCAGCAGTCGGTCCAGCTTGACCGCATCAACACAAAACGCGCGTATGCCCTCGGACAGTTTCTCGGTGGCCATCGCGTCTTCATTGAGGGCGAAGCGGAAGCCTGCCTCGTCGTAATGAAGGGGCGCCAGATCAAGCGACTGGGCAGCCTCAGCCGTCAAGGCGCGCTCCAGCGGGGCTTTGCTGGCAGCCAACTTGGCCAGCAAATCCGGGCTGATGGTGAGCAGGTCGCAACCGGCCAGTGCCGTAATTTGCCCGACATTGCGAAAACTTGCGCCCATCACCTCGGTGGCAATGCCGAATTTCTTGTAGTAGTTGTAGATTTGTCGCACCGACTTGACGCCGGGGTCATTGGTACCCGCGTTGTCGGCTTCCACCCAGCCGGGTCCCGCAGACTTTTTATGCCAATCGTAAATGCGGCCCACGAAAGGCGAGATCAGCTGCACCTTGGCCTCACCACAGGCCACCGCCTGGCTGTGCGAGAACAGCAGGGTCAGGTTGGTGTGAATGCCGCGCTGCTCCAGCTGCCTGGCGGCTTGAATACCTTCCCAGGTCGCAGCCACCTTGATTAGCACGCGGTCCATGTGGATGCCCTGCGCCTGGTACAGCGCGATGAGGCGCTCGGCCCGCGCGATGCTGGCGGGGGGGTCAAAACTCAAACGGGCATCGACCTCGGTGGACACGCGCCCCGGAATGATGGACAGTATCTCAACGCCAAAACGCACCAGCAGCCGGTCCATGATTTCGTCCAGCGCACGCCCACGGTACTGGGCCACGGTGTCCGCCAGCAAGGACTGGTAATCGGGCTTTTGCACCGCCTTCAGGATCAGCGACGGATTGGTGGTGGCGTCTTGCGGCCGATAAGCGTCCATCTGCTTGAAATCACCGGTGTCAGCCACCACGGTGGTGAATTGTTTGAGGGCATCGAGTTGGTTCATGCTGCCATTATCCGGTGGCCGCTGAGCCGCTGGTAACGGGCGGGTTACACGCGCTTGACAAGCGACGCGCACGAACGGAGTTACAAGATATTTGTGAAATCATGAAACTAAGTTACATTACCCGCTTGATTTTGTTTGACACCCTAACTTCATTTCATCCATGAGCTTCGACCTTGTAATGTTTGGTGCTACCGGCGACTTGGCTTGGCGCAAGCTGATGCCCGCCCTGTTTCAGGCCTTTCGCCATGGCACGCTGCCCGAGGGCGGCCGCATCATCGGCGTCGCCCGCGACGAGCTCAGCGATGAGCAGTTCCGCGCCCTGATCTGTTCGCGCTTTGACAATGTGGAGCTGCCCAAACGCCCGAGCGCGGAAGAGTTCACACGGTTTGCGGCTTTACTCGAATTCGTGCGCATGGATTTATCCAAGCCCGATGACTACGCCCTGCTGGCCGCTTCACTGGCCAAACGCCAGGCCCACACCGTGGTCATGTACGTGGCCACCGCGCCCGCCCTCTTCACCACGGTGTGTGAACAGCTGGCTAGCGCCGGGCTGAACACGCCCCGGACCCGTGTCGTGCTCGAAAAACCCCTGGGTCATGACCTGGCAAGCAACCGCGCGATCAACGAAACCGTGCGCCGGGTCTTTGGTGAAAAGCAGGTCTTTCGCATTGACCATTACCTGGGCAAGCCGGCGGTGCAAAACCTGTTTGCACTGCGTTTTGGCAACTCCCTGTTTGAGCCCCTGTGGCGGCGCGAACATATTGCCAACATCCAGATCACGATCGCCGAGGATCTGGGTGTGGAAAAACGCGGTGCGTTTTATGAGACCACCGGCGCCCTGCGGGACATGGTGCAAAACCATGCCCTGCAACTGCTGTGCGCCATTGGCATGGAGCCGCCCATCAACGCCCACGCCGACGCCATCCGCGATGAAAAACTCAAGGTCTTGCGCTCGCTCAAGCCCTGGACCGCCGAGGCATTGACGCAGGACGTCATTCGCGGCCAGTATGCGGCCGGCACCATCTCAGGGACCCCGGTGGCCGCCTACCGCGAAGAGACCGGCGTCAGCCCGCAAAGCCCTACCGAAACCTTTGTCGCCTTGCGCACCGAGATCTCCAACTGGCGCTGGGCCGGCGTGCCCTTCTATATCCGCACCGGCAAGCGACTGGCCGGACGGGACGCCCGCATTGTGGTGAATTTCCGGCCGACGCCGCACGCCATCTTCAATTCGCAAATCGACGTCGCGAATCGCCTGGTCATCAACCTGCAGCCCAAGGACGGCCTGGAGTTGCATCTGCTGGCGCAGGGGCAAACCAATCGCCAGGGCACCCAGGCTTCGTCACAGACACTGGTGCCCGTGCAACTGGATCTGGACTTTGACAAACGTTTTGGCTCGGAGCGCGTGGGCGCGTATGAACGCCTGCTGCTGGACGTGATCGACGGCCGCCTCAACTTGTTTGTTCGCAGCGACGAGCAGGAAGAAGCATGGCGCTGGGTCGAGCCGATCCTTGAGCACTGGAAAAATGACATGCAGGGCCCGCGCCTTTATGCGGCCGGCACCTGGGGTCCCAGTGCGTCCAGCGCCATGATTGCGCGCGACGGATTTTGCTGGGCCGAAGAGACATGAGCCCCCCCGCTCGCCACTGCGTGTGCTGCG
>NZ_DHXT01000130.1:0-6057 GCF_002413825.1 Rhodoferax sp. UBA5149
TACATCATGGGCGAGAACCCGGCTATGAGCGACCCCGACTTGAACCACGCACGCCATGCGCTGGCGAGTCTGGAGCACCTGGTGGTGCAAGATATTTTTATGACCGAGACTGCCTGGCTCGCCGACGTGGTATTGCCCGCAACGGCCTGGCCAGAGAAAACCGGCACGGTCACCACCTGCAGCCAGAACTTGGCGCCTTCCGTTTGGGCCATCCACAGGCCCAGCACCTCCTTGAGGCCGTCCAGGTTGACTCCAATGGCCAGGTACAGGGCCTTGACCCGGACTGCTCCGTTGTCGCGCACCTTGACGTGGATGCAGTCCATGTAGACGATGGGGTACAGCGCATCGAGCGGGCGCGACTGCCAGGCTTTCACCTCGTCCATGACGGCATCGGTCACCGATGAAATCAAGGTGGGCGAAACCTCTGCGCCGTACATTTCCTGCAGGTGGCTTTGAATCTCGCGTACGGTCATGCCACGGGCGTACAGCGACAGTATCTTGTCGTCAAAGCCGCTCCAGCGGGTCTGGTGCTTGGTGATGATTTGCGGCTCGAAGGTGCCAGCGCGGTCGCGGGGAATCTCAATGGGCAATTCGCCAAAGTCGCCCTTGAGTGTTTTCTTACTGCGTCCGTTGCGGGTGTTGCCAGCCTCGTTGGCGACCAGCTGATTCTTGCCGTGCCCCAGGTGGTCAGTCAATTCTGCTTGCAGTGCCCGCTCGACCAGCGCCTTGGTGAGCTGCTTCAACAGGCCGTTCTGGCCGATCAAGTCTTCGGGCTTTTTGTAGTCCGCCAGCAGTGCGTCAATCAGGTCGTTGGGTAAGGGTTTCATTTCTACGGTCATCATTGCTCCATGCAAGAAAGCAGTTTCCTGCCAAATGACCGTTTACACAAAACTTCTTACACCCTCTGGCCGTCAGCCACAAATTGCTAGTGAACCGTGGGAGGGCATCTGGTTTACAGCTCTAAAGACTTATGAAGAAATCGCATGTGGTCCTGACAGTACCGCCGATAGTATTGAGTTCTTCAGGCGTCTTGACGCTGGATTCTCCGCTGCAGGAAGAAAAGCGGCGTCCCACATTGGCCCCATACGGGTAGATGATTATTTACCATTTCTTATTGCTATTCGGAAAATTGTTGAACTCAATGACTCTATTGAAAACCGCATCGACAAGCTTCGTGAGATGCTATCGGTGTGTGAATGGCAAGAATTCCTGGACAGGCATGGCGGGACAGAAAAAATTGTTCAATATTTTTTTCCCATTTTTATGAATCTGGCCGATGATTTAGATACGCCAAATCGAATTGCCGCCGCATCCGATGAAACGCTATTGGCTATCAAGGGTATTGGGCCTGCAAAGCTGAAAGCCATACGTGAGCGCTGCGCTTGTGTAACCGAGAATCGCGACGCCGATAGATTGGACCGCGTGCTTAGGTGATTCTGGCGAGGCGTGCTGGTTTTCTTTTGACCGGGGCTGATGCCTGCGATTGCCGACAACACCGCCGAATTTCCGCGCAATAGGTTCGCACTGTGGCGATGGCGTGGGGGAGTATGCGAAGCGCCGGGCAATTGGCACAGTCAGACCATGCCCGGCTGCTGGCGCTGGGCTTCTATCTGGCGCTGTATTTGGGCAAGTTGCCTACAGATTGCCTACAACTCCACCAAATAGAAAGGGTCTGCTACTAATTAAATAGCAGCAAACCCTTATATCTATTGGTGCCGGAGAGATGAATCGAACACCCGACCTTCTCATTACGAATGAGCTGCTCTACCGACTGAGCTACACCGGCTTTAGCTTTCCATTATAGCCCGAGCTCAGGCCTCGCTGTGGTAGCGGGTGACGCGTTCCACTTCGTTTTTGGAGCCCAGAATCACGCTCACGCGCTCGTGCAGTTGGGTGGGCTGGATGTCCAGAATGCGTTGTTTGCCGTTGGTGGCGGCGCCGCCGGCTTGTTCAATGAGCCAGCTCATGGGGTTGGCTTCATACATCAGGCGCAGCTTGCCGGGTTTGTTGGGTTCGCGCTTGTCCCACGGGTACATGAAGACACCGCCGCGCGTCAGGATCCGATGCACGTCGGCCACCATGCTGGCGATCCAGCGCATGTTGAAGTCTTTGCCGCGTGGGCCTTCCTTGCCTTGCAGGCATTCGTCGATGTAGCGCTTCACCGGCGCGTCCCAGTGCCGCATATTGCTCATGTTGATGGCAAATTCCTGGGTGTTTTCGGGAATGCGCACGTCTTCCTCGGTCAGGATGAAGGAGCCCTGTTCGCGGTCCAGCGTGAACATGGCGACACCGTCGCCCACGGTCAGCACCAGGGTGGTTTGCGGCCCGTAGACGCAGTAGCCAGCCGCCACCTGCTTGCAGCCTGCCTGCAAGAAGTCCTGTTCGGAGACGCCCGTGCCTTCAGGCTTGAGCAGCACGCTGAAGATGGTGCCGATGCTCACGTTCACTTCGATGTTGCTGGAGCCGTCCAGCGGATCGAACAGCAACAGGTACTCACCCTGCGGGTAGCGGTTGGGCACCACGTAGATGCCCTCCATTTCTTCACTGGCCATGGCCGCCAGGTGGCCGCCCCATTCGTTGGCTTCGATCAGCACTTCGTTGGCGATGATGTCGAGCTTTTTCTGCATCTCGCCCTGCACGTTTTCGCTGCCCGCACTGCCCATCACGTCGCCCAAAGCGCCCTTGTTGACGGCCTGGCTGATGCTCTTGCAGGCGCGGGCCACCACTTCAAGCAGCAGGCGCAACTGGGACGGAATATGGCCGTCCATGCGTTGCTGCTCCACCAGGTAGCGGGTGAGGGAAATTCGGGATGACATAAATGCCTTTCTGCCGTTCGCCCTGAGCTTGTCGAAGGGCGGTGGCGGTTAATGGGCTTCGACAGGCTCAGCCCGAACGGTTGTTAGTCGGCCAGGGCGCGGCTGACCACTTCGCGCACGTCGTTGCTCAAATCGGTTTTGGCAGCGACGCGGGCGATGGCTTCGCGGGCCGCGCTGCGGTAGGGTTCAGCCAGCTTTTTCCAGCGGTCCAGGGCGCGCGCCAAGCGGGCGGCCACTTGCGGGTTGATGCTGTCGAGCTCCACCACGCGCTCGCTCCAGAACACATAGCCGGCTGCATCCGCGCGGTGGAACGCGCCGGGGTTGGCGTTGCAGTAGCTGAAGATCACGCTGCGCGCGCGGTTCGGGTTGCGCATGCTGAAGTCGGGGTGGGTCATCAGCTGACGCACCGCGGGCAGCACCTGGCCGCCACGGTCGCAGGCGCCGGCCTGCAGCGCAAACCATTTGTCCAGCACCAGATCTTCGTTTTTGAACTGGCTGTAAAAACGCGCCAGCGCTGGTTCGGCCAGCGCATGGCCGCTGGCCAGCAGCGCGTGCAGCGCGCCGGCGCGCTCGGTCATGTTGTTGGCGTCCTTGAAGCGTTGGTAGGCCTTGCCCGGCCAGAGGGTGTCGGCGCTGTCCCGTGCCGCCAGGCAAAGCTGACCCAAGGCCATGCCCGCCAGCGCGCGACGACCGGCTGACAGGGCATCGGGCCGGTAGCTGCCGTTGTCGCTGTGCGCCTCGAAAGCCCACTGCCAGTCGGCGGCCAGTGCCGTGGCCAGCTGCGCGCGCATGGCTTCGCGCACCGCATGAATGCGCTGCGGGTCCACCACGTCGAGCTGCTCGGCGATGTAGGTCTCGGACGGCAGTGTGAGCACCAGTTCCTTGAAGGCCGCATCCAGCGCCGGATGCCGCAGCACGCTGCGCATGGCCTCGAGGTAGGTATCATTCAGCGGTGTAGCCCTCGTCGATAGGTCGTCTCCAGCTATTGATTTGATAGCGCTTCGCAGCGCCAGCCGCTGCCCGGCTTCCCAGCGGTTGAAGGGGTCGGGATCGAAGGCCAGCAGCGTCAGCAGCTGGGTGTCGCTGTAGTCAAAGTCCAGCAGCACGGGCGCGGTGAAGCCGCGCAGGATGGAGGGCACCGGCTCCTCGTCCACGTGGACGAAAGTGATGGATTCGTTGGCCTGTGTCATCACAAACAGGTGCTTGTCCGAGGTGGCGTCGGCGCTGCCTTGCAACTGCAGGGGCAGGGCGGCGCCGTGGCTGCCGACCAGTCCGAGCGCGACCGGAATCACAAAGGGCTCTTTGGCCAGTTGGTCGGGGGTGAGCGCGCAGCTCTGGCTGAAGTTCAGGGTGTAGGTCTTCTCTTGCGCGTCGTACTGGCCCGTGGCGGCCAGCCGGGGCGTGCCGGCCTGACTGTACCAGCGCTTGAATTGGGGCAGCAGGCGGGCCAGCGCCGAGTCCGGGTTGGCGTCGGCAATGGCCTGTGCGAAATCGTCGCAGGTCACGGCCTGGCCGTCGTGGCGGGCGAAGTACTGCGTCATGCCCTTGGCAAAACCATCCCGACCCATGGGGTCGTTCGAGCTGGCGACCAAGGTCTGCATCATGCGCACCACCTCGGCGCCTTTTTCGTAAATGGTGACGGTGTAGAAGTTGTTGATCTCGATGTAGCTGTCGGGCCGCACCGGGTGCGCCATCGGGCCGGCGTCTTCCGGGAATTGGGCGGTGCGCAGCACACGCACGTCTTCGATGCGCTTGACGGCGCGGGCGGAAGGCGCGCTGCACAAGTCCATGCTGAATTCCTGGTCGCGGAACACGGTCAGGCCTTCTTTCAGGCTGAGCTGGAACCAGTCGCGGCAGGTGACGCGGTTGCCGGTCCAGTTGTGAAAATACTCGTGGCCGACCACGCTCTCGATGTTGGAATAGTCCGCATCGGTGGCAGTGGCCTGGTTCGCCAGCACGTACTTGGTGTTGAAGATGTTGAGGCCCTTGTTCTCCATGGCGCCCATGTTGAAGTCGCTGGTGGCGACGATCATGAAGCGCTCCAGATCGAGCGCCAGACCAAAACGCGCTTCGTCCCACACCACCGAGGCCATCAGCGAGTTCATGGCGTGTTCGGTTTTGTCCATGTCGCCGGGGCGCACATAGACCTGCAATAAATGCTCTTTGCCGCCGCGCGAGGTGATGCGCTGCTCGCGGCACACCAGCTGGCCGGCCACCAGCGCGAACAGGTAGGACGGTTTCTTGTGCGGGTCGACCCAGGTCGCAAAATGGCGGCCTTCATTGCCCGCGCCTTCCAGCAGGCCCTGGGCGATCAGGTTGCCGTTGCTCAGGAGCACCGGGTATTTCTGTTTGTCGGCGCGCAGCGTCACGGTGTAGCTGGCCATCACATCGGGACGGTCCAGGAAATACGTGATGCGGCGAAAGCCCTCGGCTTCACACTGGGTGAAGAACGAGTCGTTGCTGACATACAGACCCGTCAAACTGGTGTTCTTGAGCGGGGCGCAGGTGGTGAAAATCTCCAGCTCAAATACGCCTTCGGTCGGCAGGTTGTCCAGCACCAGCTGGTTGCCGTCCATCTTGAACGAGGCGCCCTGGCCGTTGACCAGCACGCGCGCCAGGTTGAGCTCTTCGCCGTCCAGCTTCAGGGGCTGCGCCGGCACCTCCGGGTTGCGGCGCAGCGTCATCTTGTTGAGCACGCGGGTCTTGGCCGGGTCCAGGTCAAAGGTCAGGTTGACGCTGTCAATCCAGAACGCGGGCGGTGCGTAGTCGGCGCGGCGGATCACGGTGGCCGGGCCAAAGCCATCACGAAGTAGCAACATGCAGGTTCTCCAAAAATTTCGAATTCATTAACTCAAGGCAGCCGCGCACGCTGGCGACCCCTTGCCGGGCGTTCAAGGGCTTCACTACACGCCCTGCTTCAACGACGCTTCAATGAACTGGTCGAGGTCGCCGTCCAGCACCTTCTGCGTGGCCGAGGTCTCGTAGTTGGTGCGCAAGTCCTTGATGCGGCTGTTGTCCAGCACATACGAGCGAATCTGGTGGCCCCAGCCGACATCGGTCTTGGAATCTTCCAGTTTTTGCTGCTCTTCCTGCTGCTTGCGCATCTCGAAGTCGTACAGGCGCGAACGCAGGCGCTTCCAGGCCACATCGCGGTTGCCGTGCTGGCTGCGGCCGTCCTGGCACTGCACCACGATGCCGGTTGGGAGGTGGGTCAGACGCACCGCCGAGTCGGTCTTGTTGA
>NZ_DHXT01000130.1:6261-6530 GCF_002413825.1 Rhodoferax sp. UBA5149
GAGTCGGTCTTGTTGATGTGCTGACCGCCCGCGCCGCTGGCCCGGAAGGTGTCGGTGCGCACGTCGCTGGGGTTGATGTCGATGACGATCGAATCATCCACCTCGGGGTAGACAAACACCGAGGCAAACGAGGTGTGGCGCCCGCCCGATGAGTCAAAAGGCGACTTGCGGACCAGCCGGTGCACGCCGGTCTCGGTGCGCAGCAGGCCGAAGGCATATTCGCCTTCCACCTTGATGGTGGCACCCTTGATGCCGGCGGTGTCGCCCGC
>NZ_DHXT01000130.1:6766-7837 GCF_002413825.1 Rhodoferax sp. UBA5149
AGCAGCATGCTGGCCCAGTCGCAGGCTTCGGTGCCGCCGGCGCCGGCCTGAATGTCGACAAAGGCATTCATCGGGTCCGCCGGGTTGTTGAACATGCGGCGGAACTCCAGCCCCTGGATGGTGGCAGCGAGCTTGGCGGTGTCAAGCTCGATGGTCAGCAGGCCGTCCTCGTCGCCTTCCTCTTTGGACATCTCGAAGAGCTCGGTGTTGTCGGCCAGCTCGGTGGTGAGGCTGTCGAGCGTGAGCACCACGCCGTCCAGCGCTTTTTTCTCGCGGCCCAGCTCCTGGGCGCGTTTGGGGTCATTCCAGACTGCGGGGTCTTCGAGGGATGCGTTGACGGTTCTCAGCCGTTCAGATTTGGCAGGGTAGTCAAAGATACCCCCGGAGATCGAGGGTGCGGGCGCTCAAATCGGAGAGTTGGGTGCCGATGAGGTTGATGCGTTCTGCTTCCATGATGCGGGTCCTGACTGTGTGGGTTTCAAATAACCCGCTATTTTAGTTCCGACCTAACTTGGGGCATACAAGTGAGTCTTCACTGCAACTGCGTTTGCTCATGCCGGACCCACGGCGCCTCAGGCATGCCGCCGCTCAGGCAATAAAGCGCTCAATCAGTGCTGCCAGTTGCTCCGGCTGGTCGTGGTGCATCATGTGGCCGGCCTCGGCAATCAACTCAACGCGCACATTGGGTACCGCTTTGAGCCGCTCGTGGTACTCCGCCAATGAGTATTTGCCCTGCCACCACTGGTCCATGCTGTTGTCGCTGGCTTCCACCGCCAGCGTGGGCATGCTGATGCGCTTGTAGATTTCCAGCACTTCATCGACCCGGTACAGCTGGGCGTTGATGATTTTGTGGGCCGGGTTGCCCATGATCTCCCATTTGCCCTCGACATTGGCGCGGGCCCAGTACTGGGCCAGCCAATCGGCCTTGTGCTGGTCCAGGCGGGGGTTGGTCTTCATCAGGCGGCGCGCCACGCCTTCGGGCCCGTCGTAGGCTTTCAGGTCCAGGTCGCCGGCATGCAGTTTCTTGAGCTCGTTCATCCACTTGGCATAGCGACCGGGCGCCTGCGCGGC
>NZ_DHXT01000162.1:0-34200 GCF_002413825.1 Rhodoferax sp. UBA5149
CTGCTGTACAGCCCGCGCAACAAAATTCTGGCGACCTCGCTGCTGGTGGAGGCTTTTCTGTACGAGGAGCAGACGCGCCGCGGCATCTCGATCCGCCACTGGCAGGAGTTTGAAGATGTGGCCGACCATTGCACGGTGTGTCACAAATGCCTGTCGCCGTGTCCGGTGAACATCGACTTTGGCGATGTCACCATGAACATGCGCAATCTCCTGCGCAAGATGGGCAAGAAGACCTTCCGCCCGGCCGGTGCCGCCGCCATGTTCATGCTCAATGCCAGCAACCCCGAGACCATCAAGTTCGCGCGCTCGGCCATGGTCAACGTGGCCATGAAGGCGCAGCGCCTCGCGCATGACGTGCTCAAAGTGATCTCGCGCAAGCAGACAAAAGCACCGCCTGCCACGGTGGGGACCGCGCCGATCAAAGAGCAGATCATCCACTTCGTGAACAAGAAGCTACCCGGCGGTTTGCCGAAAAAAACCGCCCGCGCCTTGCTCGATATCGAAGACAAAGATTACGTGCCGATCATCCGCGACCCCCAGGCCACCACGGCCGAGACCGAGGCCGTGTTTTACTTCCCCGGTTGTGGCTCGGAGCGCCTGTTCAGCCAGGTCGGCCTGGCGACGCAGGCCATGCTGTGGCACGCGGGCGTGCAGACGGTGTTGCCGCCGGGCTACCTGTGTTGCGGCTACCCGCAGCGCGGCGCCGGTCAGTTCGACAAGGCCGAGAAAATGATCACCGACAACCGGGTGTTGTTCCACCGGGTCGCCAACACCTTGAACTACCTGGACATCAAGACGGTGGTGGTGAGCTGCGGCACCTGCTATGACCAGTTGCAGGGCTACGAGTTCGACAAGATTTTCCCTGGCAGCCGCATCATCGATATCCATGAATACCTGCTGGAGAAGGGCATCACCCTGCAGAACGCCGGTTCCTTCCTGTTTCACGACCCCTGCCACAGCCCAATGAAGCTACAGGAGCCGATCAAGACCGTCAAGGCTTTGTTGGGGAATAACGTGATCCAGTCCGACCGCTGCTGCGGTGAGTCCGGCACGCTGGCCCTGAACCGGCCGGACGTCTCCACGCAAGTGCGTTTTCGCAAGGAAGAAGAAATTCGCAAGGGCGAAGTCCAGCTGCGCGATAAGGGTGGGCTGGGGCCGAAAGAGAACATCAAGATTTTGACCTCCTGCCCGGCCTGCCTGCAGGGGCTGAGCCGTTTCGGCGACGACCTGCAAAACGGCCTGCTGGAGGCGGATTACATCGTGGTCGAGATGGCAAATCAGATTCTGGGCGACCAGTGGATGCCCGATTACGTCAGAAAAGCCAACAGTGGCGGCATTGAGCGGGTGCTGGTCTAAAACATGACTGCCGCAGCTTGCCCTTTATGCACGGCGTCAGGCGGCGTTCTGGTGTTTCAGTGTGAAAAATTCCGCGTGATCCGGGCTGAGGAGGCTGGTTTTCCGGCCTTTTATCGGGTGGTCTGGTCAGACCATGTGGCCGAGTTCTCGGACCTCGGCGTGGAGGATCGCATTCTGTGCATGGCGGCGGTGAGTGTCGTGGAGCTGGCTTTGCGCGAGCACCTGCAACCGACCAAGATCAACCTGGCGGCCTTGGGCAATATGGTGCCGCATCTGCACTGGCATGTGATTGCGCGCTTCGAATGGGACAGCCATTTTCCGTCGCCCGTCTGGTGCCCGGCCCAGCGGCCCCTCCATTCAGCCGCGCTGGCTGTGATTCAGGAGCGCCTGGGCGGTGTGGCGCTGACGATCCAGCGCGAACTGTCCGCGCTAACGCCAGCTTGGTAACAACTTTTATTTTTGAATAGGCGGTCAATATGGCAGGTTTGAAATCAGGCGCCCCGACACCGCAGGCCATGACGGTGCACAGCCAGTCCAAAGTGCTGGAAGTAAGTTTTTCTGACGGCTCCGAATTTCGCCTTCCGTTCGAGCTGATGCGCGTCTACTCCCCCTCGGCCGAAGTACAAGGCCATGGGCCGGGCCAGGAGGTGTTGCAGAGTGGCAAACGGGAGGTCGATCTGGTTGGACTGGAGCCGGTCGGCAACTACGCGGTGCAGCCCTCGTTTTCTGACGGCCATGACACCGGCATTTTTTCCTGGGACTACCTCTATTTTCTGGGCTCCCAGCAAGACAAGCTGTGGGCCGACTACAGCGCCCGCCTGGCTGCTGCCGGGGTCGACCGTGACGCGCCCATGCCCGAGAAGGCCGGACACGGTTGCGCCAGCCACTGAGCTAACATTGCAATCATGACAACAACACATTTTGGTTATCAATCGGTTGAAGAAGCCGAAAAAGCAAAGCACGTGCGTGGCGTGTTTGATTCGGTTGCGCCCAAATATGACCTGATGAACGACCTGATGTCGATGGGCTTGCACCGGGCCTGGAAGGCGTTCACCGTGCTGCTGGCCAACCTCCATGAGGGCTATCAGGTGCTCGATATTGCCGGTGGCACCGGTGACCTGGCGCTGGCCTTTTCCAAGAAAGTGGGAAAAAGCGGTTGCGTCGTGCACACCGACATCAACGAAGCCATGTTGCGCACCGGGCGCAACCGTTTGCTCGATGCCGGGGTGGCACTACCCACGCTGGTGTGTGACGCCGAAAAACTGCCTTTCCCCAGCAACCATTTCGATGTCGTGAGCGTCGCTTTTGGCCTGCGCAACATGACGCACAAGGACGTGGCGCTGGCCGAGATGAACCGGGTCCTCAAGCCCGGTGGCAAGTTGCTGGTGCTGGAGTTTTCCAAAGTGGCACCGCCCCTGGAAAAGGTCTACGACTGGTATTCCTTCAAGGTGTTGCCCAAGTTGGGCAAGCTGGTGGCGGGCGACGATGCCAGCTACCGCTACCTGGCCGAGTCCATTCGAATGCATCCAGGGCAGGAAGAGCTCAAAGCCCTCATGAAAAGCAACGGTTTTGGCCATGTGGATTACCACAACCTCACGGGTGGGCTGGTCGCCTTGCATGTGGGCATCAAGTGCTGAAACTTGTGATTTTGAAAACAGTCCCCATCTGCTAAAAATTGTTCGGAGACATCATGAAATTGTGGACTTGGGTACTAGCGGTATTTTTGGTTTTGGCGGGCGTCAATGCCGAAGCAGCACGCCTGGGCGGCGGCCGATCGGTTGGCAGGCAGTCCAGCAACGTGACGCAGCGCCAGGCGGCGCCGACCGCACCGTCCCAGAGTGCCACGAATTCGGCGGTGAAATCCGCCACTCCGGCGCCGGCCGCGGCACCCGCCGTAGCACCCAAGAGGCCTTGGGGCGCCATGCTGGGCGGTCTGGCAGCGGGGCTGGGCTTGGCCTGGCTGGCGCACTCGCTGGGCATGGGAGAAGGCTTTGGCCAGTTCATGATGTTTGCCCTGCTTGCCTTGGTGGTCATGATGGCGGTCAGCTGGTTCATGCGCTCCCGCAGGGCTGCGCAGTCGCAGAATGCCGGTAACGCCGCCCCGTTTGCGTTTCAGGGTGCGTCGCCCGCCAGCACGGCTCGGACGCCTGCCAGCTACCGGCCGGAAAACGTCGGCAACGACGCGTCTGCCCGCCCCTGGGAGCGCAACAGCACGGCATTCGATGCCCTTCAAGCGGCACCCGCGGTGTCTGGTTCGATGATCGGCTCAGGCTTGGGCGGCTCACAAAGCTGGGGAATTCCGGCCGGTTTTGATACCGAGGGCTTTCTCAGGTCGGCCAAGGCGAATTTCGTGTCCTTGCAGGCCGCGTGGGACAAGTCGGACATCAATGCCTTGCGCGTCATGATGACGGACACCATGCTCAAGGAGATCCAGGCACAGCTCGCCGAACGCGAAGTCCACAACGGTGGGCCGGTCAATCTCACCGATGTCGTCATGATCGAAGCCCAGCTTCTGGGCATTGAAGACACGGGCGACGATTACATGGTCAGCGTCGAGTTTTCCGGCATGATTCGTGAAGACCCTTCGGCTGGCGCCAGCCCGTTCCGCGAAGTCTGGAACATGACCAAGCCCAAAAGTGGCAACAGTGGTTGGTTGGTGGCCGGGGTACAGGCCTTGCAATAGGCCGCAGATCAGATGTCCCCGAAAGCGCGGAGAAATTTCGGGGAATAAAGAGGGAATAATAGGGGGCTATGGCAACACAGTCCCCTTTTTCATTGTTGGAAGGTTTTCTTCAGAACCTTCCCCTTCCCAATTTGCAGCCGCCGGTTTGGGCCGTTGACGAGGTGCAGCGCCGCATCGTCTTGCTGTTGAACCACATCCTGATTCAGGAGAACGAAGCCACGGCTCGCCTCGCAAGACAAAAAGGTCGTGTCGTCCACATGCAGTGGCGCTCAATTGCTATAAAATTAATAGCAACACCGGCGGGTCTGCTGGATGTGGCGCCGGCCGAAGCGAAAGCCGATCTGGTCCTGGCGGTCACTGAAGAATCTCCTTTTGCACTGGCGCAAGCGGCATTGCGCGGTGACAAGCCGACGGTGCGCATTGAGGGCGACGTGCAACTGGCCGCCGAAGTGAACTGGCTGGCTGACCACGTTCGCTGGGATATGGAAGAAGATCTTTCACGGGTGATCGGCGATGCGCCAGCCTATGCCTTGGGTCAAGCCGCCCGTGGCATGGCGACGGCCTTGCGCCAGTTCATGGGCGTCGCGGCGGCGACCAGTCCGACCAAGGCGCAGACATGACGCGCCTGTTTCGCGGCGTCTTCATTGTTTGGGTGGTATTCCGTTACGGTCTGGATGAGCTGTTTCTGACGAGTTTTCAGAAACCCTGGCTGCATGCCATGGCCCGAATCGTGTCGATTGGGCGCAACCTGGACGCGCCGCGTGGTCAGCGTATTCGGGAGGCGCTGGAGCGTTTGGGGCCGATTTTCGTCAAGTTTGGGCAGGTGCTGTCGACCCGGCGCGACTTGATGCCGCTGGATATTGCCAATGAATTGGCTCGCCTGCAGGATCGGGTGCCGCCGTTTGGCAGCGACGTGGCCATTGCCACCATTGAACGCGCTTTTAACAAAAAAGTGGACGATATCTTTGTCTCGTTTGACCGGGAGCCGATCGCCAGCGCCTCGATTGCCCAGGTGCATTTTGCCGTGCTCAAGGGGCGGACCGGCCACGCACGGGAGGTCGCCGTCAAGGTGTTGCGCCCCGGCATGCTGTCGGCGATTGAAAAGGACCTGAGTCTGATGCGCATGATGGCGGGCTGGGTGGAGGGTTTGTCGGCTGACGGCAAGCGTCTGAAGCCACGCGAAGTGGTGGCCGAGTTTGACAAGTACCTGCATGACGAGCTTGACCTGGTGCGTGAGGCGTCCAGCGCCGCGCAGCTGCGCCGCAACATGGCGGGGCTGGATCTGGTGCTGATTCCCGAGATGTTCTGGGACTATTGCGCGACTGAAGTCATTGTGATGGAGCGCATGAACGGGATTCCCATCAGCCAGGTGGAGCGCCTGCGGGCGGCCGGGGTCGATATCCCCAAGCTGGCGCGGGACGGTGTCACGATTTTTTTTACGCAGGTGTTTCGTGACGGCTTTTTTCACGCCGACATGCACCCTGGCAACATTCAGGTCAGTGTGGCACCGGCCACGTTTGGCCGCTATATCTCGCTGGATTTCGGCATCGTTGGCACCCTGACCGAGTCGGATAAAGAGTATTTGGCACAAAATTTCACGGCCTTTTTCCGGCGCGACTACAAACGGGTGGCCGAGTTGCACATTGAGTCTGGCTGGGTGCCCGCCGCAACCCGGGTGGATGAGCTCGAGTCTGCGATCCGTTCGGTGTGCGAGCCTTACTTTGACCGGCCCCTCAAGGAAATCTCGCTGGGACTGGTGTTGATGCGCTTGTTTCAGACCTCCCGGCGCTTCTCGGTCGAAATCCAGCCACAGTTGGTGCTGTTGCAAAAAACGCTGCTCAATATCGAAGGCCTGGGGCGTCAGCTGGATCCGGAGCTGGACCTCTGGAGCACGGCCAAACCGTTTCTTGAGCAGTGGATGATCGACCAGCTGGGCCCCAAAAAGCTGATCGACCAATTGCGCAACGAGGCCCCGCGCTATGCCAAGCTGTTACCCGAGTTGCCGCGGCTGTTGGTTGATTTTCTTCAAAACAGCCGGTCCGGCGCGGGCCGTGGGTTCGACGAGCTTCTGGCCGAGCAAAAACGCACCAATAGCCTGTTGCAAGCCATCATGTATGGCGGCGTCGGCTTTGTGCTGGGCCTGCTGGCCATGCAGCTGATTGTCCGCGTCCGGGTTTTCTAGGCGGGTTTTCCGCTGGGACGCGCTGCAGGGACCGACGCCTTATAATCAAAGGCTTTGCAACCTGAAATCCGAGCCTATTCGTCATGCCAATTTATGCCTATAAATGCGAGTCCTGTGGGTTTGCCAAGGATGTTTTGCAAAAAATGTCGGATCCACTGCTGACAGACTGCCCAGCCTGTGGCGCGTCCGCCTTCAAGAAACAGTTGACGGCGGCGGGCTTCCAGCTCAAAGGATCTGGCTGGTACGCCACTGATTTCAAGGGCGGCACGTCGGCTCCTGCCACGGCTTCCACTCCTTCCAACCCTTCCACCAGCTCGGGCACGGCGTCGACCGCTACTGACAGCGCCAAGCCGGCCGAGAGTTCGGCTGCGAAATCAGAATCGACCCCCCCTTCTGCTTCGAGCGGCTGCGGCGGCTCTTGCGCCTGCCATTGACGCGCAGCTGACGAACCCTTGGAGTTTTCGTGCCCATAAAGAAGTACTTGCTCACCGGCCTGTTGGTCTGGTTGCCGCTGGCCATCACAACATGGGTGTTGTTGTGGCTGGTGGGGCTGCTCGACGCCATTTTTGGCGGCTTGTTGACGGGCCTTTCCGCCGTGACGTCGGGATCGACAGGCGCCGTTATTGAGCAACTGCGTCACATACCTGGTTTGGGCGTGGTGCTTGTTTTTTCGGCCTTGCTGGTGACGGGTGCGCTGGTCTCCAATGTGGCGGGGCGCTGGTGGTTTGCGCAATGGGACAAGCTTTTCACCCATATTCCGGTCTTCAAGTCGATCTATAACAGCGTGAAAAAGGTGTCCGACACGCTTTTTTCGAGCAATGGCAATGCGTTTCGCAAAGCCATGCTGGTCCAGTACCCGCGGGCTGGCGTCTGGACCATCGCGTTCCAGACCGGCACCCCCAGCGGGGAGGTCGCCAGCCATCTGGGTCCGGATTTGGTGAGTGTTTATGTGCCCACGACGCCCAACCCGACCAGTGGTTTTTTCCTGATGCTGCCGCGCTCCGAAGTCATCGAGTTGCACATGAGCGTGGACGAGGCGCTGACCTATGTGATTTCCATGGGCTCTGTGGCCCCTTCCGCGGCGGTTGGCGTTTCTGTCAAATAAGTTTTTCCAAATATTTTGTTGATAACCTGTGCCGCCTTCTCCGGCGGGCTTTGAAAGCTGTCTATGGCCATGCGCTCCCACTATTGCGGTCTAGTGACCGAGGCCCTGCTGGGCGAAACCGTTACCTTGTGTGGCTGGGTCAATCGTCGTCGTGACCATGGCGGCGTGATTTTTGTTGATATTCGCGATCGCGAAGGTTACGTGCAAGTGGTGTGCGACCCGGACCGTGCCGCGATGTTCAAGACGGCCGAGGGTCTTCGCAACGAGTTCTGCATTCAGGTCAAAGGTCTGGTGCGCGCCCGCCCGGAAGGTACCACCAACGACCACCTCAAGAGCGGCAAGATCGAGGTGCTGTGCCATGAGTTGACTGTGCTCAACCCGTCGGTCACGCCACCGTTCCAGCTCGACGATGAAAACCTGAGCGAGACCACGCGCCTGACGCACCGGGTGCTGGATCTGCGCCGCCCGTACATGCAAAACAACCTGATGCTGCGCTATCGCGTTTCCATGGAAGTGCGCAAGTTCCTGGATGCCAATGGTTTCATTGACATCGAGACCCCGATGCTGGGCAAGTCCACGCCCGAAGGCGCGCGCGACTACCTGGTGCCCAGCCGTGTCCACGAGGGGCATTTTTTCGCCTTGCCGCAAAGCCCCCAGTTGTTCAAGCAGCTCTTGATGGTGGCAGGTTACGACCGCTACTACCAGATCACCAAATGCTTCCGTGACGAAGATCTGCGCGCTGATCGCCAGCCCGAATTCACGCAGATTGATATCGAGACCTCGTTCCTGAGTGAGCAGGATATCCGCGACATGTTCCAGGGCATGATCACCACCGTTTTCAAGAACACCCTGAACGTCGATCTGGGTGAATTCCCGGTCATGGCGTACAGCGAAGCCATGCACCGTTACGGCTCCGATAAACCCGATCTGCGCGTGAAACTTGAATTCACCGAGCTGACCGACGTCATGACGGACGTGGACTTCAAGGTATTCGCCGGCGCCGCCACCATGAAGGGCGGTCGCGTGGTCGGTCTTCGCATCCCCGGTGGGGCACGGGAAACCGGTGGCCTGAGCCGCGGCGAGATTGATGCCTACGCCGAGTTCGTCAAGATCTACGGCGCCAAGGGCCTGGCCTACATCAAGGTCAACGAATTGGCGAAGGGTCGGGAGGGTTTGCAAAGCCCCATCGTCAAGAACATCCACGACAAAGCCCTGGCCGAAGTGCTGACCCGCACCGGCGCACAGGATGGCGACCTGATCTTCTTTGGCGCCGACAAGGAAAAGATTGTCAATGACGCGATCGGTGCGCTGCGCATCAAGATCGGGCACAGCGAGTTTGGCAAGAAGAACGCTTTGTTCGAGAAGTCCTGGCGCCCGCTGTGGGTGGTTGACTTCCCGATGTTCGATTTCGACGAAGAGGCGCAGCGTTACACCGCCGTGCACCATCCCTTCACCGCGCCCAAAGAAGGTCATGAAGACTGGATGGTCACGGCGCCCGAGAAGTGCATTTCCCAAGGCTACGACATGGTGCTCAATGGTTGGGAGATGGGCGGCGGCTCGGTCCGTATCCACCGCGCTGATGTGCAGCAAAAAGTGTTTGACGCCTTGAAGATCAGTCCCGAAGAAGCGCAGGATAAATTCGGCTTTTTGCTCGATGCCCTGCAATACGGTGCACCTCCCCACGGCGGTCTGGCCTTTGGTCTGGACCGCATCGTCACGCTCATGACCGGTGCCGAGTCGATCCGCGACGTCATCGCTTTCCCCAAAACCCAACGCGCGCAATGCCTGCTCACCAAGGCACCGTCCACCGTGGACGATAAGCAGTTGCGCGAATTGCACATCAGGCTGCGGCCTGCCGAGCTGAGCAAAGCGGTTTGATCAAGTCCTGAGCGGCGGGCTTCAGGCAGAATGAAAGGGCGCTCGACCAGCGCCCTTTTTTATGTTCCCCACTTACAAAATTCCCCAATCCATCCTGGCGGTGATTTATACCCCGGCGCTAGATGTGCTGTTGATCAGACGAGCCGACGCCACCGATTTTTGGCAATCCGTCACCGGCAGCAAAGACGCGCTGGATGAGTCCTTCTTGCAGACGGCGGTGCGCGAGGTGCAGGAGGAAACCGGCATTGACTGCGGGCCCGGCACGGCGCTGGCAAATACGCTGCTCGACTGGCAGCTGGAAAATGTTTACGACATCTATCCGCGCTGGCGGCACCGTTATGCGCCGGGTGTGACGCGCAATACCGAGCACTTGTTTGGTTTAATGGTGCCAGCCGGGACGCCGGTGCGCTTGAGCCCGCGCGAACATACGGCCTACCAGTGGCTGCCCTACCGGCAGGCTGCCCAGGCCTGTTTCTCACCCTCCAACGCCGAGGCTTGTTTGATGCTGCCACGCTTGGCTTTTCCAAAGGTGCAAACATGAATATCGTTCGCGTTGCCACGTACAACATTCACAAGGGCGTGCAAGGGATCGGGCCGCGGCGTCGGCTGGAAATCCATAACCTGGGTCACGCGGTTGAGCAGCTCGATGCGGACATTGTGTGCCTGCAGGAAGTGCGCAAGCTACACCGGCGCGAGGAGCAGTATTTCTCCCAATGGCCCGAGCTGCCGCAAGCCGATTTTTTGGCCCCGGAAGGCTACGAGGCGGTGTACCGCACCAACGCGTTCACCCAGCATGGTGAGCATGGCAACGCCTTGTTGTCGCGCTGGCCGGTGGTGGCGCACCAGCATGAAGATATTTCCGATCACCGTTTTGAGCAGCGTGGTTTGCTGCATGCGGAGGTGATGGTGCACGGACGGGCGGTCCATGTGGTGGTGGTTCATCTCGGGCTGATTCGGGCCAGCCGCTCGCGCCAGGTCGCGCAGTTGCAGCGCTTTATCGAGCGCGAGGTGTCGCCGACCGCGCCGCTGCTCGTGGCGGGAGACTTCAATGACTGGGGCGCCCTCGTGCAACGTGCGTTTAATGCTATAAATTTAGTAGCATTTAAAGGAGAGCGGCAAGCCACTTTTCCGGCCCGCATGCCGCTGGTGCAACTGGATTACGTGTATGCCAGAGGCCTGACACCGCTGGCGGTTCATGTGCCGCGGGGCCGCATCTGGTGGCGCATGTCGGACCATTTGCCCCTGATTGCCGAGTTTGCCCTTCCGCAAACTGATACTTTGCGGGACAGCCCGTAGCGGCATCGCCGCAAGCTCTGTCCTCAACACGTCAAGGAAGCGATGCAGCAACCTCGATCCGGTCACCAGGTGCAATTGTTGCAGGGGGGCGAGGCTTTTTTCCCGGCCTTGGTGCAAGCCATTGACCGCAGCGTGCATGAAGTCCGGATGGAGACCTACATCTTCTGTGTTGAGGCTTTCGGCGAACGGGTGGCTGCCGCACTGGAGCGAGCCGCCCAGCGCGGGGTGGCTGTGTATCTGGTGATGGACGGTGTCGGCACCCCCAGCTTGGCGCTTGAGTGGGTGACTCGCTTCCAAGCGGCGGGCGTCAAGTGGCGCATCTTTTCGCCCCTGGGCCGGCTGGGGGTGCTGATTCCCAGCCGCTGGCGGCGGCTGCACCGAAAACTGTGTGTGGTGGATGGCACGGTGGCCTTTTGCGGCGGCATCAATGTGCTGGACGATTTTTATGACCCCAACTATGGTGTCTTGGATGCGCCCCGGTTTGACTTCGCCGTGCGTGTGACCGGTCCCTTGGTGCAGGCGGTGCATGAGACCACGGCGCAGTTCTGGTGGCGCTTGCAGGCGGCCAGTACCGCGCGCCAGATCGATTTCCCGGCGCTTTGGCGGGCGTTGCAGGAAGCGGTGGCGCTGGCGCGGCAGGCCCGTTCGGACACGGATACTGACCAGGAAGCAGTCACGCGGACCCGCGGCGCACCGGGTCACACGATCAACGCCGATTTGGTGCTGCGCGACAACCTGCGCAACCGGACCCGGATTGAACGTACCTATCGCAAAGCCATTGGCGCGGCGCGTGAAGAGATCATCATTGCCAATGCCTATTTTGTTCCGGGCCGCAAATTGCGCAAAGGGCTGATTCATGCGGCGCGGCGCGGCGTGCGGGTGCGTTTGCTGCTGCAGGGACGGTATGAATATTTCATGCAATACCACGCCACCTGGCCCGTCTACGGTGCGCTGCTGGCGGCGGGCGTGGAGATTCACGAGTATTCGGTCAGCTTTCTCCATGCCAAGGTCGCGGTGATCGATGGTCATTGGGCCACGGTGGGCTCTTCCAATCTGGACCCTTTGAGTTTGCTGCTGGCGCGCGAGGCCAACGTGGTGGTGGATGATGCTGCTTTCGCGCAGGATTTGCGCGCGCGGCTTGAGGTCGCTTTTGAGCAGAGTGGCGTTCGGGTGGACCCGGCGGTCTATGCCAACCGGCCGTGGCGCCAGCGCTTTTTGGATCGCGTTGCGTTTGGCCTGATGCGTGTGCTGTTGTTTCTCAATGGAACGCGCTACTGATTTGATAGCTGCTGACGCTCAATTGGCGGGGGCCATGGGCCAAAAATCTTATAAGTAAAACGCTGGTAACATTCTTTCATGTTAATGAAAAGTCAGGTCCCCATGAATCCAGTTGATGCCGATGAAGGCACCCCCGTCTCCGTCAAAATCCGGGAACGCCTGGTGGCGGCGCGCAAGCGTTTCAATGCCAACGACAACATCGCCGACTTCGTCCTGCCGGGTGAGCTGGAGCGTTTGCTCGACGAGGTGGAAGACAAGATGAAGGGCGTTCTGAGCAGTCTGGTGATTGACACCGAACGCGATCACAACACCGACAAGACGGCGCGCCGCGTCGCCAAGATGTACCTCAACGAGGTGTTCCGTGGCCGATACGTCAGTGCCCCCACCATCACCGAGTTTCCCAACGCCGAACATCTCAACGAGTTGATGATCGTCGGCCCCATCACCGTGCGCAGCGCCTGCAGCCATCACCTGTGCCCGGTGATCGGCCAGATCTGGATTGGCGTGCTGCCCAATGAACACACGAACGTGATTGGGCTGTCCAAGTATGCCCGTCTGGCGGAGTGGGTCATGGGCCGACCGCAGATTCAGGAGGAAGCCGTGGTTCAGCTGGCTGACCTGATTCAGCAAAAAACCCAACCGGACGGCCTGGCCATCGTGATGGAGGCGACCCATTTCTGCATGGGGTGGCGCGGTGTCAAGGACATGGACAGCAAGATGATCAATTCCGTCATGCGCGGCAGCTTCCTCAAAGACCCCAATCTACGTCGTGAGTTCCTGGCGCTGATACCCAAGAAAGGCTGATCATGTTGGTACGTTTGCTTTACGCCAGTCGTGCAATCGACACCAGTCCTGACGCCATCGAGGCGATTCTGGCCCAGTCGCGCGAGCACAACCCGGAGTGCGGCATCACCGGCATTCTTTGTTATGGTGGCGGCATTATTCTTCAGGCCCTCGAAGGCGGACGCATGGCCGTGAGCGAGCTCTATGGTCACATCCAGAAGGACCCTCGCCACAAGGATGTGGTGCTGCTGAACTACGAAGAAATATCCGAGCGCCGCTTTGGTGGCTGGACCATGGGGCAGGTCAACATGTCCAAGATCAACGCCTCTATTTTGCTCAAGTACGCCGAGCGGCCGGAGCTGGACCCGTACTCGGTGTCGGGCAAGGTGTCTTTGGCCCTGCTGGAAGAATTGATGGCGACCGCGTGCATCATCGGTCGCGCTTGATCGTTTGACAGTTTTCGCGGCCCAGAACGACCCGTGGCGTGGTGAGTCTGCGGCCGACTCCGCGCTCTTGGGGTGCGACTTCTCAAGCCGTCCTTCCCGCAAAAAACCCATCGTTCTGGCCCTGGGGTCCATGCAGGCCGGGCGCGTGCAGCTATCAAGACTGGAGCGACTGGGATCACTGGATGCGTTTGCACAGTGGTTGCAGCGACCGCTCTGCTGGCTGGGTGCCTTTGATCTCCCGTTCGGACTGCCGCGTGAGCTGGTCGAGACGCTGGGCTGGCCCACGCAGTGGGAAGACTGTATTCGTCATTACGCCACGCTGAGCCGGGCGCAAATCCGGGCCACATTGGCCGCCTTCTGCGATGCCCGCCCCGTGGGGGGCAAATTTGCCCACCGGGCAACCGACATTCCGGCCGGCTCCAGTCCCTCCATGAAATGGGTCAATCCGCCGGTGGCCTATATGCTGCATGCCGGCGTGCCACTGCTGCTTGATGCGGGCGTGCAACTGCCGGGTCTGCATGCGGGCGACCCGCAAGCGGTGGATGCGGATGGCCAGGCGTGCCGGGTGGCCCTGGAAGCCTATCCTGGACTGCTGGCGCGCGAGGTCTTGGGCAAGCGAAGCTATAAGAGCGACGACAAAGCCCGCCAGACGCCGGAGCGCCTGATTGCCCGCAAGGACCTGATCACGGCGTTGGAACACGGTCAGACCCGCTTGGGTCTGCGGCTCAAGCTGACCCATGCGCAGCGTGATCTGCTGGTGGACGACGCCAGCGGTGATTCGCTGGATGCGGTGTTGTGCCTGGTCCAGGCGGCCTGGGCGCAGGCGCGGCAGCGCGAAGGTGCTTCTTGTTATGGTCTGCCGCAGGACATGGACGCTCTGGAGGGGTGGATCGTCACGGCGTGATGATTTCACGGTTTTCACCCAGAGTCGTTCGAACCTGCGACTATTGGTGTCAGAATAAATCGAAGTTTCCTTTTTTTCTGGGAAGGTGGGCTATGGCTCAACTGTTTCGTGCTTTGGGGATCGCGCTTCTCATGTCTTTTGCGCTGGGCGTAGCGCAAGCGGCAGATGGCCCGGACTGCTCACGCCCGCTGACGCTGGCGCTGCATGAGCACGGTTTGCTTTATTCAAGCGACACGGGTGGCGGCATTGACAAAGATGTGGCGGACGAACTGATCAAACGCAGTGGCTGCAAAGTCATTGTCAGCGTCATGGCGCGCGCCAGAATCTGGCAAGTGATTGAGTCAGGAGCCTTGGACTTCAGCTTATCGGGGATAAGCAACGAGCAGCGCGAAGCCTTTGCCGGATTTGCCTGGTATTTTTCCAACAAGTATTACCTGCTGGCCCGCAAGGATGCCGGGGTGCGGCAGTTGTCGGATTTTGAGAAAAATACCAGACTGCAGCTGGGTGTCATTCGCAGTTTTCGATACAGCAAGAACGCCAACGAGTTCGTGGATCGGCTAAGCGCAGAAAATCGGGTCATCTATGCGTCCGGGCTCGATCCACTGTACGAACTGCTGGCCTTGAACCGCATTCAAGGCATGATCATCGAGCCTTTTGACTATTCACAGGTGGCGGGCAGTCCGGTCAGGGATTTGACGATGATCGTGGACACGCGCGATGACCCTGTGCCGCACGGTCTGATCATGTCAAAAAAATCGCTGTCGGCGACGGAGCAGGCCAAGTGGCGTGCCTTGGTGGACGACATGCGCCGGGATGGCACCATGCTGCACATTTTTGGGAAATATTTTTCGGCAGATCTCGCCGCCACAATGGTCAATTTTTGAGACACGGCATGAGCAGGTTTCGCCGCTACAGGTTGGTCGTCCTGGTCTTCTTGGCCGCGGGCATTGCAAGCGCTGGGCTGTGGCAACACGAACGACATAACGCAGAGTTGGACCGTCGCGCGAATCTGGACTTCAACCTGCGCGAGATCACCAGCAGCATTGAACAGCGCATGGCGTCGTATGAGCAGGTCATGCGGGGTGTTCAGGGTTTTTTTGCGGCGTCTGACCGGGTGGAACCGCCGGTTCTTCAAGCCTATGTCGAAGCCCTGCAACTGGGGGCTGATTTTGCGGGGCTGGAAGAGATTCGTGTCGTCGGGATCCCGGCGGCAGGGCGCCCGGATCCTTATGCTGATCCGGCCCGGCGAATGGCAATGGATGGTGCTCGCGACTCGGGCCGTCTGATGATGACTGGCAAGCTCAAACCGCCTTCCACAAACGGCAGCCTGTCACAAGTCAATTTCGTGATGTTTCTCCCCCTTTACCAAGGCGGTCGGCACCCCTCAACCCTGGCTGAGCGGCGCGCCAGCTTGCTTGGCTGGGTAATGGCACCGGTGCGGATGAACGACCTGATGGCCAGTCTTTATGGTCAGCGCGCGTCGGCCAGCGATATCAAGATTCATGACGGCGTGCAGATGTCGCTGGAGACGCTGATGTTTGATTCAACGCTTGGTGCGGGCGCCCACCCTGCTGCACCGCTTGAGCTGACTGAATATCTTGTGTTGGCGGGTCGTACCTGGGCCGTCACGGTGCGCTCGCGCGCCGACGCTGCGGTATCGTCTGGCAAGGACAGCTCGATCCTCATTGCACTGGGCGGTGCCGGTTTTACCCTGTTGCTGACGCTGCTCGCCTGGGTGCTGGTCACGGGACGCGTCCGTGCGATCACTGCGGCGACGGAGATGACCGCTGAACTCAGGGAAGTCAAGGAACGGTTTGAGTTGATTTTTGATACCAGCCCGGACGCTGTGGTGGTCAGCCGTTGGGTGGATGGTACTGTGGTTGATACCAACAACAGATTTACGGCGCTGACAGGTTTCGAGCGCGAAGATCTTCTGGGTCGGCGCGTGCCGGATATTCCCCTGTGGGCAGACCCTCATGAGCATCATAAATTTGTCAACGAAGTCAATGAAAAAGGGTTTTGCGAAAACTTCGAAGCAAATTTCTTGAAAAAAGATGGTACGGCACGTGTGGGTCTGATATCCGCCAAGAAATTTCTGATCCGCGATGTGCCCCACGTCATCAGCATCATGCGCGACATCAGCGAGCGCAAGGAGATCGAGCTGCGCATGACCCACATGGCGCAGCATGATCCGCTGACGGGCTTGCCCAACCGAGCTTTGTTCTATGACCGCTTGCAACAGGAATTAACGCATGCCAAGCGGGACAAGACGCGCCTGGCCTTGATGTTTCTTGACCTGGACCGCTTCAAGTCCGTCAATGACACCCTGGGCCATGCTGTGGGCGACTTGCTGCTCAAGGATGCGGCCTCGAGGATGATTGATTGCGTGAGGGCGTCAGATACCGTCGGTCGCATCGGAGGGGATGAGTTCGTCATCCTGCTGCCCGCGATCAATGACGACCAGGATGCCCTGCTGGTGGCACTGAAAATGCGCCATGCACTTGAACAACCGTTCACCTTGCCTGGAGGACATACGGTGCGCATATCCTGCAGCACCGGCATCGCCACCTCGCCTGACCATGGCGTAGATGAAATCGAATTATCCAAGAATGCAGACGCGGCCCTGTATCTGGCCAAAGACCGTGGGCGAAACCGGGTCGAGTTTTTCAACCCTACTTGATTTGCGCGATGACGGTGTCTTCCAGTTTGACCGCCAATTGGGATATCGCCAGGGCGGCCGGGCAACCGGGTATGGATTGCATCAGCAACTGGCGGCGCATCACGGCCTGCCGTACGGCGGGATCGGAAGGTATGTCTCCCATATGGATCAAGCGCAGTGGACGTCCCGGTTCGGTCTTCACAAAGCGGTCCAGCACCTGCTGCAATTGCGTCGTAATGGCCCGGCCATCTCCCAGACGCGCCGTCTGGTTGATCACCATGCGAATGTTTTGCCGCTTTTGCTGACCCACCAACACCTTGATGGTGGCATAGGCATCGGTCAGCGACGTCGGCTCGGGCGTGGCAACCACCAACACCTCCGAGGCCAGCGATACGGCGAACAGCACGACATCGGAAATGCCGGCACCGGTATCCAGTAAAACGATGTCGTAATGCGGTACCAGCCCATTCATGATGCGCAGGAAGTCGTCGCGAACCTCGGGCGTCAGGCGCGAATACTCGACCATGCCGGAGCCGGCCAGCAAGACTGAAAAACCGCCCGGTGCCCGCACGATGGCGTCTTCGAGTTTGGCTTTCCCGGTAAACACATCGTGCAGAGTCACCTTGGGGTACAAATTGAGTACCACATCCAGATTGGCCAATCCCAGGTCTGCGTCCAGCACCAGAACACGGTGGCCGCGCTTGGCCAGTGCCGCGGCCAGATTGGCCGAGACAAAGGTCTTGCCGACGCCCCCTTTGCCGCTGGTGACGGCGAGCACCTTGCCAAGTGGTTTGAGGGGCACTGAGATGGTGGCCCCATTGTCTTGTGGAGGATTCAGGACATCGCTCATCATTAGTTAAACCTATTCATTGCGCTGCCTGTTTCAGCACCCGACGGGTCGCTGGAAACACTTTCGATCCAGGCGGGGTCCCCCATCAAGAGGTGGCCGAACAACATACTCTTTTCTTCTGCGCTCACCGCGATCTCCGGCTGTTGGTCGATACACACGCGGTTACGTCCCTCGGACTTGGCGCGATAGAGCTGGATATCGGCTCGATCAGTCCACAAGGCCGCCGTCGAGCGAACCCATTCCGGCGCGTAGGCGCCGCCGATGCTGACCGTTACCTGGACACTGACCAGCGGTGCCACGGAAATGCACAGGGCACCTACTGTTTCACGGATTCGTTCGGCCACGATTTGCCCAAACGAGGCGGGGCAATTTGGCAGAATGGCGGCGAACTCCTCGCCACCGTAGCGCGCCACCGTGTCCATCGGCCGCACGCAGGTCGCCAGGCACCTGGCGATGGCCTGAATCACCTGGTCGCCGGCCAAGTGGCCGTAGCTGTCATTGATTTTCTTGAAATGGTCAATGTCCAGCATCAGCAGCAAAGCGGACTCGCCGGACCGGGCAACGGTGTCAATTTCGCGGCTCAAGACGCTGCGGAAATGACGTCGATTGGCCAACCCTGTGAGCGGGTCCTTGAGGGAAAGCTCGCACAGGTTGCCAATGATGCATTGCAGATAGGCGGTGGGGGAGTCTTGCGGATCGGGCAGGCTGTTCGTGGGGTCATGCTCCAGCAGGGCACGCGCCTCATCCAAACGCAAATCACGCAAATCGATCACCGAGGATGCAGTCGTAGAAGCCACAGAATACCTAGATATTTGACGAATCGAGTCTAACAGGAACGCTGTTGGCTGCCGATGAAAAAGCCATAGGTTTTCCCCGTACTAATCGCGTTGTGGGAGGCCTCCTGCCGCACTCGCAGTTGATGCATCGGCACGGTACATCAGCAAGGGGGTAGCGACCGTTCATGTATTGCGGTGACAATGGATTGCTCAAATCACGCACGCTTGCGCCATGAACGCCTTATGATTTTCAGATCTATTCTGTTTGCTATTATTTTAATAGCAAATAATGCCCATGCGACGAGGGTGTTTTCTGGAACGGTCTCCTATGTCACGGACGGCGACACGCTGTGGGTGCAGCCAGACACGGGGGGCTCGCCGCGCAAGCTGCGCATTGACGGCATCGACGCGCCCGAGGTCTGCCAGACCGGCGGCGAGGTTTCGCGTGCCGTGCTGGCGCAGCGGGCGCTGCACCAGCGTGTCGCGGTGACGGTTCGACGCAATGACATTTACGGACGGGGGCTGGCGCGCATCCAACTCGACGGCAACGATCTGGGGGCGCAGATGGTACGCGCGGGTCAAGCCTGGTCCTACCGCTGGCACCGCGAGCCGGGACCGTACGCGGCGGAGGAAGCGGCCGCATGGCAATCCCGTCAGGGGCTGTTTGCCGCCGGCCGGCCTGAGTTGCCGCGCGACTTTCGCAAGCGACACGGACCGTGCCATGTCGTGAGGCGATGAATCCGGCGAATCAGTGCGCGCCGCCGCAGACGGTACAAGTGGCTTGACGTCCGATGCGGACTTCGGTGAACTCCATGGAGCGGCCATCCAGCATCAGCAGACGGCCGGTCAGTGGGCGGCCGGCGCCGCTGAGCAGTTTGAGCGCCTCAGACGCCTGCATCGACCCGATGATGCCCACCAGCGGCGCGAAAACACCCATGGTGGCGCAGCGGGTTTCTTCAAACGTGGTGTCGGGCGGAAAAACGCAGGCATAACACGGGGAGCTGGCGTCGCGCGGGTCATAAACACAGACCTGACCATCAAAGCGGATGGCCGCGCCCGACACCAATGGTTTGCCGTGTTTCACGCAGGCGGCATTGATGGCGTGGCGCGTGGCAAAGTTGTCGCAACAGTCCAGCACGACGTCGGCCTGCGCCACCAGAGTGTCCAGCAGTACGGCATCGGCGCGCGCCACGATCGGGGTCACCCGCACTTCGGGGTTGATGGCGGCAATGGCGGTTTGGGCTGACAGGACCTTGGGCTGGCCCACACGGTCCATGGTGTGGATGATTTGCCGCTGCAAATTGGTCATGTCCACGCTGTCGTGGTCAACTACCGTGATGCGCCCGACGCCGGCAGAGCCGAGATAAAGGGCCACCGGCGACCCCAAACCACCGGCACCCACAATCAGCGCATGACTGACCAAAATTTTTTCTTGGCCTTCTATCCCGATTTCGTTGAGCAGGACATGGCGCGAGTAGCGCAGCAGCTGATCATCAATCATGTGGTTTTTTAGTTTACTTTCTTCTCTTCCTCGCGTTCAATCAAGGTCTTGCTGACCATGACGGGGCGACCCTTGAGCTGGTTGATGGCCTGGATTAGCTGGAAATCCTTGTCAGACCCGTACTCTGGAATCTTGCGCTCGGTCGGCGGTTTTTTGAGTTCTTCTTCCAGCCTTTTACGGGCATCTTCCCGTGCTTTTTCGCGGACTTCATCCTTCTTTTCTTCGCCTTGGCCACTGTTCAGGTGTTTTTCCAGGTCGGCCTCGCGGGTGCGCAGCGCCGCAAACAGGTTGCCTTCCTCGCTTTCGTCCACCATGACATCGGGCACGATGCCTTTGGCTTGAATGGATTTGCCGCTCGGCGTGTAGTAACGGCTGGTGGTGAGTTTCAGGCCCGCGGTCGGACAGTTGTCCATGCGGAATGACGGGTCGAGGCACACCGCGGTTTGCACGGAACCCTTGCCGAAGGTCTGATTGCCCAAAAGTTTGGCACGCTTGTAGTCTTGCAGCGCACCGGCCACGATTTCGCTGGCGGAAGCCGAGCCTTCATTGACCAGCACCACCAGGGGCACGCTTTTCAATGCGCCCTTGGTCACCTCATTGAGGTGCTTCAGGGGGTCGGTGCCGCCGCGGCGCTGGTAAAACTCGGGTGCTGCCTTGTAGGTGAACTTGCTCGCGGCCAGTTGGCCGTTGGCCGACACCACGGTGACGTTTTCTGGCAAAAATGCGGCTGATATCGCCACCGCCGCGTCCAGATAGCCGCCCGGATCGTTACGCAGGTCAAGCACCAAGCCCTTGAGTTTCGGCTCCTGCTTGTAGATCTCTTCGGCCTTGCGCGCAAAGTCTTCCACTGTGCGTTCCTGGAACTGGCTCAGGCGAATCCACGCGTAGCCCGGTTCAACCACCTTGCTGCGCACGGACTGGGTGCGAATTTCCTCACGCGTGATCGAGACCGGGAAGCTGCGGTTCTCGGACTTGCGCAAAATGGTGAGCAGCACTTTGGTATTGGGTTCACCGCGCATGCGCTTGACGCCTTCGCTGAGCGCCAGACCCTTGACCGGGGTGTCATCGATCTTGAGGATCAAATCATTGGGTTTGATGCCGGCCCGAAACGCGGGTGAACCTTCGATCGGCGACACGACCTTGATCAGACCATCTTCCTGCGAGATTTCGATGCCGACGCCGACAAATTTGCCGGTCGTGCCTTCGTTGAACTCCTTGAGCGCCTTTTTGTCGAGGTACTGCGAATGCGGATCGAGGCTGGACACCATGCCCACGATGGCATCGGTGATGAGTTTCTTATCGTCGACGGGCTCGACGTAGTTGCTTTTGACCATACCAAATACGGCGGCCAGCTGCTGCAACTCTTCGAGCGGCAGCGGCGCCAGCGTGCCGCGCGCCACGGTCTGGAGCGAAACAGTGGTCAAGGTGCCGGCCAAGACACCCAGAGAAACCCAGCCAGCAATTTTAAATTTTTGACGCATAAATACTCCTGTACCGATCCAATATACATGGTTGGACGGTTGGCATATGGGGTGGTTCCCTATTTACTCAAGCTTTACCTTGGGATGCCACGGCCGCAGCGGCTTTGGCAGCGGCCTCGGCGTCACCCAGGTAGTAATGGCGGATCGGTTTGAGCTCGTCGTCCAGCTCATACACCAGCGGAATGCCGTTGGGGATGTTCAGACCCACGATGTCATTGTCGGAAATATTGTCCAGGTATTTCACCAACGCCCGGATCGAGTTGCCGTGCGCCGCCACCACCACGCGCTTGCCTTTTTGAATCGCCGGCGCCAGGGCTTCGTTCCAGAACGGCATCACCCGCGCCACCGTGTCTTTCAGGCATTCGGTCAAGGGGACTTGGTCCGGCCGCAGCTTGGCGTAACGCAGGTCCCCGCGTTCGCAACGCGGGTCTGTCGCTTCCAGGGCAGGCGGCGGGGTGTCGTAGCTGCGACGCCACAACAGCACTTGGGCGTCGCCATATTGTTTGGCGACTTCGGCTTTGTTGAGCCCTTGCAAGGCGCCGTAATGGCGCTCGTTGAGCCGCCAACTGTTGACTACCGGCAACCAGGTGCGGTCCATCTCGTCCAGCACATGCCACAGGGTGCGGGTGGCGCGCTTGAGAACGCTGGTGTAGGCCACATCAAACTCAAAACCTTCGGCCCGCAGCAGGCGCCCGGCGTTTTTGGCTTGCTCAATGCCAGTGGGTGTCAGATCGACATCGGTCCAGCCGGTGAAGCGGTTATCAAGGTTCCAGGTGGATTCGCCGTGGCGGATGAGAACTAGTTTGTGCATGGTGTTTTTGAAGGGTCAGGCCGGGGCAAAACGAAGGTTGAATGCGCTGAGAACCCCTGCATTCTAAAATGCGAGGTTTACTGTCAGCTACTTACAAGGAAAAAAGTGAAATTTATTCTCGACAACTGGATGCTCATGGGCGTCGCGCTGGCCTCGGCCGGCTTGCTGTTTTGGCCGGTGCTCAAGGGCGCAACCGGGGGATCCTTGACGGCGGAAGGTGCCGTGCAGCTCATCAACCGCGAGAAAGCGGTGGTCATCGACGTGTGTGAAACCAATGAGTTCGCGGCCGGCCATGTGGGTGGCGCTAAAAATATTCCTCTGAATCAGCTCGAAGAAAAATTGCCCAATGCGGTGAAGAACAAGGCACTGCCCGTCATTCTGGTGTGCCAGACCGGCGCTCGCTCAGGCCGCGCGGTGGCAATCGCCAAAAAGCTGGGCTATGAGCAGGCTCAGTCTTTGGGCGGTGGCCTGGGCGCCTGGAAAACGGCCAACCTGCCGGTTGAAAAAGCCTGAATACCAAAAGAAAATACCTATGCAAGCCGTCAAAATGTACACCACCGCCGTCTGCCCCTACTGCATGCAAGCCAAGCAGATTCTCAAGGCCAAAGGCGTTGCCCAGATCGAAGAAATCCGTATCGACACCGATCCGGTTCAACGCATGAAAATGATGGAAATGACCGGGCGGCGCACCGTACCGCAAATATTTATTGGCCAGACGCATGTGGGTGGCTGTGATGACCTGGTGGCGCTGGACGGGCAGGGCGGCTTGACGCCATTGCTGAACGCCGCCACCTGACATAATCTCGCTCGACCCCGATCGTGTGCCCGCTCAAATAATTCCAGAGCGGACTTTGTTCTCAACAAAAACCTTGCGGGACCGAGCGCAGCTTGGCGCCTGGCCAAGCCCGCTCTGTCCTCAATTCATTAAGGAAATCCCATGTCCGACCAAGAAGCCCCCGTTTTCCAGATTCAGCGCGTTTACCTCAAAGAAGCGTCGCTGGAGCAACCCAACTCACCCGCCATCCTGCTGGAACAGGAATCCCCCACGGTGGACATCCAGCTGGGCGTGAACGCCGCGCCGGTGGCTGAAGGCATTTTCGAAGTCACCGTCACCGCGACGGTGCAGACCAAGATCAAGGACAAAACCGTGTTTCTGGTGGAAGCCACGCAAGCTGGTATTTTCGAGATTCGCAATTTGCCGCAAGACCAGATGAGCCAGATCATGGGCATCGCCTGCCCGCAAATCGTCTACCCCTACCTGCGCGGCAACGTGGCCGACCTGATTCAACGCGGCGGCTTTCCGCCCGTGCACCTGACGGAAATCAATTTTCAGGCGATGTTCGAGCAGCAGCAGGCCGCTGCCGCCGAGAATGCGCCGCGCATCGTCACCCAGTAAGGGATTTTAACTATTTAGCCCTCTAGCCCCCGAATTCAGGGCGTAACACGCTATGAAAATCGTAGTGCTTGGAGCCGGTGCCTGGGGCACGGCGCTGGCCGTCAGCGCGGGCAGCAACCCGCTGGCTGAGCACCGCGTGACACTGTGGGCGCGCGATGCCGACCAGGCGTCTGCCATGCAGGCGCAACGTGAAAATGTGCGTTACTTGCCCGGTATCACGCTGCCGCCTACCTTGAATGTCAGTTCGCTCGACCTGGCGGCGCCAGACCAGCTCGGCCACCTCGTCGCCGGGGCTGATCTGGTCATCGTGGCCACGCCGATGGCGGGCCTGCGCGCCACACTGGTTCGTCTAAGTACCTGCCGGATGCCGGTGGCCTGGTTGTGCAAGGGCTTTGAAGCCCCGACTTCAGAGCCTTTTGGGCTGCTAGCCCACGAAATACAAGCGCAAGTTGCTCCTGATTTAATAGCGGGTGTGCTCAGTGGCCCCAGCTTTGCGCTCGAAGTGGCGCGTGGCCAGCCGACCGCGCTGGTGGCCGCCAGTGGCCATGCGGCGGTGCGCGACGCGCTGGTGGCGGCTTTTCACAGCCCCACCGTGCGGGTCTACGCCAATGACGACATCGTCGGTGTGGAGGTGGGCGGCGCCGTCAAAAATGTGCTGGCCATTGCCACCGGCTTGTGTGACGGCCTGCATCTGGGCCTCAATGCCCGCGCGGCGCTGATTACCCGGGGCCTGGCCGAGATGACGCGTCTGGGCTTGGCCTTGGGTGCCAGGGCGGAAACCTTCATGGGGCTGAGTGGACTGGGCGATCTGGTGCTCACCGCCACGGGCGATTTGTCGCGCAACCGGCAGGTCGGTCTGGCGCTGGCCCGCGGCCAGACCCTGCAACAAGCGGTGGCGTCGCTGGGCCATGTGGCGGAGGGAGTTTATTGCGCCCGAACCGTGGTGCAGCGCGCACAGGGTCTGGGTATCGAGATGCCGATTGCACAGAGTGTGGTGGCCTTGCTGGACGGGCAGATCAAACCCGAGCAGGCGGTTGCAGCCCTCATGGGCCGCGATCCGGCGAACGAGCTAAACTGAGCATTGACTGACGCCGGCCTAGCACTTGCGCTCCACCGCGCTCAGTTCTTGTCCTTTTCAATCCGCGCCGCGATGTGGGCCAGCGCCTCGTCCACCTGATCCACCAGAATCAGGCACAAGTCGCCCTCGCACAACTTGTCCATGGCGGTGTCAATGGCGAGGAACTCACCCTGAATTTCATGGATGGACTTGGTGCGCCTGGCGTTGATGAGTCCAGCACGCAGCAATGCCAGCACCTCACCATCGGCGCGTCCTCGTTGGCACTGGTCCTGGTAGAGCACCACCTCGTCAAAGGCCTGACCCAGGATTTCGGTCTGCTGGCGGATGTCCTCATCGCGCCGGTCGCCGGCACCGCTGATCACCACCGAGCGGCGCCTGGCGGGCATGTTCTCCACCGCCCGGACCAGTGCCGCAATGGCATCCGGGTTGTGGCCGTAGTCGGCGATGACCGTGGCACCCCGGTAGCTGAACAGGTTGAAGCGGCCGAGTGCGTTGTCGCTGTCGTTCACAAAACTGGCCAGTCCTTGCTGCAAGGTGTCCCATTCCAGTCCCAAGCCCCAGGCCGCAGCCACCGCAGCCATGACGTTTTCCACCTGGAAGCCGATGCTGCCCTGATAGGTGATTGGCACGTCGGACAACGGCACCTTGTGCTTTAACTTGCCTTCGGCGGCGACCAGGCAACCATCTTCGACAAAGACAGCGCGGTGCCCCTGGGCCAAATGGGTGGCCATGACCGGATGGCTCCGGTCCGCGGCAAAAAAGGTGACTGATCCGCGGCAGTAGCCGGCCATGGCGGCCACGATAGGATCGGCCGCGTTGAGCACGGCCACACCTTCATCTGAGATGTTTTGCACGATCACACGCTTGAGCACGGCCAGATCCTCAACCGTCGTGATGTAGTTCAGGCCCAGATGGTCGCCGCTACCGACATTGGTGACCACCGCTACATCGCAACGGTCAAATGCCAGCCCTTCGCGCAACATGCCGCCGCGGGCGGTCTCAAGCACCGCCGCGTCCACGTCGGGGTGCTGCAGCACATTGCGCGCACTCTTGGGGCCGCTGCAGTCGCCGGTGTCGATGCGCTGGCCAGCAATGTAGACACCATCGGTATTGGTCATGCCCACGCGCAGGCTGCTCTGGGCCAGCAGGTGCGAGATCAGGCGCACGGTGGTGGTTTTGCCGTTGGTGCCGGTCACGGCCACCAGCGGAATACGGCCATTCTCATGCTCGCCAAACATGCTGGCGATGATGGCTTTGCCCACCGGGCGTCCCTTGCCGTAGGACGGCGAGAGGTGCATGCGCAGGCCCGGTGCGGCATTGACCTCGACCACGCCACCGCCCTGTTCTTCGAGCGGGTGCAGGATGCTGTCGCAGACCATGTCCACGCCGCAAATATCGAGCCCCACCATCTGCGCGGCTGCCACGGCGTGTGCCGCCACTTCGGGGTGGACGTCGTCGGTGACATCGGTGGCCGAGCCACCGGTGGACAGATTGGCGTTGCGGCGCAAGGTGACGCGTTGGCCCTTGGTTGGCACCGAGTCGGCTTGGAAGCCTTGGGAGATCAGGCAGGCCAAGGCAATATCGTCAAAGCGGATCTTGGTCAGCGAGGTGGCGTGTCCCGACCCACGGCGCGGATCCTTGTTGACCTGCTCCACCAGTTCGCGGATGGTGTGGCTGCCATCACCCACCACATGGGGCGGGTCACGACGCGCCGCTGCCACTAACTTGTTGCCGACTACCAGCAGGCGAAAGTCGTTGCCGGGAATGTAGCGCTCGACCAGGATTTCATCGTCGAATGCAGCGGCGGCCGCGTAAGCCGCCAGTAGCTGCTCACGCGAACTGATGTTGACCGTCACGCCTTTGCCCTGGTTACCCCCTTTGGGCTTGATCACGACGGGCAGGCCGACTTCACCGGCGGCGGTCCAGGCATCGTCGGGCGTCGCCACCTCGCGGCCGAGCGGGACTGGCACGCCGGCGGCCGCCAGCAATTTCTTGGTGAGTTGCTTGTCCTGGGCAATGGCTTCTGCAATGGCACTGGTGACGTCCATTTCAGCCGCCTGGATGCGGCGCTGGCGGCTGCCCCAGCCGAACATGATCATGCTGCCTTGCGTCATGCGGCGGTAGGGAATGTTGCGCGCGATCGCCGCCAGGGCGATGGCGCCGGTGCTCGGCCCCAGGCGCACATCCTCGTCGAGCTCGCGCAGCTGCTCCAGCGATTTCTCCAGGTCGAAGGGGGTATCGTTTTGTGCTGCCAGGCACAGGGATTCGGCCAGCTCCAGTGCCAGACGGCCGACGGCTTCCTCTGAATACGCCACCACGACTTGGTAGACGGTGGGGTCGAGGGTGGCCGTCGTTCGGCTGAAGGTGACCGGACAGCCGGCTTGGGCCTGCAGGTCCAGCGCAGCCAGTTCGAGTACATGCGCCATGGGCACCGTGTCATCGTGTCCGGTTGGCTGCAGCGGGCTGAGTTCCGGGAAGCGTGCGCGCAGACGACCCTCGAAACCGTCGCGTGTGCGCAGCGCGCACTCCTCAGGTGTGCAGGTCACGACCGCCTCAATGGCGGTGTGATTGCTCCAGAGGTTGGGGCCGCGGAGGGCCCGGATGCGTGAGATGTCCATAAGTTATTGGTTTTTCTTGGGGTCTGACTCAAAAGTGCGCAGGCCAGCAACGATCAGTTCGGGAGTGACGCCCAAGGCCCATGCGGCGGCCATGGCCGCCATCACCATGTCAGGTTTCTCAGCCTTGGTCGGTTTCATGGAGGCAAGAGGTATCAACGCCACTTCTTCCAGGCCCAGGGCTAGCACGATCTGCCTGTCGCGCACGAAGAGCACACGCTCGCCACAGGCTCGGTGCGTGGTGAGGGCTTCAAGCTGGGGATCCTGGGCGTAAAAAATCACCTTGCCATCACACAGGGGTGCCATCTCCACCACCTGGGGGTCGGCGGCGTTGAGCACGGCAGTACCATGCGGCAAGATCACATCGATCTGCGTGCGCACCACGTTGTAAAGCCTGTCCTCGTCATCAATGTAGAACTCGGTCAGGGCTTCAAAGCCGCTGACATCCGTCACCACACCGACCGTGCACTTGTCATAGGCCAGGCCTTCACTCAGAATCATGCGGCTGCTGTTTTCATACACCGCGGCATCCACCGTGCGGTTGATGAGCAGGCGCTGTCCGGCGTCCCAGTTGACGCAGTCCTTCGCCTCGACCTGCCGGGCGCCAAGGAAGAAGCCATCCTTGCAGGCCAGACCGACATGCTTGCCGCTGATGTGGAGCAACCAGGCGATCAGGCGTGCAATGCGCGTGCTGTCCTGGGTGCCGGTGACGCCGACCACGGGAATGCGGCCGTTTTTATCGGCGCCGAACAGGTGTTCGATGATGGCCTTGCCAACCGGACGTGGCTGCCCGGTCGCCGGCTTGAGATGGGCCAGCAGGCCGGGACTGGCATTGACTTCGACCACGGCGCCGCGCTGTTCCGCCAGGGGGCGGCTGATGTCCTCCAGCACCATGTCAACACCGGCAATATCAAGACCGACGACGCGTGCGGCCAAGGCCGCTGCGGCGGCAACGCTGGGATGGATGTGGTCGGACACATCAAAGGCGACGTTGCCATTGCGCTGAATCAGCACCTTTTCGCCATTGGTGGGCACGGCGTAGGCGGTGAAGCCCTGGCGCTCCATCTCAAGAATGATTTCTGCTGCCTCATGCGGGCGCAAGCTGTTCAGTGGCGCGTCCTCACCCTCGCCGCGTCGCGGGTCGGTATTGATCTGACTGTCGACCAGTTCAATGATGTTGGACTGGCCATCGCCCGTGACCCAGGCGGTTTCGCCGCGCGCTGCTGCCACGACGCGTTTGCCGACCACCAGAAGCCGATGTTCGTTCCCGGCAATGAATTGCTCGACGATGACGCTGCCGCCTCCCTTGCGTCGGGCCAGCAAAAAAGCGGCTTCGATATCTTTGCGGGATGTCAGATCCAGCGAGACACCACGCCCATGGTTGCCGTCATACGGCTTGAGCACGACCGGCAGTCCGATGTCTTGGGCGGCTTCCCAGGCCTCTTCTGCGGTTTTGACCAGTTGCCCTTGTGGCACCGGCACGCCACACGACTGCAGCAGGGACTTGGTCAAATTCTTGTCGCTGGCAATTTCTTCGGCAATGGCACTGGTCTGATCGGTTTCTGCCGTCCAGATCCGGCGTTGGCTGGCGCCATGGCCGAGTTGCACCAGATTGCTGTCGGTCAGGCGGATATGGGGGATGCCGCGCGCGGTGGCGGCTTCGACGATATGCGCGGTGCTGGGCCCGAGGCACAGCGAATCGACCATGTCGCGCAGTTTGGCCACCGTGGCCGTCACGTCATACGAATGATTCTCGATGGCGGCCATCACGAGATCCCGGCCTGCTTCTAGCGCAGCACGGCCGACTTGTTCTTGCCGCGTCCGAAAGGCCAGCTTGTATACGCCCCGCACCGAAGTCTGCCGGGTCTTGCCAAAGCCGGTGCGCATGCCAGCCAAATTTTGCAGTTCCAGCACCACGTGTTCAAGAATATGCCCGGCCCAGGTGCCCTCGCGCAGGCGCTCCAAAAAGCCGCCAGGTTCACCGACGCCACAGCGGTGTTCTACCAGGGCGGGCAGCAGCGCGGTCAAACGCTCATAAAATCCGGGGAGGGTGTTGGAAGGATAGTCTTCCAGTACGCCGATATCGACCCAGGCTTCGATCACCGGACGGTAAGTCCAGATATTGGGGCCGCGCAGATGGGTAACCCGTAGCAATTGAATGTTCTTCGTCGTCATGAATCTAAATACTTGGGGTAGTTCAAAAAATCGGCGTCAAGCGTAATCTCGTTGAGTCTATTGCAGTTCGCAATCGACCCTGGTCCGGCTTACCACCGTCCACCCGCAGAATCATCTGGCCTAAATGACAAACGAAATCCCTGCTTCAGATACATTGTTAAACGAAATCCCGGCTGATTGGCGCTCGGAGGTCCGAGCTCAGCTCCAAACAGCAGAAAACGTTTTAGCCACGCTGGAGGTTGACCTCGATACCCAACTTCGTTTTGTCAAAGGCTTGGTGCTCGTCACCAACCAGCGTCTGTTAAGTCGCGCGCCGGATGCGACTTGGCGCGTCTGGCCCTACCGGCCGGGTCTGACGCTCAAGCACCATGACCATGCCGGGGTCGGTCATCTGGAGCTGATGGATGCGCAGGGCTTGCTGGCGACCTGGCGCTTCACCCTCGGGCGCAATCTGCAGGCGATTCGGCTGCTCGATCAATTCCAGCTTCAGGTGCAAAGCCACGTCAGCGGTCAACCGGTGGCCCTGCCGGAAGGTCGGCGCTGTCCGAGTTGCAAGGCGCCGCTGGAACCCGATCAGGATGAGTGCCCGATTTGCACCAAAGTCATCCACACCCCGCCGTCAACCTGGACGCTGCTGCGGCTGTGGCGCTTTGCCAAGCCCTACCGCGGCCAGCTGCTGGCGGGTTTTGTGCTGACGCTCTTAGGCACGGCGGCCAGTCTGGTGCCGCCCTATCTGGCCATGCCCTTGATGGACGAGGTGCTGATTCCGTTTCAAAACGGCCAGCACATTGATCCCATGCTGGTCGCGCTGTATCTGTCGGGCCTGTTTGGTGCGGCGCTGCTGGCCTGGGGCTTGTCCTGGGCCAAGACCTACATCCTGGCGCTGGTATCCGAGCGCATCGGCGCCGACCTGCGCACCACCACCTACGAGCACCTGCTGCGCATGTCGCTGGAGTATTTTGGCGGCAAGCGCACCGGCGATCTGATGTCACGCATTGGCAGCGAGAGTGACCGGATTTGCGTGTTCCTGTCGTTGCACCTGCTTGACTTTGCCTCCGACATCCTGATGCTGTTGATGACGGCGATCATTCTGTTCTCCATCAACCCCTGGCTGGCGCTGGTCACGCTGGTGCCGTTGCCTTTCATCGTCTGGATGATTCATGCCGTGCGCTTCCGGCTACAAACCGGGTTCGAGAAGATTGACCGGGTCTGGTCCGAAGTCACCAGCGTGCTGGCCGACACCATTCCCGGTGTGCGCGTGGTGAAGGCGTTTGCCCAGGAAAACCGCGAGGTGGCGCGTTTTCGGGAGGCGAATAAACACAATCTGGCGGTGAATGACAAGATCAACAAGATCTGGTCCCTGTTCTCGCCCAGTGTCTCCTTGCTCACCGAGCTGGGGCTGCTGGTGGTGTGGGCATTTGGCATCTGGCTGGTGTCCAGGGCCGACATCACGGTCGGCGTGCTGATGGCCTTCATTGCCTACATCAGCCGTTTCTACGGTCGGCTTGATTCGATGAGCCGCATCGTGTCGGTGACCGAAAAGTCGGCGTCGGCCGCCAAACGCATTTTTGACATTCTGGACCATGTCTCCAGCGTGCCGGAACCGACGCAGCCGGTGAAGCTGGACCGCGTTGAAGGCCGTATCGAACTGTCGGAGGTGAGTTTTCGCTACGGCAACCGTGAAGTCAACAAGGGCATCAATCTGGTCATTGAGCCGGGCGAGATGATCGGCCTGGTCGGCCACAGCGGCTCCGGCAAGAGCACGCTGGTGAACCTGATCTGCCGCTTTTACGATGTGTCGGAAGGCTCGATCCGGGTCGACGGCGTCGATGTGCGCTCCTTTCCCATCGCCGACTTTCGCCGCAACATCGGGCTGGTGCTGCAGGAGCCGTTTCTCTTTTTCGGCACCATTGCCGACAATATTGCCTATGGCAAACCGCACGCCACGCAGGCCGAGATCATTGCAGCGGCCCGTGCCGCGCACGCGCATGAATTCATCCTGCGCCTGCCGCAGGGCTACGATTCGATGGTGGGGGAACGCGGCCAGGGCTTGTCCGGCGGTGAGCGCCAGCGCATCTCGATTGCGCGCGCCCTGTTGATTGACCCGCGCATCCTGATCCTGGACGAAGCGACCTCGTCGGTCGACTCCGAGACCGAGAAGGAAATCCAGAAGGCGCTGGAGAATCTGGTGCAAGGGCGCACCACCATCGCCATTGCCCACCGCCTGTCCACCCTGCACCGCGCCAACCGGCTGGTGGTGCTGGACCGGGGCCACATCGTGGAGGTGGGCACGCACGATGCATTGATGGCGGCCGAGGGGGCGTATTTCAACCTGTATCAGGCGCAGGCGCGCAATGTGGACGTTGACATGGACGACGATAGAAGACGCAATGTCAGGGTCGATAACGTGAAAGACGACAAATGAACACCAGCACAGCCATGGCCACCCCCCATTTTCAGCTAAGCCGCAATGCGTTCGGACGGCTTGTCCTGACCACGACCGAGGGCGAGGTTTTTGAAGGCGTGGTGCCGGTACGGGCCTTCCCCATCCAGTCGCCGGAGGACGGCATTGGCATGGTGCATACCGATGGCCACGAAGTGGCGTGGATTGACCGCCTGTCGGCGGTGCCTGCCCCGGTCCAGCAGCTGATCCGGGAAGAATTGGAAACGCGGGAGTTCATGCCCGAAATTCTGACCATTGCCAGTGTCACCAGCTTTTCCACGCCCTGCACCTGGCGCGTTTTGACCGACCGGGGTGAAACCCGTTTTGTCCTGCGCGGCGGGGAGGACATTCGTCGTGTCGGGCCGACCATTCTGCTGGTGACGGACTCGCACGGCATCCAGTTCCTGATTCGGGACCGCGCGAACCTGAATAAAGAGAGTCAAAAAATTCTGGATCGATTTTTATAAGAAATCGGCCTCTAGCCCCGGCGGCCTCAAAAGTGAAGTGCAACACACCTTTAAATTACCCCTTCTGAATGAATGCTACTAAGCTTCTCACCATGACCTCATTTTTTGATTTTTCCGCCACCGCTGTGGCTGAGTTGGCCCGCGTGGATGCGGCCCGTGCCCTGCAGGAAGATGTGGGATCAGGTGACCTGACCGCGGGCCTGATTGACCCGGCTCGCCGCGCCCGGGCCCATGTGCTGGCGCGCGAAGCCGCGGTCATTTGCGGCATTCCTTGGGCACAGGCTGCGCTGCAACAAGTGGACCCGGAGGTGCGCCTCACTTGGCGGGTGCAGGAAGGCCAGCGTTGCGCGCCGGACCAAGTCGTGCTGGAAATGGAAGGCTCGGCCCGTGCCCTGCTGACGGCGGAGCGTACCGCCCTCAATTTTCTGCAACTGCTCAGCGCCGTCGCTAGCAAAACCGCCAGTTTTGTGGATGCCGTGCAGAGCGTGCCCGGCAACCGGGCGCAGATCGTAGACACGCGCAAGACGCTGCCCGGACTGCGCCTGGCGCAGAAATACGCGGTGCGTACCGGCGGTGGCACCAACCACCGTATTGGCTTGTACGACGCCGTCCTGATCAAGGAAAACCACATTGCCGCCGCAGGGGGGGTCACGGCCGTGCTGGCGCGCGCCGCCCTGGTGGCACCCAGCGCCAAGTTCGTCGAGATTGAGGTGGAAACCCTGTCCCAACTGGCCGAAGCCTTGAACGCCGGTGCCACGATGGTGTTGCTTGACAACATGAATCTGGTCATGCTGGTTGATGCGGTGCAACTCAATGCCGGGCGGGCGATTCTGGAAGTGTCGGGCGGCGTGAACCTGTCCACGGTGCGCGATATTGCCGCCACCGGGGTGGACCGCATTTCGATCGGTGCCCTGACCAAAGACGTCCAGGCGGTTGACTTTTCCATGCGTTTTGAGGATTTTTGATGAGTACCATTTCTAATGCCGTGATGGATGTCGAATACGAACAGCCGCTACAGGACGCTGCGGCCAGCGTCCCTATTTGCGCGACCAAACATGCGTGGGCCCGTGTGCCGATGGAGCCTGGCCCGGCCGAGCGCACTGCGCTGAAAGACAAAATCCGCCGCCTGCTCAAAGAGCGCAATGCGGTGATGGTGTCGCACTACTACGTGCACCCGGATTTACAGGACCTGGCTGAAGAAACCGGTGGCATCGTCAGCGATTCGCTGGAAATGGCCCGCTTTGGCCGCGACCATCCCGCGACCACACTGGTGGTGTCGGGGGTGCGATTCATGGGTGAAACCTCCAAAATCCTGTCGCCTGAGAAGCGCGTCTTGATGCCGGACCTGGACGCCACGTGTTCGCTCGACCTGGGTTGCCCGATAGACGACTTCAGCGCCTTCTGCGATGCCCACCCGGACCGCACCGTGGTGGTCTACGCCAACACCAGTGCGGCGGTGAAGGCTCGCTCCGATTGGCTGGTGACCTCCAGCTGTGCGCTGGACATTGTGCGGGCGCTGAAAGACAAGGGCCACAAGATTTTGTGGGCGCCCGATAGGCATCTGGGCAGCTACATCCAGCGCGAGACCGGTGCCGACATGGTGATGTGGGGCGGCTCCTGCATCGTGCATGACGAGTTCAAGGCGTTTGAGTTGGCAGCGCTAATGAAGGAGCACCCCGGCGCCAAAGTGCTGGTGCACCCCGAATCGCCGGCCGATGTGATTGCGCTGGCGGATGCGGTCGGTTCCACCTCGGGCATTTTGAAGGCGGCGCATGAGATGAACGCCAAAGAATTCATCGTGGCCACCGACAACGGCATGATGCACAAGCTGCGCAGCCTCAATCCCGGCAAGTTGTTTATCGAAGCGCCCACGGCCGGTAACAGCGCCACCTGCAAGAGCTGCGCCCATTGCCCGTGGATGGCCATGAACAGTCTGGCGGGGCTGGCCCATGTGCTGGAAACCGGGACCAATGAAATTCACGTCGATCCTGCCTTGGGCGTGCGTGCCCGGCTGCCGATTGACCGGATGCTGGCGTT
>NZ_DHXT01000162.1:34378-38684 GCF_002413825.1 Rhodoferax sp. UBA5149
TTCGAGGTTATCGATCAGGCGTGTGGCACCCAATTTCGCCGCACCCAGCACGACCAGCGCTTCGGCCGCTACGGTACCTGACAGATCACCGGGTTGTGGCGCTTGCAAATCGCTGCGGTGCCGTGCCACGATGTAGTCGGGCGTCCAGCCGCGTGCCGTCAGCGTTTTCATGGCCTGGGCTTCGAGCGCTGCTATGTCGGTCGCGCCCGCCTTCAAAGCCGTGGCCATGGCCTTGAGCGTCAGTGACAACTGCACCGCCTCCGTGCGTTCGCTCTCGCTAAGGTAGCCGTTGCGCGAGGATAGCGCCAGGCCGTCCGGCGCGCGTGTGGTGTCTCCCGCCACAATCTCGATCGGCAGGGCAAATTGCCGCACCATATTGCGGATGATCATCAGTTGCTGGTAGTCCTTCTTGCCGAACACGGCCACGCGCCGGCCTTGCGCCTCGGAGAACACGCAGGCAAACAGCTTCATCACCACAGTGCTGACACCGACGAAAAAGCCGGGGCGAAAGTGGCCTTCCAGGATGTCGGCCAATTCGGATGGCGGATGCACCTTGTAGCTCTGGGGCTCTGGGTAGAGCTCTTTCTCGTTGGGAGCAAACAGCAGGTCACAGCCGGCGGTTTGCAGCTTTTCGCAATCCGAGCCCCAGGTGCGCGGATAGGTGTCAAAGTCTTCATGCGGCAGGAACTGCAGGCGGTTGACGAAGATGCTGGCCACCGTGACGTCGCCCAGCGGTTTGGCTTGGCGAATCAGCGCCAGATGGCCGTCATGCAGGTTGCCCATGGTGGGCACAAAAGCGGGGTGCTTGAATTGCGCCAGATGCTCGCGCAGCTCGGTGATGGTGTGGACGATTTTCATAGTACTTTGCGGGACAGACCGTAACGTAGCTAAGCTCTGTCCTCAATTGAAGAGGTTACCAGGCGTGTTGGCTGTTGTCGGGAAAAGTGCCGTCTTTCACGGCGGCCACAAAGGCGTGCATCGCTTCGCGCACGCCTGGCGCACCGGTCATGAAGTTGCGCACGAACTTGGGCATCTTGCCCAGGTTCATGCCCAGCATGTCGTGCAGCACCAGCACCTGGCCGGCCGTGCCCTGGCCGGCGCCAATGCCGATGGTCGGGCAATGCAGCAACTCGGTCGTGAGTTCGGCGGACAGCGCGGCAGGCACCATCTCCAGCACCAGCAGCGCGGCGCCCGCGTCCTGCAGGGCGTGGGCCTCGCGCTTCAGGGTGGCGGCCGACTCTTGCGTCTTGCCCTGCACCCGGTAGCCGCCCAGGGCGTGCACGGTTTGTGGCGTCAGACCCAGGTGAGCGCATACCGGGATGCCGCGTTCCACCAAAAAGCGCACGGTGTCAGTCGTCCAGCCGCCGCCTTCCAGCTTGACCATGTGGGCACCGGCCTGCATCAGCACGGCGGCGCTGCGCAAGGCCTGTTCTTTTGATTCATGGTAGGCGCCAAACGGCAAATCGCCAATCAGCCAGGCGGTGGCTTGCGCGCGGCGCAGGCCGCGCGCGACGCTCTCGACGTGGTAACGCATGGTCTCCAGCGTGACGCCCACCGTGCTGCTCAGGCCCTGGCACACCATACCCAGCGAATCGCCGACCAGAATGCACTCCACGCCGGCGGCGTCGGCGACGGCGGCAAAGGTGGCGTCGTAGGCGGTGAGCATGCTGATCTTCTCGCCGCGTGCGTGCATCTCCAGCAGGCGTGGCAGGCTGATGGGTTTGCGCAGTGCCGGGGCGGCGCTGGCGGGCAGGGTGCCGTAGGGCGTGGCGCTGGTGGACTCGATAGGGACGTTCATGGGAAATCCTTATGCTTGGCTCGCGGCTTGCACCGGGATGTGGGAACGAAGCGCCTGGATGCGGTTGTTGGCATCGACAAACACCAGTTGGGGCTGAAAGCCGGGCACCTGGTCTTCATGCACCTGGGCGAAGGCCGCGATGATGATCAGGTCACCCACCGCCGCGCGCCGGGCGGCTGAACCGTTGACCGAGATGATGCCGCTACCGCGCTGGCCGCGAATGGCGTAGGTCACAAAGCGTTCACCGTTGTTGATGTTCCAGATGTGGATCTGTTCGTTCTCGCTCAGATTGGCGGCGTCCAACAGGTCTTCGTCAATGGCGCAGGAGCCTTCGTAATGCAGCTCGCAGTCGGTCACGGTGACGCGGTGGATCTTGGATTTCAGCAGGGTTCGGAACATGGTGTAAGACTTTTCCAGGTCAGTCCGCCAAGGCGGAAAAAGAGGAATTAGATCACGGGTTCAGGATGGCGGGGCGCGCTGGTCGGCCGGGTGTTGGGTAGCAGCTCAGCCAGCGCCTGCACTAGGCGGTCGATATCGGCGTCGCTATGGGCGGCCGACAGGGCAATGCGTAGCCGGGCCGTGCCTTGGGGCACGGTGGGCGGGCGGATCGCCGGCACCCACAGGCCGCGTTCGCGCAGGCCCTCCATCACGGCCATGGCCTGGTCGTTGGGTCCGATCAGCAGCGCCTGGATGGCGGTGCGGGAGTCGCCCAGCTGCCAGGCGGTGCCGCGCAGAATCAAACCCAGGCTTTCACGCAGGCGCGCGATGAGTCGGGTCAGGTGGTCGCGGCGCCACGCCTCGCTTTCGATCAGGCGCAGACTGGTGCGCAGGGTATGGGCCAGCAAGGGCGGCGCGGCGGTGGCAAAGATGTAACTGCGGGTTTTTTGCAGCAGCCATTCGACCAGCGCATCTTCGCCGGCGACAAAGGCACCGGCCACGCCGGCGGCCTTGCCCAGCGTGGCCATGTAGAGCACGCGGCGCGAGGCGCTGGCCCCGCTCAGGCCGAAATGCGCCAGGCTGCCGCGGCCTTGTGGCCCGAGCACGCCAAAGCCATGGGCGTCGTCCAGCAGCAGCAGCGCGTCAAACCGCTCGCACAGCGCCAGCAGCGCGGGGATGTCGGCGATGTCGCCATCCATGCTGAACACGGCGTCGCTCATCACCAGTTTGCGCCGCGCCGGGCTTTGCGCCAGCGCCGCCGCCAGGGCGGCCAGGTCGCCGTGGGCATAGCGGTGGATGTGCGCCCGCGACAGCCGTGCGCCGTCGATCAGGCAGGCGTGGTTGAGCGCGTCGGAGAACACGGCGTCGCCCTCACCCACCAGGGCGGGCACGATGCCGATATTGGTAGCGTAACCGGCATAAAAGTACAGGGCACGCGGCATCTGGACAAAGGCCGCCAGTTCCTGCTCCAGGGCCTCGTTGGCCGCGCTGTGGCCACTCACCAGGGGCGACGCGCCCGACCCGACGCCGAATTCGCGCGCGCCAGCGCAGGCGGCGGCTATCAGTTCGGGATGGCCCGCCAGCCCGAGGTAGTCGTTGCTGCAAAAGGCCAGCACCGATTGGCCATCGACGCGCAGGCGGGCCCCGCCGTCGGGCAGCACCACGCGGCGGCGTCGGCGCAGGTGGGCATGGTCGAGCTCGGCGATGCGGGCTGGAAATTCGTCAATCCAGGAAGAGGGGGTGGTCATGGGCAAGGCAGATGGATGGTGATGGTGCGCGGGTCCGGCGCTTCCTGATAGGCGATGTCCGCCAGCAGCGGCGCGCCGAGCTGGCGCTGCAGCCAGGCGATGTTGTCTTCCTGGGCCTGCATCGCGGGGTCCAGGCGGTTGGCTACCCAGCCCGCCAGCGGGAGGCCACGCGCGCGGATGGCCTCCAAGGTCAACAAGGCGTGGTTCAGGCAACCCAGGCGCAGTCCCACGACCAGCACCACCGGCAGTGCCAGCGCCTGTGCCAGGTCGGCGCCGGTGGTGCTGTCCGACAGGGGCACATGAAAGCCGCCCGCGCCTTCCACCACCACCGCATCGGCCAGGCGCGCGAGTTCGCGGTAGCAGGCCACGAGATGGTCGATGCTGATGCGCACGCCCGCGCGCTTGGCCGCGATGTGGGGGGACAGCGGCTCGGGCAGCAGAAAGGGGTTGTCCAGTTCGGGCGGCACCGCGAGGGAGGAGGCCGCGCGCAGTGCCAGCACGTCTTCATTGGCCCAGGAGGTGCCCGCACGAACCACCCCCGCGGCCACTGGTTTCATGCCGACCACGCGCGGGTGGCGCAGCGCCAGTGCGTGCAGCAGCGCGGCTGACACCAGGGTTTTGCCGACGCCGGTGTCGGTGCCGGTGACGAAACAGGAAGTCATGTGCGCCGCCACGCCGGGCGCTGCGCTCAACACGTTTCTTCCGCCAAGGTGGCTTCGAGTGCAGCCAGCGCGCCGTGGGCCAGCCATTGCACGGCTTCGGCATCCAGCACATAGGGCGGCATCGCGTAGATCGTGTGACCAATGGGGCGCAGCAGCAGGCC
>NZ_DHXT01000183.1 GCF_002413825.1 Rhodoferax sp. UBA5149
GAGATGCCGGTTTGCTGGAAGTCGGTCCAGAGCTGGGCCATGCGCATGATGGGCTGCGAGACTCTTTGCGCGAACATGTTGAAGGCGACGAACTGGCCGACCGTCAAGCCCGCGCCGGTGAGGTCATTGTTCATGACCAGGTGGGCGCCGTACCACAGGGTGGCGGCATTCACCAGCTTGCCGATCAGGTTCACGCCTTCATGCGCCACGCTGGCCAGGTTCTGGGTTTTGAAGCTGGCCGACACGTAGGCCGCCAGTTGGCTGTCCCAGCGCTTGCAGAAAGCCGGCTCCAGCGCGGTGGCCTTGACGGTCTGGATGCCGGTGACGGTTTCCACCAGCATGGACTGGTTCTCGGCACCGCGGGCGAACTTGACGTCCAGCCGTGCGCGCAGGATCGGCACCACGGCCAGGCTCAGGCCGAAGTACAGCGGCAGGCTGACCAGCACGATGAGCGTCAGGGGCACGCTGTAGAACAGCATCACCGCGATGAACACGATGGAGAAGAAGACATCCAGCAGCACGGTCAAGGCGTTGCCGGTGAGGAAGCTGCGGATGTTCTCCAGCTCGCGCACCCGGGCGACTGAATCGCCGACTCGGCGGGCCTGGAAGTAGGCCAGCGGCAGTTGCACCAGATGGCGGAACAGGCGTGCGCCGAGCTCGACGTCGATGCGGCTGGTGGTGTGGCTGAAGACATACGACCTCAGGGCGTTCAGGATGCTCTCGAAGATGACGACGATCACGAGGCCGATGACCAGCACGTCGAGCGTGGTCATGCCTTTATTCACAAGAACTTTGTCCATCACCACCTGGAAGAACAGCGGGCTGACCAGGCCGAACAGTTGCAGCATGAAGCTGATCAGCAAGACTTCGCCCAGCAGCTTGCGGTATTTGACGAGGGCCGGGATGAACCAGCTGAAGTCGAACTTGGCCAGCGCTCCGGCGATACTGGCGCGGCTGCTGATCAGGATCAGCTCGCCGGTCCATTGCGTGGCGAAGACTTCGACTGGTTCGATGGTGGGGCGGCTGTTGCTGCCTGCCGCTGAGCCAGGCGGCGCTGCGGATACGTCCTGAAACAGAACCCGCTGGCCGTCGCTTTGGGCCAGGATGACGAGGCGTAACGTTTCATCCTCCGTGCGCATCAGGGCCAGTGCCGGTAAGGGGGTCAATGCCAGGCGGTCGATGCTGGTGCGGCTGAGCTTGGCCTTGAGGCCCAGGTGCTGGGCGGCGCGCAGCACGTCTGAAGCGCTCAGTGCATCACTGGCGGACAGGCCGAGCTGATGGGCCAGTGTGGCGGGGTCGGCGGCGATCTGGTGAAAGCGGGCGACGGTGCACAGGGCGGCCAGCGGCGCCATCGGGTCCGTGGGGCTTAGCGGAACTTCATTGGAAGTGTTTGAATGGACTGAGTTTTGTTGTTGATCATCCGCGCTCGCGCTGTTGGCTGCGAGCCCACTTGAATTGACTGTCACACGCTGACCTTCCCTGATGGCCCGCAGTTATGTGGGGCCGGTTTTAGTTAGGGGAAATATATCGCGTGACGGAAATCAAAGATATCCCCCAAATGGGGGATAGGGGCGGGGACTTTCCCTTAAGGGCTTTCCATCAGACCACCCGGAGCTGCCCCGCTTTTAGTGCTTCATGATCCGCAGGCCAGGCTCGTCATCGGCCATCACCTGCTCGGCCCACAGGGCCAGCTTGCCGGCGTCGGCGCGCAGCACCTCTTGCTTGACCGCCAGAATTTGCGCCGGATGCATCGAAAAACTGCGCAGTCCCATGCCCAGCAACAAGCGGGTCAGGCTGGTGTCGCCGGCCATCTCGCCGCACACGCTCACGTGTTTGCCCTGGGCATTGCATTCGGCGATGGTGCCGGCCACCAGCCGCAGCACGGCCGGATGCAAGGGGTCGTACAGATGCGCCACCGACTCGTCGGCGCGGTCAATCGCCAGCGTGTACTGGATCAAATCATTGGTGCCTATCGACAGAAAATCGAAATACTTCAGAAACACCTTGAGCGTGAGGGCCGCGGCGGGGATCTCGATCATGGCGCCGATCTTGACCGGGCCATAGGCCACACCCCGGTTGTCCAGCTCGACGCGAGCCCGGTCAATCAAGGCCATGGTGTGGCGAATTTCGCTGGCGTGGACCAGCATCGGGATCAGCAGATTCGCCTGGCCATGGGCGGCGGCGCGCAGGATCGCCCTTAACTGCGTCAGGAACATGGCGGGATCGGCCAGGCTCCAGCGAATGGCGCGCAGACCCAAGGCCGGGTTCAGGTGTGCTTCGTCCTGCAGCGCGTTGTCCAGCGGTTTGTCGGCCCCGACATCGACCGTGCGAATCGTCACCGGCAAGCCCTGCATGCCTTCGATGGCGCGCCGGTAGGCCTGGTACTGCTCCTCTTCATTGGGCAGTTTGCCCTGGCGGCCCATGAACAGAAATTCGCTGCGGAACAAGCCCACGCCGACGGCTCCCGCCTTGATGGCGCCCAGCGCGTCTTCCGGCATCTCGATGTTGGCCAGCAATTCGATTTTTTGACCGTCCAGGGTGACAGCTGGCGTGTGCAGCAAGCGGGTCAGCCGCCCGCGATCGAGCTCATGCTGGCGTTGCTTGAAACCATACTCCGCCAGGATGATGGGCGAAGGGTCGACCACCACCACGCCGGCGTCGCCGTCAATGATGACCCAGTCATCCTGGCGCACCAGCTGGCTGCTCAGGCGCGCGCCGACCACCGCCGGAATGTCCATGCTGCGCGCGACGATGGCAGTGTGCGAGGTTTTGCCGCCCACGTCGGTAATGAAGCCGGCAAACACGCTTTGCTTGAACTGCAGCATGTCGGCCGGTGACAGTTCGTGTGCGATCAAAATCAAGGGCACATCGACGGTGTCGTCGAGCAGCAGGTCTTGTTGCGAGGTCTTGCGTTCCGCGCGCTTGGGTGGCGGCACCATGGACAAGGCCTCGCCTTGCATGGCGAGCAACACCTTTTCGGTAATTTGCTCCAGGTCGGCCTTGCGCTCGCGCAGGTACTCGTCCTCCATTTCGTCGAACTGGCGTGCAATCACTTCCAGCTGCGTCGTCAGCGCCCATTCAGCGTTGTACAGGCGGTCCGTGATCCAGTGCTTGACGCCGCCGATCAGCTCATCGTCCTGCAGCAGCATCAAGTGCACGTCCAGTAGCGCGATCAACTCATGGGGCGCCTCTTTCGGACCCATATGGATGACGCTGGCTTGCAGGCGGTGAATCTCATCCACCACCGCATTTCGCCCGATGCGTACCCGGTCAATCTCGGCATCCACCTGCGACGCCTCAATGAAATAGTGAGCGACGTCGACCCGGCTGGAGGCCACCAACACCGCGCGCCCGATGGCGATGCCGCGGGCGACTGCCAGACCGTGAATGGCGAAGGTCATAACAGCCGCAGCGCCGGGCCGCCCCAAGCAAGGCCAGCCCCCTCGGGGGGCAGCGCAGTACACGCAGTGGCAAGCGTGGGGGTCATGCTATTCACCCTCTCCGAATTTGTCGGCAATCAGCGCCAGCAGCGCGTTCATGGCTTCCTGTTCGCGCTCACCGGTGGTCTCGATTTCAACCATGCTGCCGATACCGGCCGCCAGCATCATGACGCCCATGATGCTCTTGGCGTTGACCCGCCGCTCGCCCTTGGCCATCCAGACTTCGCACGGGTAGCTGCCCGCCAGCTTGGTCAATTTGGCGGAGGCCCGCGCATGCAGGCCCAATTTATTGTTGATGGTCGTGGTTGTTTTGATCATTTTTCTTTCTCACCTGATTCTGGGGCGCTGTCGTCGCCACCTGCATGACACCCTGCGTGCCGCCGGCCAAGGCCCGCGCCACCAGCGCGTCCAACGACTCGCGTCGGTAGGTGACGGCGCGCAACAGCATGGGCAGATTTACCCCTGCTATCAATTTTGTATTCACTCCGTCAACCAGCTTCTGGGCCACGTTGCAAGGCGTCGCACCAAACATGTCGGTCAACACCAGTGTTCGCGGCGCATCCAGCAGGGCCAAGGCCTGCGTGGCACCCGCCAACGTTTCTTCGGGTGGCACATTGGGCTGCACATCAAACGCCGCCACACCCACCGCACCATCCGGAAAGACATGCAAAACGCACTGGCGCAGCGCACTGGCCAGTGGTGCATGCGCGATGATGAGAATGCCGTTGTTCATAGTTAAAACTTGCGGGACAGACCGCTGGCTTCACGACGTGAGCCCGCGCTGTCCTCAACACTTCAGAGCATTATGGCTTTTTGCAGTTAAAAAATAGACATAGGACGCAACAGAACGCAGCAGAAACACGCCCATCGCCGACTGGAAGGCCTGTATTTCTGCCAGACCCAGCGCCTTGAAACCATCGATGGCCAGACCGATGCCCCATTGCACGGCAAATACCCCGGCAAATATCACCAGGTTGTAAGCCGAAAGTGCCCGCCCGGCGAGCGCTGGAGCGAATGCCATGCCGACCGCCGGTTGCGCCAGCGAAACAAAAGTGCAGCCCACACAATACAAGCCAAACAAGTCGCCAGCCCACGTCGACAGTGCAGGACCAGCTATTATAATCATAGCAAGCACAAAGAAGCTGATAGGCAAACCCCGGCCAATCAAGCGATCCATATGAAACCCGCGCCGCCAGCGAAGCTGGTGGCCAAAGAAAAAGCGACGCAGCCCAGCACGGCCACCGCCAGAAAACTGAGAATGACCTTCTTCGGTCCATGCCGGTCCAGCCAGCTGCCCAGGGGCAACTGGGTGACCGAAAACCCAGATCTCCGGCACTGTGCGCAAACTCGTGGGTCAGCGTCGGTGACAGCATGGCGGTAATGGCGCGTATCAGGGCTGAAAAAAGTAGGCAAAGGCAAATACCAGAAAAACCACGATGGCCGCACGCTTGGGCCAGGTGCTCACTGCAGTCTGAGCCCTGAAAAAAAGGTTTCCGCCAGCGCCGGACTAACCGTGTCCGCGTACAGGGCGGCCTGAAATACCTGGGAGCCCTGCGCAAACCAGACGGCGTGCACCGCCATGCCCGAGCCGTCGGGGCGCAGGCCGCGCGTCTGAACCTGCACGGCGGGCGGCACCGCGCTGGCACCTTTGATCAGATAGGGCAACTCGCTCGGCGATGGCGCCCGCATGTTCTGCAGGGTGGCCGACTTCCACTGGCCAAGCGCCGCGCCCGCGTCGGCGGCAACCTTGATGTCGGCGTAGGCAACGGCAAACGTCGCGCCACCGGCATCGCACGCCCACATGGTCATGCTCACGTCTTGCGCCCCGAGGGATACCACGCGCGCGCTCAGATCGGGTTTGCAGGGAAACAACGCCACCAGGGGCGTTTGGTCGGAGCGAACGTCACGCCAGTTGAAAGTTGGACTGCAACCCGGCAGCATCGGGATGCCGCACAACACGGCAACGAGGAGGAAATAAGGCATGGGTCGATTATCTGTGCCGACACCCAGCGCTGGCTGTGCCACGGACGAGCAATGACCGCCTAGTTCAGTGCGCCAAATACCTTTTTCAACACGGCGCTGCCGGTGCCGACAGGATCGCGGCGAATCTTCTTTTCTTCCTCGCCAATCATCAAATAAAGGCCGTCCAGTGCCTTGCCCGTAACGTACTGCTGGATGTTGGCGTCTTCCTTTTTGACGAGCCCCAGATCGGCGGCCTTGCCGGCCACCTGGTTGTACTTTTCGGCCAATCCTACTTTCGCGGTCGCCTTGCTCACCACCGGCAAAAACTTGACGCTGAGCGGTGAACGGGTTTTGTCGGCAAAAAAAGCCGTGACCGAGGTCTCCCCACCGAGCAAAATTTTCTTGGCGTCGGTCACGTTCATGGACCGAACAACGCCGAGCAGCAAGTCTTTGGCCATCGGCACGGCCGCTTCGGCGCCACGGTTCATGGCGGTGACCAGCTCATCAATGCGCGCACCTTGTCCCAAGGCTCTGAGCAGTTTGGCGGCGTCTTCCAGATAGCCTGGCAAATGAATGCGTACTTTTTCATTCCCAAGAAAACCATCGGTCTTGCCCAACAAGTTCACCGCGGCAACAGCGCCTTTCTCCAACGCGGCTTTGAGGCCTTGCGACGCCTCGGTGTTGGTCAGGTCGTCAATGGAAAGGGCGTGCGCCCATTGTTGCGCCAGCAGGAGTACCGCCGCCAGCATCGGCAGCGGGAGAGAATTAAACTTGCGACG
>NZ_DHXT01000030.1 GCF_002413825.1 Rhodoferax sp. UBA5149
GAGTAGACGATGCCGATACACCACAGCCAATTGACGCTGAGTATCCACCGCGGCGCGCCGAAGCGGCGCAGCAAGTGATGTAACCAGATACCCGAAAAAACGGCTGTGGCGACGTGCAGCGACGGGCAGGCATTGCCCGAGGCGTCCATGTTTTTAAGGAAATCGACACCGGGATACTGCGTCCAGTCGATCTCGGCTGCGGGGACTGCCGTGGGCCAGAAGTGGAAGACGATCAATCCGGCAAGGCAGGTTCCGGCCATCGCCAAACCATAGCCATACAGCTCGCGCCGCGTCGCTAGTAGTAACGGGGGCAGGGACACATAGACCCACAGTGATATGTACAGGGGCAAGGCCAGAGGCTGAAAGCCGATCAGGTGATCCAGCAAGATGACGGGCATCACCGTGGTTGGATAGGCCGGGACTTTGAGCAAATAGAAGTAAGCAGCGAAAAAAAGGCCAATGAAAAGCATTGTTCCGATACTTTTGAGATAGCCATGCCGGGGTATGACCGCTGCCATTTGACGGTACCAGGGCGTCGGCTGACTATTTTCGTTCAAGGCTTGTTCTCCGTGGGTGCTGCAAGATTGACGCGAGTCACGAGAGAGCGTGACGCAAGGTGACAAAACGCAGATTAGCTGCCGCAGCGGAGGCCATCACTGTGGGGATCACTTCGAGAATAACAGGGGTGCCGTCGGATGTGCGTGCAGCGTTGCCGTCGTGCAACAGCAAAATGGCGCCCGCCCGCATGCCGCGCAATAGTTTGTTGTTGATGCGTTCCGCGTCGCCGATCCGGGTGTCGAAGCCGCGCGCTGACCAACTCGCCAGCTGTAGTCCCAGCCGGGCGAGCACCGGGTCGAGAAAAGGATTGCGCAAGCCGGCCGGGGCACGAAAGAACAAAGGACGCTGGCCGGTAATCGTGGTCAACGTGTCCTGGGCGGCCTGCAATTCACGCGCAATGCCGGAGCGACCCATCAGCGAGAAATGATGGCGGTGATGCTGGCTGTGGTTTTCTATGGCATGGCCGCGGCTCACGATGTCGCGGCACAAGTCCGGGTAGCGCGCGGCTTTTTCACCGATGCAGAAAAAAGTGGCATGGGTCGCGTAACGGTCCAGCAGGTCCAGAACCCGCGGGGTGACGACGGGATCGGGGCCGTCGTCGATGGTCAGGGCAATTTCATTTCTGGCCGTGGCGGCGGCAGGCAGCCGTGTCCAGTTTGATCCCAGCCAGTGGCTGCGCGGCCACAGCCCGAGCAGCGCGAGCAGGGCGTGATTGGCCAGCACGGCGCCCAACGCCCAGTGCCATTGCCCGGGTTCGGCGATCACTGCCAGCAAGGCCAGTCCATGCAGCGCGATGCTGGCGCGGATCAACAGTGTGGGTTGCCAACGTGCACTAGGCATGGGCTTTTCGGACGAATATCGCAGAATAAATCAGCGCCAGGATGACGCCCGGCGCGACGGTGACGCCCAGTGCCTGCAATATGGACACGTTGGAAAACGAAAGCAGGCCAAAACCTGCGACGGTAGTGAGGTTGGCAAACAGCATCGAGGCAAGCGTGCGGGGCGCAATGGTGTGGTCCATCGGTTGGGGCGCAACCATTGTCCCCTCTCCCGGCACGAGAGGGTCAGGCAGAGGGTGATCAGCGCGATCAAAAAACAGGGCGTAATTGGAGCCCACCGCGACCACCAGCAGCAAGCCCACCAGATGCAGAATGATCAGTTGCTGGCCCAACACGGCCAAACCCGCCGTGACGGTGATGACTGCCGCCGCCAGCGGCGCGATGATTCGCAGCACGCGCATGGGCGAGCGAAAAACCCACAGCAGCAGCCCGACAATGGCGACCAGCCCGCCCAGCGACAACAGGATGATTTCATTCAGGTAGCCGGAATACAGGTGATCGGACTCGACTTTCATATCCACCAGCAGAACATTGGGCAAAGCCGTGGCGCCCGTGCCATTCAAGGCGGCGCGAATTCGACTGGCGTTGATGCTGTGACCCTCCGGTGCCGTCAGCGGCAACAAGGCGCTCCAATGGCGGTCTTGGCGGATGAGTAGTGCATCCACCGCCATGGCCATCGAGCTCTGTTCAAGGTCGGTCGCTTGCAGCAAGGGCTGGCTGCGCGCGGCTGCGACATCGGCCAGAAACGGCGTAAACAGTTGCGCACGCACCGGCAAACCCTGAACCGCTTGTGCCAGCCGTGTTTCCAGTTCGGCGGCGGCGGGCAGGCTGGCCTGACGCGCGCGCTGTGTCACGATACTGGGTAGATAGCGGCTGGGACTCTCGAACCCGGCGAGTTCGCCTTGATCGACTTGCGTTTGCAGTAGCGTGGAGACTTGTTCGGCAGACTGCAATACGGCTTCCCGGCTGGCACCGGATGCCACCACCAGATAACGCACATCAGGCGCGCCCATGTCGGCGCGCAGACTGGCGTCCAGCGCCAGGTCGGCTTGCGATACAGGACTTAACGAGGATATCTTGTCGTTCCACAAATCGGCGCGGTGCAGGCCGAGGATGGCACAGGCCGCCAGCAGCAGTAACGCCGCTGCCCATCGCAGTTTGGCTGCGCGTTGCACCAGACCGGAGAGGACGAGGCCGATCGCCGATACATCATGAATGCGAAAGTTTCTCGGCAGCAGATGGGGCAGGACGAAGCGCGTCACCATGGCGGCGGCTATCAGACCGGCAATCGAATACAGGCCGAGTTGCGCCAGACCCGCAAAGCCGGACAGTAGCAGCGCTGCAAAGCCGAAGATCGAGGTCAACACGCCCAGACGGATGGTGGGCCAAAAACGCTTGATCCAGTTCTGCGGGTCTGAACTGCCCTGTTCTGACTGCACAAACAGGTAGATTGAATAATCCACCGCCTCGCCGATCAGTGCGGTGCCAAACCCCAGGGTGATGCCGTGCACCGCCCCAAAGCCCAGACTGACTGCCGCGACGCCTGCCAGGGCGCCGCTGATGACGGGCAAAAAACCCAATGCCAGCGCGCTGAAGGAACGATAAACCAGCAATAGCAGCGTTGCGATGAGCGCCATGCTGAGGATGGACAAGCGGCTGACCTGGCTTTTGATGGTGTCGCGTGAAGTCACCGAAAACACACCGGGGCCGGTCATCAACAAGCTGACCGCCGGGTTTGCCGTGGATGCTGTGTCAAACGCTTGCCGGATGGCGGCCATGGCGCGTTGCTGGGCGTCGGTATCGGAGCCCGAGGCGCGCGTTTGCATCAGCAGCAAGGCGCGCGAGCCGTCGCGCGAGCCCCAGGCGCCATCAACCATCCGCGGGTGGCTGCCGCTATTGAGCTGGTCGAGTAATTGCACCATTTCACCGCTCGGGTCGCGTGGTAGCAGCGACTTGACGAGCAGCCCGGCAGGCGAGGCGAGCAGGTCGATGCTGTCGCTCAAGGCCGCATGCAAGCCGTCTGCGCTAAAGCGTGCAGGAACGACGGCAGGGCTTAGCAGGTAGCGATTATTGAACAGAAAAACACGGTCGCGTTCGGCGCTGACGGGCTCGCCGTTATTGACGCTGACAAAAGCAGGATCAGCGCGCAGGCGCCGGGCGATTTGTTTGGAAAGCCTGGCACGGGTGGACGCATCGGCGCCTTCAATGCCCACCAGAATAAGGCGCGAGGCCAGACCGTCACGTATCTGCTCCAGCAGCAACTGCTGTGCTGGTGTCGGGTTGCGGGGCAGAAAAGCCGATAGATCGGTCGTGAACTGGCTGCGGCTGATGATGATGCCGCAGGCGAGGATAAACGCCAACCACCAGGCTATCGCTGTGCGGCCGCGTCGCGCTGGGGCTTGCCTCACGGGGTGGCCAACTTTTCAATCAGCATCAGAGAGCTGTCGCCATCGGTCTGGGTGATTTCGATGCTGCGCAGGGCGTCGCGCACGCCGACGATGCGGATGCGCCGCACCACGGCCTGCATTTTTTCATTGATCGGCAGAAGTTGCAGTGTCCAGTGTTCGGCCGTGCCGTCCAGGCTCAGACGGTAATTGCTTTCGAGTGCCGCGCGGTCACCCGCCAGCGTGCCGCGGATGCTGTCGATGAAAGCTGCCAGTTCGGGGTAATCCTGCAATGGCAGGTGATGTTTTTGGCGGCCACGCTCGATGGCCAGGGTGCCCTGATCCAGGATCATGGATTCGGGTTTGGGTTTGATCGTGCGCTTTTCCAGATGGTCAGGTGCGCTGTAGAACAACTCTCCGGAGGATTCCACCGGTTTGTCGAGCATGGCGATGGATTTCTTCTCGATAAAGCTGGCGTGGCCGGAACGGGTTTGCGCCAAGCCGCGCATGAGCTGGTCAATATCCCAGTCGGCGGCGTGACTGAAGACCGGCCACAGCATCAATGCCAGTGCCATGCGAAGGCGGTGCAGTGAAAAAATAGGGGGGTAGGGCAGTGTCATCGTGATTTGGGAGGGGTTGCAGTAGGTGCGGGCTGCCAGAAATCGAAAAAATTAAACCAGTTATACGGTGCCTTGCGGCAGTATTGATCCAGCAGCGCGGCATAACGGGTGATGGCCGCTTGCAGCGCCGCATCGCGTTGACCTCGCGCAACGGTAGAAAAATCAGCCAGCGAATCGAAATGGATGGCGTAGCGGTTGCCGCCCAGATACAGCCCGGTCATGAATACCACCGGACGCTGCAGCAAGGCGGCCATGCGGAACGGCCCGCCGGGCAAGTTCGCGTTCGTGCCGAGGATTTGCACCGGGTACAGGGTGTCGTTGCCCGGGGTGCGATCGGCCAGCATGCCGACGACACCGCCAGCGTCCAGGCGCTCGCGCACTTTGAGCATGGAATCAAGGTGTCCCAGGCCAATAATATCCTGCACCGCCTCCGGATTGATGGCGCTCAGCATGGCGTTGATTTTTTGCGCGTTGTCCTGATGCATCAGCATGGCGATGCGCAAATTGGTGTCTTGTCGGCCAATCGCGCGGATCACTTCAAAGCTGCCCAGGTGCGCACCCATCAGGAACAAGCCCCGGCCGTCGGCCAGCAGGCGGCGCAGCGTGTCCTCGCCGTGCACTTCAAAATCAAACAAATCGAAGCGGCGGTTGACCAGGTAAAGGCGGTCATGGATGGTGGCCGCAAAGGTGAAAAAATGCCGGTACAGATCGCGCCAGTGCGGCGCACGGCCTAGCGCGCGCCGTAGATAGTCGCTGGAAGCACGACGACTGGCCGGTGCAAGCAGCAAAAAATAGGCGGCGATCAGATGCAACACGCCGCGCGCCACACGCCGCCCCAGACGCAGTGAAATCCAGGTCATGACGCGCAACATGAGCATATTGCTGCGCTCGGGGGTATGCGCCCACGAGGTGTGGTCGGTGGTCGGGCGAGCTGTCATCCAGTCGATTTCGCCACGATACTGCCGCTGGCAATTTTGCGCATACCGGCCACGATGTCGAAACGTATCGTGCCGCTGGCCAGGACGGTGTGCTGGATCAGCAGCTCGTCGCCGGGACGCGCCGGGCTCAGAAACTTGACCGAACTGATCTCGCACGGGGCCAGGGCGAAGCCGGTGGCCGCGGCTATTGCGTGCAGCGCAATGTCCAGCAGCAGCACGCCGGGGAGTATGGGCGTGCCTGGAAAGTGTCCGGCAAAGGCGGGATGATCTGGCGGAACCGTCCAGTGTGTGGCGCTAGTCATGCGGATTTTCGTGCGCTGCGCGTCTGAATGAGGGTTTGCAGTGCCGCGCGTGGCAGTTTTCCTGTGATGTTGCGTGGCAGTGCCTCGACAAACAGCAGGGGGCGTGGCAGAAAAACCGGGTCAATATGTTCACGCAGCGCCGCCAGCAGATGGGGCGCATCCATGCCCGGCGCCACGACACACGCCGCAAGCCGCGTCACGTGATCATGGCTGGTTTCATCCGGCATGTAAAAAGCGCCATCAAGCACGCCGGGAATGCTGCTTAGCAAATGGTTGAGACTCGCCAGCGAATGCCTTTTTCCCGCGATATTGACCAGATCGGCGATGCGTCCGTGCAATAAAAAATGCGCTTCGTCAATGGGTTCAATCAGGTCGCTCATGGCGCTCAAGGTCTCGATGTGAGCACCGCAAGCGCGCACGGCGTCCCCCTCGACGATCAGTTTTACGCCGGGAAACAGCTGCCACGCCGCGGTTTGCGTCGAGCGGCGGGTGGCAATCTGGCCGGTTTCTGTGCTGCCATAGATTTCCAAGAGAGGGGCATTGCAACGGGCCTCAATGTCCTGTGCCAGTTGCGCCGACAGCGGCGCGGTAGCGCAGACCACCAGTGTGATTTCCGGCAGCGCCAGTCCGGCGTCCAGCAAGGTGCGCAGATGCACGGGCGAGGACACCAACACGCGTGGCGCGGGCACAGCCGCCAGGGCCTGACAAATGTCGGCTGGATAAAACGGCTGCGCATGGCTCAGTGCGCTGCCGCTGAGCCATGCCATGAGCACCGTGGATTCAAACCCATACATGTGTTGCGGCGGTACCGTTCCGATCAGGGTGCAGGGGGTGTTGCGCGGCAGCCCCAGGCGCAGTGCCTCAGCCAGCACGCTACCGCACAAGGCACCCCAGGTTTTGGGATGCGGTTGCGGGGTGCCGGTCGAGCCTGAAGTAAATACCACGGCGACGCGCTGCCGGCTATCAATTTGCGGAATTGCCAATGCGTCCGGCAGGCCAGTCTCCATGACCGGGTAGTGGAGTTGGGGCAGATCCACCGTGCACCGGTCGTTATCCGTCAAACAAAACACGTCGGGTGCAAACACCTTGATCTGGCGCACCACTTCCGGCGTGTGGGTAGACGGCAGCAGGCTGACTTTGCCGGCCACAATGGCGGCCGCCAGACCCACGCTAAAACGGTAGCGATCACCGCACATATTGAGCAGATGCCCCCCGGCGGGAAACCGGGCGACCAGCTGGTTGACTTCGGCCAGGAACTGGCGCCGTGTGACGGCGCCATCGGCGCGCCAGGCGATGATGCTGTCCGGGGAGACGTGGGATACCAGCGGCAGTGAAGTCATGGTGAGGGCGGCCAGCACTAGCGTGGACGCGCCGGTGTGTTCCTGAACGCCCGCACGGCATCAAGAATGTGCGTATGGCGCGTATCGGGGAGTACCCATCGGCGCACCCCATATTCGGCGATGAACATGAAGGCGACCAAAGGCAGCGTCAGAAAGTTGGAAAAAACAGACCATGTGGTCAGCGGCGCCAGAAAAAACAGCAGGGTCGAAGCCAAGGCCATCGCGGCAAAAAACAGGGTCCAGGCGACCGTGACCTGGCGTGCGTAAGTTTCATGTTGCGGCGTCAAGGGTCCGTGCACCGCCTCTGCGAAGCGAGTGCAGAGCGGTTGCCGCCCAGCGATCAAAGTACGCCCAAAAGTCATGAACAGTATCAGCTGCATCGCCACATTTTGTAGCCAGTACACCAGCCCAAAATGCTGTGCAAGCGCCGACCATCCCGCCCACGCCGCAACACACGACAGCAGCAGCACACCCAGCATCATGACGCGCCGAGGTGAGCGCCAGGCCAGTACCAGCGCAAGCAATAGCACCGGTGCCATGGCCACCAGCGCGCCCAGGTTGTCGCTGTGCGCGGATTCATTGGTGTAATGCGCCAGGAGCGGATAGCCGATCACCAGCGCCGCAATGACCAGCCCGCGCACCATGCGGCGTGCCATCAGCGGGTTCTCTTGGCGGCGATATAGTCGCACAGGTTGCGCAGCGAGCTGAACGTGTGCTTGTTGTCTTCGCTGTCGTCACGCAATTGCAGACCATAACGCTTGGAAACCACCAACGCGACTTCCAGCACATCAATCGAGTCCAGGCCCAAGCCATCGCCATACAAGGGGGCGTCCGGCGCGATTTGATCTACCGTGACCTCGAGGTTCAGACACTCGATTAGCAATTCGGCAACTTCACGTTGTAAATCGGCGGTACTCGGAGCACTGGGTTTCTGGGTATCTTGCATGGTGTCCATAGAAATGTTGGGTGAGCCAGCAGCGGTAAATGGTTAAGCGCTTACCGCTGCTTGCCATGCCGGGAATTGGCATTGCCAGGTTAATCGTGCATTTTATGACTGTCTGACGGGCAAGTCTGGCCGCAAGCTGGCCGCCAGGCCCTGCGCGCAGGCGAATCCGCTGGCCCAGGCCCACTGAAAGTTGTAGCCGCCCAGCCAGCCGGTCACGTCCACCACTTCGCCGATGAAATACAGGCCGGGCTGTTTTGATTCCAGCGTCTGCGAAGACAAATCACGGGTGTCCACGCCACCGGCGGTGACCTCGGCCTTTCGGTAACCCTCGGTTCCCGTGGGGGTGAGTTCCCAGCGCGTCAGGCGTTCAGCCAGCGCCGCCAGCGCCTTGTCCGTGGCCTCGTTGATGGGGCGCTGCCAGTTGTGACCCGCGCTTTGGCCCTGTTGCACCCAGGCATTGGCCAGCCGCGCGGGCACCTGGGCTGCCAGCTCATTGGCGATCAATTTGCGCGAGGTGGCTTTGGCGTGGCTGAGTGCCTGCAGCAAATCGGTGTTGGGTGCCAGGTTGATGCGGATCGGTGCGCCCGCTGGCAGGTAACTCGATATTTGCAGCACCGCCGGGCCGCTCAGGCCGCGATGGGTGAACAGCAGGTCTTCCAGAAAAGT
>NZ_DHXT01000082.1:0-272 GCF_002413825.1 Rhodoferax sp. UBA5149
AAGCTGGAATTCGATGCCGGCCACCGCATCCCCGACCACAAGAGCCAGTGCCGCAACCTGCACGGGCACCGCTATACCCTGCTCATCACGCTGGTCGGCGCGGTGATTGACAAAGACGGTCAATCCGACAACGGCATGGTGATGGATTTTTCCGATATCAAGACGCTGGCCAAGACCCATCTGGTCGATCTCTGGGACCATGCGTTTCTGGTCTACCGCCACGACACCAGTGTCCGGCAATTCCTGGACAGCCTGCCCGATCACAAAACCGT
>NZ_DHXT01000082.1:412-5844 GCF_002413825.1 Rhodoferax sp. UBA5149
CAGGACCGCTACGGCACCGGCTTGTCCCTGAGCAAAATCACCTTGTATGAAACGCCCAATTGCTGGGCGGAAGTGGACGCTGGCGGCGCGGCGTGATGCCTGCCGCGAAAATCAACCGCATTGGATGAAATTGCTTTGACTTTTTGGTGGCGCCAGACGAGCAAGCCCCAGGTTCGCGTGCCAAACGTGGGGCCGAGCTGGCGGACGCACTCGAACCATTGCTGGGCCGCCATGTCGATCTGGTGAGCCCGCGTTACATCCGCAATCCGCACTTTTTGCAAGCCGTCAATAGCAGCCGCACTCTCATTGATGACCGACAAAACACCCAAGTTGCTGGTTGATGCTTTAGGGGCCATCGATTCACCGTAACCGATGACCTGGATGGGTTGCAAGCCGGTTTATCCCGCTTGTTGGCAGTGCGGGGTTGAAGGGAATCCACCCCCAATTTGCGTTTGCTTGCAGGTTTTCCAGTTGCTACTGAAAAGATAGCTGCTCGCGCATGTTCCGCGATGGCTGCAAGCCTATCTTTTATAAATTTCGGGCCTTGACCGTCGCCGCCACTGCTAGCGCGGCCACCACATCGCACACCGTTTTACGATCTTGCAGCGACAGGGCCATGTAGCGCCCCAGCATGTCGCGATCTTGCATGGTCAGCACGGACATATCCGTGCCCGCTTCCTGCGTCCTGAAGGTCGGTGCCGCCGTGCCGTAGCGCAACTCATCCGCGCTGACATGCAGCCAGTCGGCCAGCACGCGCAGCTTGTCCTGCATCGGAATCGACTTGCCCAGCAGCCAGTTGCGTGCCGTGTGAGACGTGATGCTCTTGCCCCAGTAACGCAGGTTGAACTCGTTGGCAACCAGTGTGGGTGACGGCCGAATGCCAACGCCTTTGAGCGCCAGCCGCAGCCGCTCGGCAAACGCATTGGTTTCGATCAGCTGTGATGCTTTTGACATGCATCACAAAGTAGGGGCAAGCCCTTGTCTCATTTTGACAAGAATTCAAATTATTTGTGAATATCGATTACATTCTGTAACACGGAAGCCTCATCCATAGAGGCTCCACATCTTGAGGGGGGCCTGATGAAGTTTCAGCTGATTCACAAATTCAACTTGACGCGGTTGTTAATTGCGGCGCGTTGCTGGGGTCGGCCTGCATTCTTCAAGCCGCGCACGCCAAGCGACAGCGGGCTTACCCCAAACGCCACCGAATCAAATTCTTCCTGGCCGCAAAACGCCTGACAGGCTCGCACTTCGGCTGGCCTTGACCGAAATTTCCTGATCGTTGAAAACCTGCCTGGATGGCACGCAGGTCATAAAAATAACCAAGACCATCGCAACCCTCAACGAATATTTATCTATGACATACATTCGAATTTTTGCTATAGCCTTGCTTACGGCTTTCTTGGCTGCGTGCGGTGGCGGGAGTGGCGGGAGCGCAAGCAGCCCGGTAGCACCAGCCGATTTCTCAGGAACATGGAGCGGCAGCTCCAGCGGAACAGCCTTTGTGTTTTCCGTTGTTCAAACCGGATCAAGCTTCAATATGACGCGAACCACGCCGGTTTTGGCCGGATTCACATACACAGGTGCCGTAACGGGGAACTCTGCGGCAGTCACCACTTATATAAATAACGCGCAACTTGCTACTTCAACACTCACCCTTTTGAACAACACAACCGCGACGATGACTGTGGTTACCTGCACACCTACTCAGGGCTACACATGTGGAGCGCCTGGATTGGCCATCACCCTCACAAAGGCGCCCATAGCATCAACACCCTCTTTCCCGGTGCAGACTGGCTACTTGTCACTTATTGCAAGTGGATATTCGAAAAACTTCACGGTTTCTGGCACTTGCACGGGGTCAGGAAACAAGAGCTCATCACCAGCCACGACACCCGCAACGTTTGAAGGCGTAGCAGGATTGTCTGCAACTGCCACATTTACGATGTCCCTCACCAACTGCACGCCGGCGTCAATCGCACAGTCTTCTACTGCCTACTTCACCAGTAATTACGTTCCACTTGGCTTTAACAGTATCGGCGTCAACTATGGCGTGTATCTGACCCCGCCCACCATACCTACGTCAGTTACCGTCGGTGGAACAGGGACGTATGGGACGCAAACTCTGTACACGAACAGTACAAAAGCGACGGGCAACGGTACTGCCGTCCAAAGTTACGTCATTGAAGCAGACACTTCAAGCACTGCAATTGTGAATTTGATCTCAAAACTTTATAACGCATCCGGCACATTGACTGCGACTGAGCAAGACCGCTTTCGAATTGATGCTGCCGGTACTTTGACGCCTACTTCAATCGACATCCAGTATTCAAATGGTTCGACTACTCACTTGGTTTTGACTTTCTAACTGACTGATGTTTTGCGGGATTCATTGGTTACAGAAAATCCTTTTTCTCCCGCATGTCCTCCTGCGAAAACTCGGTCAACTCAATATCCCCCATTTGGGGGATATCTAATTGTTGGTCTACGACATACGATCAACGCTCAACCTTGGGCTTCCACGAAACCACGGGTCGATCGAGGTGACGCCAATTGGCTTCGCTCAAAAATAATTAACAAACTCAGAGGTTACCCATGGCTATCTACGCCAAACATCGTCTATTCCGGTCAAGATGGCTGGCAGCCGCGATCACTGCAGCATCGCTTTTCACAGGCTGTGCAACCCAGGCACCACCTGTTGTGGTGAAAGAGTCGCCGCAGCCAAAGACGGCGCAAAAGAGCGCGCAGCAGGTCGTAACACTTGCGGCCCCAGTCAAGCCCACACTGAAACGCAAGATCGCGCTGGGTCGCATCACCAACGAGACGTCCTACGGCCGCTCGCTTCTGCGGGACTCCGCTGGTGACCCGTTGGGCAAGCAGGTCACCGATCTGCTCAGCAAATCGCTGACCGAATCGGGCGCCTACGTCGTCTTCGAAAGACCGGATATTTCGAGGTTGAAGGATGAGAGCAATCTCACCGGCACGAAGTTGAACCTGGTTGGCGTTGACGCGCTGATTATTGGCTCGCTGACCGAATTTGGACGCAAGACGGTGGGACAGTCCGGCTTTGTGTCTTCCAGCAAGAAGCAGGTCGCATTTGCCAAAGTCGATCTCCGCGTGGTGGACGTCACAACCGGACAGGTTTTCTTTGCCACGTCTGGCGCGGGTGAATCGTCCACCGAATCGGCTTCCACTTTTGGGTTCGGCTCTCAAGCGGCATACGACGGTACCTTGAACGACACGGCCATTCGCCAAGCCATATCCGAGGCGGTGAACCGGCTGGCAACTGAGATGGCTGGGCGGCCGTGGCAAACCTACTTCTTGTCCGCTGATCAAGGCCGATATTTCGTTGCTGGTGGCAAGGCCCAAGGCCTGCGTCCGGGGATGCTGTTCTCAGTACAGACTGCAGGCGAGAAAATCAAATCGCCGCAAACGGGTTTCGACATCACGCTGCCTGGGCGTGAGATCGCGCAACTTCGGATCGATTCAAACTTTGGTGACTCCGAGGTGAACGAGGGTTCCGTGGGGAGCATCGTCAGTGGCTCGATCCAAGGCTTCAAAGTAGAGCAGTTGGTAGTTCGAATCAAGGAGGCCTCCTAATGGTTACCAGAAAATTGATTGCAGCCAGCCTGCTTATGTGCGCTTTGGCTGCACTCATCGGGTGTGTTCAGTACCCCACCGAACGGCAAAGCGTGGTCGATCTGCGCCCGCAGATTTCCTTCCGCTTTGACCCGGCAGATGCGCGGATGAACGAAGCGCGCGTTCTGGTCAATGGCCTCGACTCGGGTCGTCTGGGGGATTTCCTCGACGGCCAAGGCTCGTTACGGGTTCTGTCCGGCACGCACGCCGTTCGCGTCGTCAGCGGCTCCGACGTGCTGCTTGATGAACGAGCCTACCTTGGAGACGGGGTTGCTCGCCCGTTCATCGTCAAATGAAAAACAACCACATGAAAATCTTCGCAATTGCATTGTGCGGCCTGTTCCTGACAGCCTGCGCGAATCGCGGCTCAATGTACCAATGGGGCGGCTATGACGCGATGCTGTACCAGTCATACAAGAGCCCCGAAAAATCGGTGGAATTCCGTCAAAGCCTTGAACTGCACATTGCCAAAATGGAACAGTCTAAGCAGAAGATAGCACCAGGCCTGTACGCAGAACTCGGAACGCTGTACCTGCAGGCTGGCGACTCTAGCAAGGCAGTTGCGATGTACACCAAGGAGCGAGACGCTTGGCCGGAGAGCCGAGGACTCATGGACGCGCTCATCAATAACGTTGCCAAGCGCACCGGCGCCAAAGCTGAGGTGAAGTCATGAAAACCGTGAACTTGTTGCTCTGCTTGTTGGTTGTCGTCCTGAGCGGCTGTGCGAGTGCACCGGCCAAGAAGGATCTGAGCGCCTTTAATGCCGCGGCGCCAAGGTCGATCCTGGTGGTACCGGCCATCAATAAGTCGCTGGACGTGGACGCCCCCAACTATCTACTCTCGACGCTGACTGTGCCGCTCGCCGAGAAGGGGTTCTACGTCTTCCCCGTCAACACGGCCAAGTTTGTCCTTGAGCAGGAAGGCTACTACGAAGGTGAACAGATCCACCGGCAACCACCAGAGACACTGGCTAAGCTGTTCGGTGCCGATGCCGTCCTCTACGTGACGATTAATCGCTGGGACGCACAGTACGCGATCCTCGCTGCGACGGTGACGGTGGAGTTTGACTATCGGATGGTTGGCAAAGACGGCACCGAGATTTGGCAAGCCAAGCAGAGGATGCAGTACTCGCCCCAGAACAACAACAGTGGAGGAAGTCCACTCGCACTCTTGATCGCGGCAGCGATAAACGCCGCCATTACCCGAGCGGCGCCGAATTATCTGCCGCTGACCCAACAGGCTAATCGGCAGGTGTTTGTGCTGGGACCCAACGCCATTCCGAATGGACCGTACCGCAAAGTAGAGCAATGATCCGGGTCGCCCACGGGCGCGGGACATTGCAGTCGCTGATCGGTCTACACCGACTCAAATAAAGCGACCTTGCGTCGCTTTATTTATAAAAAATCACACTCCAGCCCCCGTGCAGTCTTCTTGAGAAGCTACTAAAAATATAGCAACTCAGTGCTGCAGTTGGGCCTCAAACGTTAGCGGCAGGATGACCCGCTGCTGCATGGCCTCGTCTTGCAGCAATAATTTATCGCCCGTGACCAACACCAAATCGGTCCGGGTGGCAAGCAAATCCCATAGAAACTGATCGCCCGCATCCGGTGCGATGGGGTTCACCCCTGAGCTGACGGGTGCCAACACAATGGCGTGACGAACCATATCCGTCAGGATGGAATCAATCTCTGCCACTGACAGCCCATGGAGCTTGCACAACTTGGGCCGCACCAGCACCGCATGGTATTCGGCCAGCAGCGCTTCCGACAGCACAAACGGAAATGCGGCAGACA
>NZ_DHXT01000086.1:0-1636 GCF_002413825.1 Rhodoferax sp. UBA5149
CATCCACGCCCAACTCACGGGCGGCTAAACCAGTCCGCCTCTACAGCACCTCAGGATTCAGAGAACACCATGGCCCATCTGCACACCCATTTTGCCGGCATCCACAGCCCCAACCCGTTCTGGCTGGCCTCGGCGCCGCCGACCGACAAAGCCTATAACGTCAACCGCGCCTTCGAGGCCGGTTGGGGCGGCGTGGTCTGGAAGACGCTGGGCGAGGCCGGGCCCCCCGTCGTCAACGTCAACGGCCCACGCTATGGCGCCCTGCTCACGCCGGACCGGCGGCTGATGGGCTTCAACAACATCGAACTCATCACCGACCGCGACCTGGCGCTGAACCTGAAAGAGATCACCCAGGTCAAGCGCGACTGGCCGGACCGCGCCATGGTGGTGTCCTTGATGGTGCCTTGCGTGGAAGCGTCCTGGAAGGCTATCTTGGCGCGCGTGAACGACAGCGGCGCCGACGGCATCGAACTCAACTTCGGCTGCCCGCACGGCATGAGCGAGCGCGGCATGGGCGCAGCGGTCGGCCAGGTGCCCGAGTACATCGAGATGGTGACGGCCTGGTGCAAGCAGTACAGCAAACTGCCGGTGATCGTGAAGCTGACGCCCAACATCACCGATGTGCGCCTGCCCGCGCGCGCCGCTAAAAAAGGCGGCGCCGACGCCGTGTCGCTCATCAACACCATCAACTCCATCATGGGCGTGGACCCGGCCACGTTGACCATGACACCTTCCACGGCTGGCCGGGGCTCGCACGGCGGCTATTGCGGCCCGGCCGTGAAGCCGATTGCGCTGAACATGGTGGCCGAGATTGCGCGCGATCCGCTCACGGCCGGTCTGCCGATTTCGGGCATTGGGGGAGTAAGCAACTGGCGCGATGCGCTGGACTTCATTGCCCTGGGCGCCGGCAACGTGCAGGTCTGCACCGCCGCCATGGTCTATGGCTTCAAAATCGTGCAGGAAATGAGCGATGGCCTGTCCAACTACATGGACGAGATGGGCTTCACCTCGCTGGACGATATTCGCGGCAAGGCCTTGCCCACGGTATCCGACTGGCGCTACCTCAACCTCAACCATATCTCCAAGGCGGTCATCAAGCAGGACGCCTGCATCCAGTGCGGGCGCTGCCACATTGCCTGCGAAGACACCTCGCACCAGGCCATCACCGCCATGCAGGACGGCCGCCGCCACTTCTCAGTGCGCGAAGACGAATGCGTCGGCTGCAACCTGTGCGTGCTGGTGTGCCCGGTGCCGGCGTGCATCACGCTGCGCGAGCTGTTGCCCGGTGAAAAAGACTTGCGCACCGGGCGCCTTGTGAGCGATAAACACGCTGACTGGACGACGCACGCCAACAACCCCATGCGCGCCGCCAAACCGGCCTAGGGTTTAAGTTAAATATGGCTCTAGCCCCCGTATTCATTGCGTAAGCAGCTATTTATTTAGGAGCATTCATGAGCACACTCTTGATTCGCGGCGGCACGGTGGTGAATGCGGACCGCGCGTTCCCAGCCGATGTGATGTGCCAGGACGGCCGCATCATCGGCGTCGGCGACACGCTGGCCGCGCCCGCCAGTGCCACGATCGTGGACGCCGGTGGCCAGTATGTGATGCCGGGCGGCATCGACCCGCACACCCA
>NZ_DHXT01000086.1:1854-9917 GCF_002413825.1 Rhodoferax sp. UBA5149
CATCATCGACTTCGTGATTCCGAGTCCGCAGCAGTCGCTGATGGAGGCCTACCAGACCTGGCGCGGCTGGGCCGAGAAATCGGCCGCGGACTATTCGTTTCACATGGCCATCACCTGGTGGAGTGAGTCGGTCAAGCACGACATGGGCACGCTGGTCCAACAGGAAGGCATCAACAGTTTCAAGCATTTCATGGCCTACAAGAACGCCATCATGTGCGACGATGAAACGCTGGTGAACAGCTTCAAGCGCGCACTCGAATTGGGCGCCATGCCGACGGTACACGCCGAGAACGGCGAGCTGGTGTTCTTGCTGCAAAAAGAAGTGGCGGCGATGGGCATCACGGGGCCGGAGGGGCATCCGCTGTCGCGCCCGCCGACGGTCGAAGGCGAGGCCGCGAACCGCGCCATTGCCATTGCCGATGTGCTGGGGGTACCGATCTACGTGGTGCATGTCTCGTGCATCGAAGCGGCCGAGGCGATCGCCCGCGCCCGCGCCCGTGGCCAGCGCGTCTACGGCGAGGTGCTGGCCGGCCATCTAGTGTTGGACGACAGCGTGTATCGCCATCCCGACTTCGCCACCGCCGCCGCGCACGTGATGAGCCCGCCGTTCCGGTCCAAAGGGCATCAGGAGTTTTTGTGGCGCGGCCTGCAGTCCGGCAACCTGCACACCACGGCCACCGACCACTGCACTTTTTGCGCGACGCAAAAGGCGGCCGGCAAAGACGATTTCTCGAAAATCCCGAACGGCTGCGGCGGCGTCGAAGAGCGCCTGAGCGTGATCTGGGACGCCGGTGTCAACACCGGGCGCCTGACGCCTTCCGAGTTCGTCGCCATCACCTCCGCCAACACAGCCAAGCTGTTCAACATCTACCCGCAAAAAGGCAGCGTCTCCGTGGGAGCGGACGCCGACCTGGTGGTGTGGGACCCGCAAGGAACCAAAACCCTGTCCGCCAAAACCCAGCACAGCAAGGGCGACTTCAACATCTTCGAGGGCCGCACGGTGCGCGGCATTCCCAGCCACACCGTAAGCCAGGGCGAGTTGGTATTCGTGCAGGGCGAGCTGCGCGCCAGACAGGGCGCGGGGCGCTACCTCAAGCGGCCGGCGCTTGGTCCGAATTTTGCGGCAAACAAATTGCGTACGGAGACGCTGGCACCTACGGCTGTCGCTCGCTGATTTACGTAGTGCCTGCCAGGGAGGGGAGTGCCGGGGCCCTCATACTGTCAAAGGCCCAGAAATCGGTCCCCGGCACTCCCCTCCCTGGCGAAATTGGAGACTGGCTCTCGATCATTTTTAGGAAAACACCATGGGCACTGCAACTTCTATCGATATTGACAGCCTGCGCATCAACGGCGATCGCTTGTGGGCCTCGCTGATGGCGCTGGCAAAGATTGGCGCCACGCCCAAGGGCGGTGTCTGCCGCCTGACCCTGACCGACCTCGACAAGCAGGGCCGCGATCTGGTGCTGGGCTGGGCACGCGCGGCAGGCATGACGGTCACCATCGACAAGATCGGCAACGGCTTCATGTGCCGCGCCGGTCACAACAATTCGCTGCCCCCGATCGTGACCGGCAGCCATATCGACACCCAGCCCACCGGCGGCAAGTTCGACGGCAACTACGGCGTGCTGGCCGGCCTCGAAGTGGTGCGGACCTTGAACGACCACGGCATCGTCACCGAAGCGCCGATCGAGGTCGCCTTCTGGACCAACGAGGAAGGCTCGCGCTTTGTGCCGGTGATGATGGGCTCGGGTGTGTTTGCCAAGGCCTTCTCGCTGGAACACGCTTACGCGGCGAAAGACACCGTGGGCAAGTCGGTTGGTGACGAACTCAAACGCATCGGCTACGTCGGCGAGCAGGAACCGGGCGAGCATCCGATTGGCACCTACTTCGAAACCCATATCGAGCAGGGCCCGGTGCTCGAAGACAACGACAAGATCATCGGCGTGGTGCAAGGCGTGCTCGGCATTCGCTGGTTCGACTGCACCGTGAACGGCATGGAAGCGCATGCCGGCCCCACCCCCATGGCGCTGCGCAAAGACGCGATGCAGGTCGCCACCCATTTGATGCAGGAAGTGGTGGCCGCCGCCCTGCGCCATGCGCCGCATGGGCGCGGTACCGTGGGCATGGTGCAGGTGTACCCGAACAGCCGCAACGTCATTCCGGGACGGGTGAAGTTTTCCATCGACCTGCGCAATGCGACCGACGCACGGGTGGACCAGATGGCTGACGAGGTCAAGGCCTATGCCGCCCAGCTCAGCCAGAAGACGGGTCTGGACATCCAGATCGAGCTGGTGTCGAGCTACCCGGCGCAGGCCTTTCACGGCGACTGCATCGACGCCGTGGCGCGTGCCGCCGCGAAGCTGGGCTACGCCAACATGCCGGTGGTCTCGGGCGCCGGGCACGACGCCGTCTACATGGCCCGGCTCGCGCCCAGCGGCATGATCTTCATTCCCTGCAAGGACGGCATCAGCCACAACGAGATCGAAAGCGCCGAGCCCGCGCACATCACGGCCGGCGGCAATGTGCTGCTGCATGCGATGCTGGAGCGGGCCAAAGTGGTTTGACGGCCGAAGACTGTACGGGTACTGCACCCGCCTTCTTCCTGTTACAGTTTAATAGGCGTCTTTCGGGGCGCCCTGTGTTCGACACAAACAGGGAGGGGGAAATCAATGAGCGGATTTGAGTACGGGATAGCCGACTTTGAATTCATCGCTGCCGGCGCTGCGGTGCTGGCCAGCGGTGGCGGTGGTAGCTACCGGGATGCCCTAGCGATTCTTCAACAATTGGCGCAGAGTGGCTGGCGTGGCACAGTGGCGGTGCAGAACTACGATGGGGCGACCAATGGCTGTGTGCTGGCCATCATGGGCTCGCCCGACGCTGCCGACAGCCTGACCCTGGCGAACGTTGCCAACGCCATCCGCAATACCGTCACGGTGCTCGAAGCCAGCACTGGGTGCGCACTGGGATGCGTGATTCCTGTGGAGATCGGCCCGATCAACTCGCTTGTTCCGCTGATCGCGGCCGCGCTATCCAATGGAGCCCTGTGGGTAGTGAACGGCGACGGCGCCGGGCGCGCTGTGCCCGAGCTGCAGCAGACCACCTTCGGTGGCAGCACAGATCTGGCCCCTAGCCCCTGCGCACTGGCCAGCGACAAAGTAGCCGCCCGCGTAGTCGAGTCAGCCGTTCTGAATGCCAGCACGGCAGCCAAAGTGGAAACCTTGGCAGGCGGCGTGGTGGCGGGCTTTGGGGGGTATTCCGGCATCGCGCTGTGGCCTTCCAATGCTGACAACGGCTACGCCTTGAGTGGCAACTACATTGCCGGAACCTTGACGCAGGCTTGGGGCCTGGGCCAATTGCTGCTGAGCGCCCCCACGCCCTTAACCACGGCGGAAGTCGCGTTTGCCATTGCTTCCATCACTGGCCGCGCGGCCACTGCTACTGTCACCAATTTCTACATTACGTCCGTCACGCAATCGACGTCAAATGCCTCGCTCGACTCCGGCATCATCCGCCTGGACAATGCGCCCGTCCCGAGCGACAGCACACAAACGCACTACCTCTACAACCTGAACGAAAACCTCATCATGTATTCGACGTCGAGCGCGACGCCCGACACTATCGCGCCCGATTCGATCTGCTATTACTCGGAAAGCACGGGGCGGGGCTTCTCCAACGCCAGCGACGATCTGGCCGAGTATTTCAATGCAGCGACCGGCAAGAGCACCGGCAACATGGTCAGCATCATCCAGGTGACGGCCGCGCCCCAGCTCTACCAAGCAGCGGGCGTCGTGGCGTCGTTTGCCGGCCTGCTGCGCAATATGGGCTACGCTGGCGCGATGCCATCGGCCTGAAGGACCCCATACCATGGGCGAAGCGGAACTCAACCGGGAACGACTGGAGCTGGCGCTGGAAGCTGCGGGACTCGACCTCTGGGAGAACAATCTGCTGACGGGGGAGGTCACCCGCAAGGCGATGAAGACCTTGACGGAGCTGGGCTACAGCGAGCACGAAATGGTCGTCTACGTGGACGATATCTACAAGCTCTTTCACCCGGACGATGTCATGACGGTCAAGACTGCCGTGGATGACCATCTGTCGGGGCGGACGCCCCAGTACCGTTGCGAATTCAGGCTGCGCGCCAAAAACGGCGTCTGGGTTTGGTATGCCAATTACGGCAAAGTCATGGACGGGCACAGCGATGCCCCCGGCAAGCGATTCATTGGCGTGACCTTCAACATCGACGACAGAAAACGCAAGGAAGACGAGATCGCGCAGATCAACCGGCAACTGGCCGATCAAAACACCTTACTTCAAAGCTGCAACGCCGCACTGGAACTGCTTGCCGCCAGCGACTCGCTCACCGGGCTGGCCAATCGGCGCACCCTGATGGAACTGGGGGGCAATGAATGCAAACGCGCCGAGCGCTTCAGTCATCCCGTCTCCTTGCTGATGGTGGACATTGATTTGTTCAAAAGCGTCAACGACGCCTGGGGACATCTGGTCGGCGATCATGTGATCTGTGCCGTGGCCGACGCCTGCCGTACCCGCATCCGCGGTGGCCTGGACACCGTGGCCCGCGTGGGCGGCGAAGAGTTTGTCATCGTGTTGCCCGAAACCGATCATCCCAGCGCGCGCATTCTGGCCGAATCGCTGTGCCAAGCGGTGGCCGCCCAGCAGGTGGCTGCGAACGATGAAGGGGTCAGCGTCACGTTTACCGTCAGCATCGGCGTCGCCACCGTGGAGGGCGGCAACCTGTCATTCGAGCAATTGATGAACAACGCCGACAAAGCGCTTTACAAGGCCAAGCAGGCAGGAAGAAACAACGTGCAAAGTTTCGACGGCACGGGCTGGGCCGTGTGAGCAGATTACCGCCCCGAGCAAAAAGCTCATCTCGGTCGGCTCACTCAGCAGCCACGCGCCGAACACCATGCCAAACAGCGGCGTCATGAACGAGAACGCGCCCGGCGGGACGCCAGGTAGTGGCGCCACAACCAGAACCACACCAGAAAGCTGGCAAACGACACTACCAGCGAATGGAACACCCGGCTGGCCCAGACCTGGGGCGTGGGGTTGAAGTGGGTCTGACCGGTGGCGAAGGCCGCCCCCAGCAGCACAAAGGCTCCCGGCGCGATCTGGGCATGTCGCTGGCCGGATGGCGCCAGGCTCTTTGTGTGCGATGCACGGGTCGGATCGAGCACAATAAGACCGGAAGACGCCAAGCTTGGAAATTTATATAAAAACAGGCTGTAGCCCCCGTGTAATATGCGCAAGTAGCTATTTTTTTTATAGCAACCAACTCATCATTCATCGCCATGCTTGATCTGCTGATTCAAAACGCCACCCTGCCCGATGGGCGCGTGGACATGTCCATCGCCGTGCGCGCTGGGAAGATTGTGGAAGTCAGCGCGGGCCTGGATGCCCCGGCGCGTGAAACGCTGGACGCCGGCGGCTACCTGCTGAGCCCGCATTTTGTCGACCCGCATTTCCACATGGACGCCACGCTCAGCTACGGCCTGCCGCGCGTCAATGAGTCCGGCACGCTGCTGGAGGGCATCGCGCTGTGGGGGGAACTCAAACCCCTGCTGACCCAGGATGCGCTGATTGAACGGGCACTTAACTACTGCGACTGGGCCGTGGCCAAAGGCCTGCTGGCGATTCGCACCCATGTGGACGTGTGCGACCCGCGCCTGCTGGCGGTGGAGGCCTTGCTGGTGGTGAAACGCCGGGTGGCGCCGTATCTGGATTTGCAGCTGGTGGCGTTTCCGCAGGACGGCGTACTGCGCGGCCCGCTGGGACCGGACCAGCACATGGACAACCTGACGCGCGCGCTCGCCATGGGCGTGGACGTGGTCGGCGGCATTCCGCATTTCGAGCGAACCATGGCGGACGGGGCACTGAGTATCAAGCTGCTGTGCGAACTGGCCGCCGAGTTGGGTAAACCGGTGGACATGCACTGCGACGAGTCCGACGACCCGCTGTCGCGCCACGTCGAAACGCTGGCCTTCGAAACCCAGCGCCTCGGGCTGCACGGGCGCGTCACCGGCTCGCACCTGACCTCCATGCACAGCATGGACAACTACTACGTCAGCAAGCTGCTGCCGCTGATGGCCGAGGCGCAACTGCAGGTGGTGGCGAATCCGCTGATCAACATCACACTGCAGGGCCGGCACGACACTTATCCCAAACGCCGCGGCATGACGCGCGTGCCCGAGCTGCTGGCCGCAGGCATCAACGTCGCCTTTGGCCATGACTGCGTGATGGACCCCTGGTATTCGCTGGGCAGTGGCGACATGCTGGAGGTGGCGCACATGGGCCTGCATGTGGCGCAGATGACCAGCCAGGCCGCCATGCGCCAATGCTTCGACGCGGTGACGACCAACGCCGCCAAGGTGATGCATCTGCCGGGCTACGGGCTGGCCGTGGGCTGCGATGCGAGCTTTGTGTTGCTGCAGGCGCGGGACCCGGTCGAGGCGATTCGGTTGCGGGCGAATCGCTTGAAGGTTTGGAAAAAGGGGGCGCTGTTGGCGCAGACGGCGGAGGTGGTGGCGAGATTGCAGTTGGCAGGGCGGCCGAACGCGGTTGACTTTTCACAGCCGTGAAATCAACTGAATGGGGTAGCTTCTCGCCAGTCAACCTTTGTGGCTGTTTTCGTCCGAGTTTGCTCATTGAGTGACTAATGCCGAGTGCCCGCTAGAGACTGATTGCCGCCGGTCACGGCAGTCAGCTTACGGGTTGCCCAATTCATTGCCCGTCACAAGTCGTTCGTGGCGGACTTCAACGTGCCCGAAGCCGACGATGATTTTCTCGAAATGCCTGCCCGACACCTGACATTGAAGGTTCTGTCGCGTTGCCGACTAACGAACGTGTTTCTGGTGGGAGCGAAGTCGGCTCCTCAGACTGGACTGATTTGTCCTGCCAAAGCATAAAACTGGTCGGCAAACGACATCTCGGAGCAGCTCTGCATCATGAACTGACCTTTTCGAATCATGTGCATCAATTCAATGCCGGCCAAGACGCACTTCGCTGATTGAAAGGACTTGAAATTGAGCATCGGCTTGGTAACGCGTTTGACTGCACGATGATCTTTCTCGACGATGTTGTTGAGATACTTCACTTGTCCATCGAACAATGATTGGGAATTCGCTGCTGACATTGATCTCATCCACGGTCGCCTTTTTGGCGCCGCTCTTGTCCATGGTGATCCGAGCAACAACGCCGCGTTGCTGCTCTTGGTCGGTGCGCTGGGCTTTGAGGGCCACCAAGTGGGTCAGGATGTCATCGGTACGGGTGGCCCTGTCGCTGCTGACTGAGGGCCAACACCAGCAGCAAAACGAGGGCGCATCTGTAAACTGAGACTACCAATCAAAACCCCGCCGAAGCGGGGTCTGTCATGCACGATGTTGTGAATACTTAGACTTGCTTCCTGCGTTGGCTGAATCCGAGTCCAACGAGTCCCAGCGCCAAAAGGGCGAGGGATGCCGGTTCGGGTACCGTTTGGGGCAGCGCCACTGCGAAGTCGCGGGTACTTGTTATGGAGGCGCCGATGTCGTTGCCCCCAATGCCCGTCCAGGTTTCCGTGTACTGCCAATTTCCTACGTCTTCAAGCCAGAACCCTCCGATGTCGCTCCATACCTCTGCAATTGTGAGGGTCGGGTCGCTCCATGTGTTCGTGTAGTTAAACGCAGAATACGCAATATTCGGACCGTTACCGAGGAAGGCCCAGTTAAACGCGTAGGTATAGGTCGAGGCCGTGTCCACGTTGACCGAACTTCCCGCCCCAGCGTTTGAAGCCGGATCATAGAAGTGGCTAACGCCGTCCCACACGGTCGGGTTGATAAAGATGACACTCTGGCTCAGGAGTGCGTTGGAGTCCGGGATTATTTGAGGACTACCGTTTACGGTTACCGTCAGCGACCCATTTCCGTTATCAACGGCGTTCGTACCTACGATCGGCGCGTCGTGCCAACTCAATGTATATGCTTGGGCTGCGCCACTTGCTAAAGCCAGAATTGAACCGGCCAGGACCAGGGATGCTAATAGTGGTTCTTCATCGATTTCACTGT
>NZ_DHXT01000220.1 GCF_002413825.1 Rhodoferax sp. UBA5149
GACCTCGGGGTTGGTCACCACCAGCGCTTCGTCGGCAAAGTGCATGGCCATCAGGGCGCCTGTCTCAATGCCGGCAGGCGAATCGCAGACGATATATTCAAAGTCCATGGCGGCCAGGTCGGTCAGCACTTTTTCCACGCCGTCCTGCGTCAAGGCGTCCTTGTCACGGGTTTGCGAAGCGGCCAGCACGTACAGGTTGTCGCACTGCTTGTCCTTGATGAGGGCCTGGTTCAGGTTGGCCTCGCCGTGGATGACGTTGATCAGGTCATACACCACGCGGCGCTCGCAACCCATGATCAGGTCCAGATTGCGCAAGCCAACATCAAAGTCGATCACGGCGGTCTTATGGCCGCGCATGGCCAGACCGGTCGCAAAGCTGGCGCTGGTGGTTGTTTTACCGACCCCGCCCTTGCCGGAGGTAACCACAATGATTTTTGCCATGGGTGAGATGTCTTTCAATTTAAAAATTAGGTTTTCAGCGCTTCAATCAGCAACTTGTCCTGCCCATCGTTGCTCAAACGCACTTGCGCTGCCTTGCCACGCACCTCGGGCGCCAATGGGTTCTCGCTGGTGCGGTAGACACCGGCAATGGAAATCAGCTCGGGGTCGAGGCACAAAGAAAAAATACGGGCATGGGTGTTGCCGCTGGCGCCGGCCATGGCCTTGCCGCGCAGCGGCGCGTAGACATGAATATTGCCATCGGCCACCACTTCGGCGCCCTGGTTGACCATGGCCAGCACCACCAGATCGGCACCCCGTGCATAGACTTTTTGTCCGGAACGCAGGGGTTTGTCCACCACCATGGTGAGCTGGCCCGGGATTTCACGGACGACTTCGCGCACCACCTCGACCACAACCTCCCGGACGACCTCGGTCACCACAGTCTCGGTTGCTGCGGGTTTGATAGCCAGCGGGCGCGCCCGTGGTACATCGACCGGTGCTTCCACTAAACCCAGGGCGAGGGCCGCTTGCATCCACGCCGCACTGGCACCGCGCACCGCCAACGGCACCAGGCGACAGGACCGCAACACCACCAACAAGGGTTTCAGGTCTTGCAGCGGCATATCGGCCGCAAGCTGCGAAAAATCAATGACCAATGCATCGTGGTCGAAAAATTCGGGACTCTCGCCGTCGGCGCCGAACTGCTGTTTCAGATCGGCGGCCAGCAGGTCCCAGTCGCTTGTCTTGAGCATCAGCGCCACCAGGGGCAACTGGGCACTTTTTATTTCAAAGGAGGCATGGGCGTGACCAGACAGGTGACCTGCAGAAGAAACGGACATGGGAAAAATAAAAGACCTGTGGCGAACGGTTGAAATGCGACGGAATGACGGCTGAAGCGCGGCGCCAGCTGAGCCTGAATTTTACTTGATTGCATCGCCTAAAACCCCAAACTGCCCAGCTTCTTTGTAAGCGTTCGCAAGCAAACCATGGGGCTGAACAATCCTCTTTGTTTTTTCGGGGGAGTTGGTGTTTTCTTATCTTCTATTTATTCTATTTTTAAATAGTAGTAGTAGATAAGGGTTGCAGTTTTGTGGGGATAAGCCTATATTTTTGTTTTAAATCAATGACTTATGTAAGGTCAACGCATGTGGGTGGCCATGCTTTTGGACTGTACCCGGAAACTGGACAACTTTTATTTTTTGTATTTTTCTGTGGATAACTCATGACTTGTGCCGGAACTATACACAGGTTTATTCTTTGACAAAACCGGACAATTGGGTCTATGCGGCTGAAGTGCAAATCAGGGGGCGGTGATAGGGCAATGGCAGTGCGCTGATGGCTGGTTGATCTGCATCAAGTGCGGTTGACAGGTCGCGTGGCATGCTTGCACCACTATCGGAGACGCATCCATGGCCCATGAAAGTATGCGAATCATTCGCGATGAACACGCTGCGCTGGCGGCGATGTTGCGCTCGCTCGGCATGATGGTCGAGCGCGGCCCCGTTAACGAGCCAGAGAGTTTTTTTGATGTATTGCGGGCGATGTTGTTCTACATCGACGAGTTTCCCGAGCGCCTGCATCACCCCAAGGAAACAGAGTTGCTGTTCCCCCGGGTCGCGCGCCTGGCGCCGGAGACGGTGGAGGTCATTGCCCGGCTCGACAACGACCATTCGAAAGGTGAGTCGGCGGTGCGTGAACTACAGCACTTGTTGTTGGCCTGGGAGCTGGTGGGCGAGTCAAGACGTGCCGTCTTTGACCAGGCGGCAAAACGTTATCTTGATTTTTATCTGGAGCACATGCGGCTGGAAGAAACCGTGATCCTGCCCGCGGCGCAAAGGGTATTGAGTGTGGCGGACTGGAAAGAGCTTGACGCCGCTTTTGCCAGCAACTGTGACCCCCTCACAGGCAAGTACCCGCGAGATCCGGCGTATGACCGGCTGTTCACCCGCATTGTGATGCGCGCGCCCGCGCCCATTGGTTTGGGCGAGGGCTAGCGTCAGCGGACCTTGATTTAGTTTAGCTTCAGGCCAGTGCCGGGTAGTCGGTGTAGCCTTTGGCGCCACCGCCGTAAAACGTGCTGCGGTCCGGCGCATTGAGCGCCGCATTCTCGCGCAAACGGCGCGTGAGGTCGGGGTTGGCGATGAAGAGGCGGCCAAAAGCCACCAGGTCCGCACCGCTGGCCAGCGACTGATTGGCCAGTGTGATATCCAAGCCGTTATTCACCATCCAGGCACCTTTGCCACCCGCGTTGCGGTAGCTGGCACGTAAGGCCGCGTAGTCAAACGGTGTGTCGCCCTGCATATAGTCCCGTGGGCCGCCGGTCGAGCCTTCGATGATGTGCAGGAAAGCCAGGTTCAGCGGCGCGAGTTGTGCCACGGCATAGCCAAACAGCGGCTGCGGATGCGGGTCTTGCGCATCATTGGCCGGGGTCACCGGCGACAGGCGCAAGCCGACGCGGTCACCGCCGATTTCCTGGCTGACCGCGCGCATCACTTCCAGCAGCAAACGGGCCCGGTTTTCAATGCTGCCGCCATAGGCATCGGTGCGGGTGTTGGAGCCCGAGCGCAGGAACTGGTCCAGCAGATAGCCGTTGGCACCATGCACTTCGACGCCATCAAAACCGGCGGCAATGGCATGGCGTGCCGCACGGCGGTAGTCGTCGACGATGCCGGGCAACTCTTCCAGGGTCAGGGCGCGCGGCGCGGAGGTGTCGATAAATTTGGCGACACCGTCCTGGATCAGAACGGTTTTGGTTTTGGCGGTGATGGCCGAGGGCGCCACGGGCGCCTGGCCACCGGGTTGCAGATCGACATGCGAGACGCGCCCCACATGCCACAGCTGCATGACGATTTTGCCGCCGGCGGCGTGGACCGACTCCGTCACCTGTTTCCAGGCGCTCACCTGTTCGTCGTTCCAGATACCGGGTACGTCGGCATAGCCTTGGCCCTGGTGGCTGATGGCGGTGGCTTCGGTCACGATCAGTCCGGCCCCGTTTTTGGGGTCGGCGCGTTGCGTGTAATAGGTGGCCATCAGCGCTGTGGGAATAGCGCCGGGTGCGCGGTTGCGCGTGAGCGGGGCCATGACCATGCGGTTGGCAAGGTGCAGACGGCCGACTTGCAGGGGATCGAATATAGAGGTCATGAGGGTTCAGGTGGTAGAAAGTTTCAAGGCACAGCCGATCGGGCGTGACACTGCATCTGCAGGCTTTCGCTTGAAATGCAAGCGCATGGAACACGTCCCCGCCTGTTTCAAGACACCCATGCGACAGCTGTTGCAGCGTCAGCGCGGGCCAGGCAGCGACCCGGCTGGGTCAGGTCGGCGATGTCGCGGCGGTGCGGCGGTGGCTTGCCCGGCGCAAAATGCCGACATGAAACGAATTTTGAAATGGATGTTCGTGGCCGGGCTGGCCTTGCTACTGCTGTTGGCGGCCGGCGCCTGGGCTTTGCAAGGCTGGCTCGGCACGGAAGATTTCAAGGCGCGGGCCGAGCGCGAAGCCAGCGCGTTACTGGGGGTGGCCGTGAAACTGGAGCGCATTGACGTCGATCTGTGGCCGCTGCCGGCGCTGGCCTTGGGCGGCGTTCAGATTCAAACCCGGCCGCCGCTGACGCTTGAGCGTCTGGAACTGCGCCCGACCTGGCGCGGTTTGATGCAGGGTCGGCTGGAACTGGCCAGCGTGCTGGTGCGGCGCGCGATGCTGGCGCAG
>NZ_DHXT01000227.1 GCF_002413825.1 Rhodoferax sp. UBA5149
CGTTCGACCAGCGCGTCACCGGCGTCAATGTCGACACCGGCGTCTTTGTAGGAAAGGGGAGAGGAAGCGTTAGGTGTGGTCATGTAAAGTGCGTGGATAGTTGCGTCGGGTCGGGCGGTACGACAGAGCCCTATAGAATTTGCCCAGATTTTAAGGGTTTGTCCTCCACCATCCGTATGCAATTCAATTCAACTCAAAAAAGAGCCGCTAACTGGGCCTTGATTGCAGTGATCGCGGCATTTGCCTTGTGGTTGCTCGCACCCGTCCTGACGCCTTTTGTTGTGGCCGCGATTCTGGCCTATGCCCTGACGCCACTGGTGGACTGGCTCGACGATGTGGGTCGCGGCCGTCTGCCACGGTTGGTGGCGGTGGTGGCGGTTGAGCTCTTGTTCGTTGTGGCGGTGCTGGGTGTCATGTTGCTGATCGTGCCGGTTCTGGTCAAGGAGTTGCCCTTGTTGCGCGAGCAGGTACCTGTGCTGCTGGACGGCATGAATGCGTCGCTCCAACCGTTTTTGGCCCAGTTTGGCGTCACGCTGTCTCTGGATGTGGCCAGTGTCAAAGCCTTTGTCCTGAAATACCTCAGCGCCAATGTCGAAGATACCTTGGCGTCTGTCATGACCTCGGTCAAGCTGGGCGGCAGTGTGGCGTTTGCCATTGTGGGCAATGCCATGCTGATTCCAGTGGCCTTGTTTTATTTGCTGATGGACTGGCACCGATTTGTGGCCCGGGTACTCGAGTTTGTGCCACCACGCGGGCGGGCGGCCTATGACCGTTTTACCGATGAAGCAGATGCGGTGTTGGGCCAGTACCTGCGCGGTCAGTTGCTGGTCATGTTGGCGATGGCGGTTTTCTATAGCGCCGGCCTGGCCTTGTTTGGCCTGGATCTGGCGTTGCCCATAGGCGTTTTTACCGGACTGGCCATGTTTGTACCGTATGTGGGCTTTGGCTTGGGCATGATTTTGGCTACGCTGGCAGGTTTGCTTCAGTTTGCGGTCACCCAGGGGTCGGCCAAAGCGCTGATCATGGTGGCGGTGGTGTACGGTCTCGGGCAAGTCATTGAAAGCCTGTTCCTGACGCCGCGACTGGTGGGTGAACGTATCGGACTGCATCCGCTGGCGGTGATTTTTGCGTTGCTGGCATTTGGACAGCTGTTCGGGTTTGTCGGCGTGTTGATTGCCTTGCCTGCCAGCGCCGTGCTGCTGGTCGCCATGCGGCGAGCGCAAGCACGTTATCTTTCCAGCAAACTTTATCAGGGTTGAAGGCCGAAAATGAAGCAGATTGCCCTCGACATCGGTCTGGCCACCGGACCCACGTTAAAAAGTTTCTTCGTCGGCCCCAATGAAGCGGCGCTCAGGCACCTGGAACTCTGGGTCGGTGAAAAATCAAATTCCGTCACGCGCTCGCCGGTGCCGACCTACCTGTGGGGCGGCGAAGGCAGCGGCAAGACCCATTTGCTCAAGGCGGTGCAGGAGGCCTTGCGCGAGCAGGGTGCGACGGTCGGCTGGCTCGATGCCACGGTTCAGGAGCCGCCTGAATTCAACGAGGGCTGGGCCGCTGTACTGATGGACGATGTGCATTTGTATACCGCGGTGCAGCAACACGCGGCGTTCAACTGGTTCGTCAATGCACAAACCCAGCAAATCGGCGTGTTGGGCGTCGGCGCATTGCCCCCGGCCGACCTGAAGTTGCGCGATGACCTCAGAACCCGCCTCGGTTGGGGCCACGTGTTCCAGCTGCATGTGCTGAGTGAGCCGGAGCGCCGCGCCGTGTTGCGCCAGGCGGCGGATGCACGCGGGGTTTTTCTGAGTGACGAGGTGATGGACTACATGTTGACCCGTTTCAGCCGTGACCTGGGTAGCTTGATGGAACTGCTCGACCTGATTGACGGCTACGCCTTGCAAACCAAACGGGGCATTACCATTCCCCTGATCAAATCCATGATGGAAGACTCCTGAACGCATGAAGCTGGCCCTTTTTGACCTTGATCACACCTTGTTGCCCATCGACTCTGATTACGCATGGGGCGTCTTTACGACCACTCTTGGCTGGACCGACCCGGTGGATTTCAGTCGGCGCAACGACGAGTTTTTTGCCCATTACAAGGCCGGGACGCTCGATATTCACGATTACATACGCTTTGCCACGAATGCCATGCGGCGCCAAGGCGCTATCAATTCAGAAGCGGCTCGCGTAGAGTTCATGAGGGCTGTGGTGCAACCCGTCATAAAGCCCGAGGCCGTGTCACTGGTCCGCGAACACCAGCAGGCGGGCTATGAGGTGGTCATCGTCACCGCCACCAATGAATTTGTGACGCGCCCGATCGCCCACGCCTTTGGCGTCAAGGAATTGATTGCCGTTGAACTTGAGTGCGACAACTCAACCGGCGGCACCGGCTGGATTACGGGTGAAATCAAAGGCGTGCCGTCTTTCCGCGAGGGCAAGGTGACCCGGTTGGCGCAGTGGCTGGCCGAGCGCAGAATGAGCTGGGCCGATGTGGAGAGCACTTTTTATACCGATTCCATCAATGATTTAAGTCTGATGGAAAATGTGACCCACCCGGTGGCCACCAACCCGGATGAACGTTTGCGCGCGATCGCCACCCAGCGCGGATGGCGCATACTTGACCTGTTTTAGCTAAAAGCTAAAGTGTTGGAGACAGAGCTGGCCTGCTTTGCAGTTTGCGGTCTGTCCCCCAAGTTTAAAGAAGTCGGGAACAGAGCTGGCGCACTTCGTGTAGCGGCGGCCTGTCCCGCAAAGTTTCAAGTTTCAGAATTAAATGATTAAAAAATTTATCGAAAAGCTGCTGGGCAAATCCCCTTCGACGGCTAAAGGCAAAAAACTCCAGTTTGGCAAACGTGAAGAGGTGGGTGTTGCGGCCCATGGCATTGACCCGGCCTTGGTCGATGACCGGGCGCTCAACGTGGTGCATACCCTCAAAACCGCGGGGTTTGAAGCCTATATCGTCGGCGGCGCGGTACGCGACCTGATGGTCGGTCTGCGCCCCAAAGACTTTGACGTAGCCACCAATGCCACGCCCGAGCAGGTCAAGAATCTATTTCGCCGTGCCTTCATCATCGGGCGACGTTTTCGCATCGTGCACGTGGTGTTCGGGCGCGGCCGTGAAAATGACGTGATCGAGGTCTCCACCTTCCGCGCCTACATGGACAACGCAGCGGCCGAACAGGTCGCCGGCAACGAGAAAACCAGCAAAAACGAATTGGCGGGCATGAAGCACGCGGTGGATTCCACCGGTCGGGTGCTGCGCGACAACGTCTGGGGTCCGCAGGAAGAAGACGCCGTGCGGCGCGATTTCACTATCAACGCCATGTACTACGACCCGGAAACCCAGATCGTGGTGGACTATCACAATGGCATCAAGGACTCCAAGAAGCGCGTCATCCGCATGATTGGCGACCCCGCCACCCGTTACCGCGAAGACCCGGTGCGCATCATCCGCGCGGTGCGTTTTGCAGCCAAACTCAACGCGCTGGGCTTCCAGCTGGAAGCCAAAACCGCCGCGCCACTGGTCAAGTCACAAGAACTGCTGGCCGATGTGCCGCAGAGCCGCTTGTTTGACGAAATGCTCAAGCTGCTGCAAACCGGCCATTCCCTGGCGTCCATCGAGCAGCTCAAGGCGCTGGGTATGGCGCGTGGCATTTACCCGCTGCTCGATGTGGTGGTGGAGCGCGCAGAACAGACTTTTGTCAACGCCGCCCTGAAGGACACCGATCGCCGCGTGGGCGAGGGCAAGCCCGTCGCTCCCAGCTTCCTGTTGGCCTGCGTCCTGTGGGCCGATGTGCGTGACGGCTGGGCTCAGCGCGTCAATCAGCGCCAGCACGCGCATCCGGCGCTGCAAGAGGCGATAGATGACGTGTTCAATGCCCGCATCGGTGATGTATCCGGGCGCGGCAAACTCGCCGGTGACATGCGCGAAATCTGGATGATGCAGCCGCGCTTTGAGAAGCGCGTGGGCAGTGCGCCGTTCGGTCTGACGGACCAGCCGCGCTTTCGTGCGGCCTTTGACTTCATGCGTTTGCGCGCCGACGCCGGTGAAATCGACGTGGTGCTGGCCGACTGGTGGCAGGAGTTCAGCATGGCGGGCGACGACCTGCGCCAGGACATGGTCGACCAAGTGCGCGAAGAACAGCAGCAGCAGC
>NZ_DHXT01000176.1:0-2548 GCF_002413825.1 Rhodoferax sp. UBA5149
GGCCTGACGGCCGTGACCACGGCGGACGGCCGCTTCACCGCCATGATGCCGCACCCGGAGCGCGTGTTCCGCAATATCCAGATGAGCTGGACCAGTGGCGATCCGTCTGCGCTGAGTCCCTGGATGCAGTTGTGGGTAAATGCGCGCAAGTGGGTGGGGTAGTCGGCCTGGACCTATCGGCGTTACCGATCGGGCTTGAGACGGGCGTCAAGCAGTGGAGTCGATACCTATTTGACGCATTGCATGAGGTTCGCGTTCTTGCCTTGCCCGGTGTGCTCACTTACAACACAGGATATGCCGCCACAGAGGCAATGTACGACGGTGGTCGACATGCTGGCGATGGACGTCGGGGCCGAGCACTGGCAAGCCGGAGCGGACATGGCGCTTTGCGCCTCGGCTTGGCCCCAGTGCGGACCGAACAGACCGAGTAGAAGCACGAGCACCAAACTGATAGCGATGGCAGCAAGGTGTGTGAGGCGTACTGGACTTCTGAGCATAAAGACTCCTTCTTGTCATGCGTAGACAGGTTGATAGGGAACTGACCCAACATGCTTGTTGACGTGATTACTTCTTGGTGAATACGAAGTCGCAGACCCGGTCTTCAACTCGACTTCCCGTTCCTATGCGGGTGTCAAACTGGGCATGAATGGTGTACTTGTAAGGCGTGCCGACGGAGGGATGTCTGACCGCGTATTCACGCTCACCCGTTCGTCCGTGGGCATGCAGAATTGCGGCAGCTTTCATTGAATATCCTGTTTCCCTTGCCCTATGCCCGCTTGGTTTTCGACATTACGCTTATCGGCTCACGAAATTCTTGATTATTCTCAATGTCGCGGTGATACGCCAGCAGCTGGCGGGTGGTGCCTGGGGCATGAGCTTTGCGACCGTGACTTCAGCGACCGCGAGCGGTAGCGGTCGTTGAAGCGGGGGCTATGCGGGCTGCCGTCGCCCAGCCACACGACCGGTTCGTTCATGGATAAATTCAAAGCGATGCGAGCGCTAGCAGGGCACGGCGACGTTCAGAGCTTGGGGAACCGTATGCGACTGACCATCAATGAGCCCGAGAGCGCGAACAACAGTACCAGGGGATGCAGTGTGTAGCCGCCAAACACGAGTTGCCCGAACCACAGCGACTCACGCAAGGCACCTTGCGAGGCCGCAACAGACATCAACACGACGAGCAGCAGGGATGTGGGGATAGGCGTTCCCTCAAAATATTTGACTTTGTTTGCGCCCGCTGAAAGCGCCTCGGCCGTCACGTTATAGCGCGCCAACCGGGAGACACCGCACGCGACAAAATAGGTCAAGACGATACGGTCGTACAGACCCTGCATGCCGCAGCCATAGCCAATCAAGGCCGGGGCTACGCCGAAGGAGATGATGTCAGCGAGAGAGTCGAGCTCACGCCCCATGGCCGACGTTTTTTGTCGCCACCGAGCAATCCGTCCATCCAGCACATCAAATACCAAAGCGGCCAAGACCAGTCCACAGGCAAAGTAGACGTGCATGATGTCGCCCGTTTGCAGGTACGTCATCATGGAAAACATGGCCCCTGTACCGCAGACAGCATTGGCCAGCGTGAACCAGTCGGCGAGGTGGAACTCTCGAATCATCGAGAACGGTTTGTTCAGTTTAGGTGGCGTCATGACGAACAGAATACCCCATTTGCTAGCTCGCGCAATGTGCGTTTGCGAACCGATGGACAGCCTCCTTTGAGGGTATTTTTACCAGCGCAGAGTTGCCTGTTCTTCAATTGTCCGGATAGCCCGTGATCGCCTGAATATCGCGGTACAGCGGTTGCAGGCGCTGGTACATGCGGCAGTAGACGCGGCGGTAGAGCTGTTCGTAGGTATGGGCGTGCGCGGGTTCGGGCTCGAACACCTGGCCGATACGGGTCATCTCGCGAACGGCGGTGGCAAAGTCAGGGTGCAGCTTCAAGCCCACGGCGGCCAGCATCGCGGCGCCCAGGCCGCTGGTCTCGTACAAATGCGGCCGCTCGCACGGCAGGTTGAAGACATTGGCCGTGATCTGCATCGCCGCATCGCTTTGCGAGCCGCCGCCCGACACCCGCACGCGCGTGATGCGCTGCCCGCCACGCTTCTCGATTCGCTCCTTGCCTTCACGCAGCGCATAGGCCAGGCCTTCCAGAATGGCGCGGTACAGATGGGCACGGGTGTGCACGTCGCCAAAGCCGATGACCGCGCCCTTGGCCTCCGGCCCCGGCACCTTGATGCCGGGGTTCCAGAACGGCTGCAGCATCAGGCCCAGTGAGCCCGGCGGCACGGTGTTCACCAACTCGTCAAACAGGCTCTCGGGTGCCACGCCGCGCTCTAGTGCAAGCTGCTGCTCATGCAGGCCGAACTGCGCCTTGAACCAGCTCACCATCCAGAAGCCGCGCGTGATCTGGATCTCGGTGTTGTAGTGGCCCGGCACGGCCGCCTGGTAGGGCGGGATGAAACGCGTGGCCTCCAGGTAGCGTGGCGTGGTGGTGTTGATGGTGGCGGCGGTACCGTAAGACAGGCAGGCAATCTCGGGCGTGAGGCAGCCC
>NZ_DHXT01000176.1:2808-3621 GCF_002413825.1 Rhodoferax sp. UBA5149
GCGCTGACCTGGCCGATGAGGGCGCCCGCAGGCACCAGCTCGGGCAGCATGGCGGCGGTGATCGGCATGGCCTGCCATTTCCAGTCGTGTTTGGGAGCCCAGCAGCCCTTTTTGTAGTCAAACGGGATGTAACCCACCTGCGCGGCCACCGAATCAACAAAGCGGCCGGTAAAGCGGTAGTTGAGGTAGCCCGACAGCAGCAGGTATTTGTCGGTGTTGGCCCAGAGCTCAGGCTGGTGCTGCGCGATCCAGTTGGCCTCGGCTTCGCGTTGAAAAAAGCGCACGGTCTCACGCATGCCGATGGCGCGAAAGGCGGCGTCCCACCACCACGCCAACTTGGGCAACTGGTCGGCGCGGCGCTGGTCGAGCCAGATCATGGCCGGGCGCAAGGGCTGGCCCTGCTTGTCCAGCGCGATGGTGGTGCCGCGCTGGGTGGTGATGACCACGCCCGCAATGGCGCTCTTGGGCACGCTGGTGATGGCCCACAGGCGCTGGCAAGCGTCGCACAGGGCTTGCCAGAAGGCCTCGGGGTCGTTCTCCATCCAGCCCGGCTGCGGTGACTGGTAGCTGGTGAGGGTGACCTGCGCCTTGTCCACCAGATTGCCTTGCAAATCAAAGAGCAGGGCGCGCACGCTCTGGGTGCCGTTGTCGATGGCGAGAAGGTAGGTCTTGCTCATGGGTGCCCAATCAGTTGAAGGTGGGGTCGGGCGCTTGATAGTGTGCGGCAATCAGCGCGCGGTAGCGCTCGATCTCGGTTTGCCATTGGGTATCGCTCCACAGCAAATGCGGCGTGCACAGCGACCGGATGCGCGC
>NZ_DHXT01000163.1:0-3556 GCF_002413825.1 Rhodoferax sp. UBA5149
ACAGAATGCAACACTACACTAGGCGCAGAAGTGACCCTGCAAATGCGCATGAACGAAGCCCCCGAGCCACCACCGCCCGGTGCGATTCCCCCAGGCTTTGAAAACAAAATCATGCACGCCAACCTGCGCATCGGACAGATGAACCTGATGGTGTCCGACGGCAACAGCAATATGCAGCCCACTTTCAAAGGCTTCACCCTGAGCCTTGGCGTGGCTGATGCGGCCGAGGCCGACCGCAAGTTCACCGCGCTACAGCAAGGCGGTGGCAAAGTGACGATGCCACTGGGCAAGACATTTTGGTCGCCCTGCTTTGGCATGGTCGAAGACAAATTCGGCGTGGGCTGGATGGTCATCGTGCCTTCACCGGAGATGCCCTGACCATGAAGCGAACGACGAAGACCACGACACCAACAACGACCTACCAAGGCAGTTGCCATTGCGGCAACATCCAATTTGAAGCGGCCGGCGTGCTGTCGCCACCCGAGGCCAGGCTCATGTGACAGCTTGGCCATCGACTCCCTCGGCCTTGACCATGCGGTTTCTGTCCGTCGTCTCGCACATTTGCACTCGGGCGTCATCAAGACCAACCCTCGCGGCTCAGCCCTTGCCGTCGGCTAGTGGTTAAGATTGCTCGCTATGAGTCCGATTCGGTTGTCCCACATGGGACCTTCACCCCATAAGTTCGCCCCCATGCTGGGCGCACACCAATCGTTCGTGTGGGATGGCTTCGCCGTCACACAACTTCAACGTTAGGTTTCTTATGAATCGCCTCCGAACAATTCACCTAGTCATCGGCACCCTTGGGTTCATCACGTTCGTGCTCACAGGCCAATACATGCACTTGGTTCACGGCCACCTGCGCGAGATGGCAGACGGGCCAAGACTCCTGTACCGTTCCTCTCACATCTATTTGTTGTGGTCTTCTTTGCTTAATGTGCTTCTTGGGTGCTATCTCAATCCTCTACGCAATCGGTCTCTCGGCGTGGCGCAGTCGATAGCTGGTCTTGCCATTCTCATTGGGCCGTTCTTGCTCACCACTTCTTTCTTCGTTGAATCGAATAACCCAAGCTTGGCCAGGCCGGTCGCATGGCTTGCAATTTATCTCGCGCTTGCTGGCTGCGTCCTTCATGCAATGTCCTCACTCTGGTCGCGTGCTAGTGGCAATGAAGCGAGAATTCAACCGTGAAGTACAGCGCGAAACCTATCCCATCAGTCGAGGCGACCACATGCGCCAGCACATAGCCTTTCTTCACACCTCGCCTGTTCATGTCGAGACATTTGAACGTCTCGTCAGAGCCGCAAACCCAGCGATAAAGATCGAGCACGTCGTCGCAGAAGACCTGTTGGCGGAAGCCCAGAGCGTTGGCCCGGCCGACCCTGCCCTAGTCGCCCGCGTTCAAGATGCAATGAAGTCTGCGGCGTCAAACGGTGCTGCAATCGTCGCGTGTACTTGCTCAACTATTGGTGGAGCAGCCGAAAAAACACCAACCGACGGTCGTTTTATCGCCGCACGAATCGACCGCGCCATGGCAGATAGAGCCGTCAAGCTAGGGCCTCACATATTGGTTGTCGCAGCGCTCGAAAGCACGCTGAAACCCACTGTCGACCTTATCCAAGAGTCAGCCTCAGCGGTCGGAATCAACACAGAAATTCAACTTGTTTTGGCCAGTGATGCATGGCCGCATTTCACCAACGGTGATCGGGAAGCCTACATAGAAGCAGTCGTTCAGGCCGTACGCACAGCACCAAGAACTGCAAATGTCATTGTCTTGGCCCAAGCGTCCATGGCGTCGGCGGCCGAAAGTTTGCGTGAGCTTGGTGTCGAAGTACTTTCCAGCCCAAGGATCGGGGTGCAAAGCCTTCTGGCATGCCTCGGACAATGACGGCTAACCCTTTTAGAGAGAGGACGTCACCCGGCAAGCCGGGCGCCGCCTCTCATCTCAAACGTTCGGTCAATGCTGTTCAAGGAGCCCCCCACCATGACATCCGCCCTCGAACTTTCGTGTGACACTTTTCGCCGTGAAATTGCGCCCGCCTTGGGCGCGGCCATCGCCGGTTTGTGGCTGGGCGTGCGCGTGCTGCAACCGGGCGAATCCATGTCTGCCGAGATGCGTATTCATGTGGCGCGCGTCACATGAGCGCGCCCCCTGTCAACTGGCAAGCCGTCACCCGCCAGCCCTGCGAACTGGGCGAGTCGCCGTTCTGGCATCCGCAGGAGCACATGCTGTACTGGGTGGATATTTCGGGCAAACAAATCCTGCGCGTCCATGTCGAGACCGGCCGTGTTGAAACCTGGGACCTGCCCTGCGAGCCCGGCTGCATCGCGCCGGCGGCCAGTGGCGGCCTGGTGATGGCGCTACGCCACGGCGTGTTCCGCGCCCGCGCGTGGCGCGGGCCGCTGCAGCACATCGCCACCCTCGATTACGACCCGGCGCAGATGCGCGCCAACGATGGCAAATGCGACGCCCTCGGGCGTTTCTGGATCGGCACCATTGACGAGACGCGCGTGGCGCGCAACGCCGCGCTGTATTCGCTGGATTGCCGCGAAGGCGGCAGCCCGTTGATCGAACGCAAGCTCGATCAAACGACGCTGCCTGCCACCACCGCCAACGGCCTGGCCTGGAGCCCCGACGGCCGCACCCTGTACTGGGCCGACACGCCCAGCCACGTGGTGCATGCCTGGGATTTTGAAGTGCACAGCAACAGCATGACGGCGCACCGTACCTTTGCGCAGTTCGCGCCCAAGCCCGCGGACTGGCAATTCGATCAAGGCACTTACCAGGGCCGCCCGGACGGCGCCGCCGTGGACCTGCAGGGCAACTACTGGGTGGCCCTGTTCGAGGGCCGTCGGGTGTGCAAGTTTTCAGCCAGCGGCGCCCTGCTGGCCGAGTTCGCAACCCCGGCGCAATGCCCCACCATGCCCTGCTTCGGTGGCGAGGATTTGCAAACGCTGTACCTCACCAGCGCGCGCCACAACCGAAGTGCCGCCGAACTGCAAGCCTTCCCGCTGTCGGGCTGCGTGTTTTCCATGCGCGTGGAGGTGCCGGGCTTGCCGGTGAACTTCTTCGCCGACTAATTTTTTGAACCCAAAGGTTTCAAAAAATTCAAACCAGGGGTGCCTACGGCCTCTTACCATCGACCGCATGTCATCCTTCGATTCTTCGCTTCGCCAGATCACCGACCGCATTCATGCGGCCGCCGCTGACCGTACGCCCCTGCGCATTCGCGGTGGCGGCTCCAAAGATTTTTATGGCCAGTCGCTGCAAGGCGAGCTGCTGGACACCACCCCGCTCAAGGGCATCATCAGTTACGAACCCAGTGAGTTGGTGGTGACGGTGCGCGCCGGCACGCCGCTGGCGGATTTGGAGGCCGCCCTGGCCGAGCAGGGTCAATGCTTGGCCTTCGAGCCGCCCCGTTTCGGGCGTTCTGGCGCCGCACCGGGCACCGCCACCTGCGGCGGCATGGTGGCGGCCGGCCTGAGCGGTCCGGCCCGTGCCAGCGTCGGCGCCGTGCGCGACTTCGTGCTGGGGGTCACCCTGCTCAATGGCCGCGGCGA
>NZ_DHXT01000163.1:3748-19128 GCF_002413825.1 Rhodoferax sp. UBA5149
CTGGGGACACTCGGGCTGCTGACCGAGATGTCGCTCAAAGTGCTGCCGGTCGCCCCGGCCGAGGCGACGCTGGTGTTTGAGCTGGACCAGGCCCGTGCCTTGACCCAACTGCACCGCTGGGGTGGGCAGCCGCTGCCGCTGAACGCCAGTTGCTGGGTGCGTGACGACAGCGACACCCGCGCCGGCCCCCGTGAGCTGCTGTTTGTGCGGCTGCGCGGTGCCGCAGCGGCGGTCGAGTCGGCCTGTCGCAAGATGACCCAGGACGTGCCCGGCACGCGCCTGGACAACGCGGTAACGGCACCCGACTGGCAGGCTTGCCGCGATTTGCGCCTGCCATTTTTTAGCCGTCCGGCGGCCGACAACCTGGCTTTGTGGCGCCTGAGCGTGCCGCAGACCGCGCCCGTGCTGGCGCTGCCCTGGCCGCAACTGGTGGAGTGGCACGGTGGCCAGCGCTGGCTGTGGGCGCCGCTGCCTGCCGAAGCACAACTGCGCCAAGCTGCCGCCGGCGCGGCCGGAACTGCTACGCTATTCATAGCGCCTCACGCACATGACACGGGGGCTACAGCCCGTTTTAATCCATTGAAGCCGCCGCTGGATCAAATTCATCTGCGACTCAAGCGTGAGTTTGATCCGGTCGGCATCTTCAACCGCGGCCGCCTCTACCCTGACTTTTAAGCACCCTCCTGATGCAAACCCATCTCGCTCCTGAATACAGCGGCAGCGCCGACGGCATTGCCGCCGAGGCCATTCTGCGCAAATGCGTGCACTGCGGTTTTTGCACGGCCACCTGCCCTACCTACCAGCTGCTGGGCGACGAACTGGACGGGCCGCGTGGCCGCATCTACCTGATCAAGCAGGTGCTGGAGGGCGAAACGCCGACACGCAAAACCCAGCTCCACCTGGACCGCTGCCTGACCTGCCGCAACTGCGAAACCACCTGCCCGTCGGGCGTGGACTATGGCCATCTGCTGGACATCGGGCGCAAACTGGTCGATGCCAAAGTGCCCCGCCCGCTGGGTGATCGGGCTCTGCGCTGGGCGCTCAAGGAAGGCCTGCCCTCGCCTCTGTTCGCCCCGGCCATGGCGCTGGGCCAACTGGTGCGCCCCCTGCTGCCGGCCGCGCTGAAAAGCAAGGTGCCGCCCAAACAGGCACTCGGCCACTGGCCGACCCGCGCCCACGCCCGCCAGGTGCTGATGCTGGCGGGCTGCGTGCAGCCGGCCATGAGCCCCAACATCAACAGCGCCACCGTGCGCGTGCTCGATGCGGCCGGTATTCAGACCCTGGTCGCACCCAAAGCGGGCTGCTGCGGCGCGGTCAAGTTTCACCTGAACGATCAGGAGGGCGGCAAAGCCGAGATGCGCGCCAACATCGACGCCTGGTGGCCCTATGTCCAGGGCCAGGCCGGCAGCACAGGCACAGCCGGTGTCGAGGCCATCCTCATGAACGCCTCGGGCTGTGGTGTGACCGTCAAGGAGTACGGCCACATGCTTCGGGACGACCCGGCCTATGCGGCCAAGGCCGCGCGCATCAGCGCGCTGACCAAAGACCTGAGCGAATGGCTGCCCGAACTCACTGAGAAGCTGCGCGACCAGGTCAAGGTCACAGCGGGAACCCTGGCTTTCCACCCGCCGTGCAGCCTGCAGCATGGCCAGCAACTGCGCGGCGGTGTCGAGCGCTACATGACTGAACTGGGCTTCAACATCAAGGTGACCGGCTGCGAGGCCAACCTGTGCTGTGGCTCAGCCGGCACCTACTCGGTGCTCCAGCCCGGCTTGTCCTACCCGCTGCGCGACCGTAAACTCGGCCACCTGAACGAAACCTTTGGCACGACCCCACCCGACGCCATCGTCTCGGCCAACATGGGCTGCATCACGCACCTGCAAAGCGGCACCGCCACGCCGGTGCGGCACTGGATTGAAGTGCTGGCTGATGCACTGCCGGAAGCACGCCAAGGCACTATAAAATAGATAGCTGGTTACGCATAATCCACGTGGGCTGGAGGCGTATTTGTTATATAACTTCTGTTGAGGGGGCGCCGCCATGACTTTTCCTACCGCACTTGAAAACCTGAACGTGGTGTCGCAAGACACGCTGCTGTCACCGACCCAGCTGCACGAAGACATTCCGGCCAGCCCCCGGGCCACCCGGACCGTCGGCGACGCGCGACGCACCCTGGCCGACATCCTGAGCGGGCGCGACCCGCGTCTGTTCGTGGTGGTGGGGCCCTGCTCGATCCACGACATCCAGGCCGCCATGGAATACGCCCAGCGCCTGAAAGCCCTGGCCGACGAACTGTCCGACCAGCTGTTCCTGGTGATGCGGGTGTATTTTGAAAAACCGCGCACCACGGTGGGCTGGAAGGGCTTGATCAACGACCCGCGCATGGATGACTCGTTTCGCATTGAAGAAGGCCTGCGCCTGGCGCGCCGGCTGCTGATCGACATCAACGAGCTCGGGCTGCCCTGCGGCACCGAGGCGCTGGACCCGATCACGCCGCAGTACCTGGGCGACCTGATCGCCTGGAGCGCCATCGGCGCCCGCACCACCGAGAGCCAGACCCACCGCGAACTGGCCAGCGGCCTGTCCAGCCCGGTCGGCTTCAAGAACGGCACCGATGGCAATCTGGAAGTCGCCTTGAACGCCATGCTGTCGGCGGCCCAGCCGCATGCGTTTTTGGGCATCAATGGCGCCGGTCAGGTGGCCGTGACGCAGACCCGGGGCAACGTCTTCGGCCATCTGATTCTGCGCGGTGGTGCCGTGCCCAACTACGATTCGGTCGCCGTGTCCCAGGCCGAAAGCGCGCTGGCGGCGGCCAAGTTGCCGGTCAACATCGTGGTCGATTGCAGCCACGCCAACTCGCGCAAAAATCACGCCCTGCAAGCCCTGGTACTCAAGGACGTGGTGCATCAGCTGGCCGACGGCAACCGCGCCATCAAGGGCGTGATGCTGGAGTCCAACCTGTTCGAAGGCAATCAAAAACTCGGCGCTTTGCAGGATTTGCGCTATGGCGTCTCCATCACCGATGCCTGCATGGGCTGGGACACCACCGCCAGCGCGCTGCGCGAAGCCGCGGCGCGCCTGCGCGCCATCCCTTGATGTTTCGCAAGGAACATGCAAAAAGAGGCGCGGATACTGGGCGCCATGTGCCCGAGTTTGTCGCCCTTCCCGCCGATGCTGATGGCGTTCTGCTGTGCCAGCGCGTGCTGGGCCGCGCAGGCGCAAGACAGCGCACCTGAGAGCAGCCTGGCTTTCAACCTGCGCCGCGAGGCCATTGCCCTGGAGAATGGCGAAGGTGTGCCGCGCAACCCGGTTCTGGCCGCCGCCCTGTACTGCAAGAGCGCTCGCCTGGGCGACCAGGAGGCCCAATACAACCTGGGATGGATGTATGCCAACGGGCGCGGCGTGGCACGCAACGATGCAGCAGCCGCTTTCTTTTTCCATGCCGCCGCCGAGCAGGGCCTGGCCGCCGCGCAGCGCATGCTGAAAGTCGTGGGCGACCCTGGCGCCGACGTGCCCGAGTGCATGCGCCCACCGGCGCCGCCGCCCGCGGCCGCCCGTCCGGTCGTCACGGCCAAGCCAAAGGTGGACTATCAGGCCATCGCGCCGCGCAAGATTTTTGACCTGGTGATGAAGCTGGCGCCCCAGTTCAAGGTCGAGCCCCAGTTGGCGCTGGCGATCATCGCCGCCGAATCCAACTTCAACACGTCTGCGCTGTCGCCCAAGAACGCCAAGGGCCTGATGCAGCTGATCCCCGAGACCAGCGAACGATTCAATGTGAGAAATCCCTATGACCCGGCACAGAACATCCGCGGCGGCCTGACCTATCTGCGCTGGTTGCTGGCCTATTTTCAAGGCGATATCGCGCTGGTGGCGGCCGCCTACAACGCGGGCGAAGGCAAGGTCGAGCGCTACCGCGGCATTCCACCGTATCTGGAAACCCGGGCCTATGTGGAGAAAATACTCAATTCAGTCGGCGCCTCGATGCATCCGTTTGACGAAACCGTGACCCAACCCTCCCCCTCGCTGGCCTTGATCCAATTGCCCTGGCGCGTGAAATAAGCGCCTGCCGGGCCTGACTCAGGCCGCCAGCGCGGCCTCAATGTCGCGCGCCATGCTGGCCGGCGTATCGGTCGGCGCATAGCGCTTGAGAACGCTGCCGTCCTTGCCGATCAAAAATTTGGTGAAGTTCCATTTGATGGACTTGGTGCCCAGCAGACCGGGCGCCTCCGCCGCCAGCCACTGGTACAGCGGATGGGCCTGCGCACCGTTGACGTCAATCTTGGCCATCATGGGAAAGCTGACGCCGTAGTTCATCTGGCAAAACTCGGCGATCTCATCGTTGCTGCCGGTGTCCTGCGCGCCAAACTGGTTGCACGGGAAACCCAGCACCACCAGCCCTTGGTCCACGTAGGCCTTGTGCAACTCTTCCAGGCCGGCAAACTGCGGCGTGAAACCGCAGGCGCTGGCGGTGTTGACGATCAGCATGGCTTTGCCCTTGAACTGGCTCAAGGAGACGGACTTGCCATTGATTTGCAAGGCGTCGAAGTCGTAAACAGTGCTCATGGGCGTTCCCGGTCAGTGAAGGTGACGCGAGTATTGCACTTCCGGCAAAAAATTCAACGCCGCCTGAAGGAAACCACCGCCAGCAGTGAGGCCAGCAAAATCAAGGTCCCTCCCAGCAGCGTGCGGGTCGATAACTCGCCGCTCCCCAACAGCACCGCAGACACGCTGGCAAACACCACTTCCGACAGCATGATGAGCGAGGTGGCGCTGGCGCTCAAGTGGGCCGCCCCGTATTGCAAGGCCAAGTTACCGGCCAGGAACGCAAGGCTGATGGCCAGGGCCAGACCGGTCCATGCCAGACCGGGCGCCGGTGGTGCCGCGACCAGGCCCAGCCCCATGCCGATCACGGCGGCGCCGGTGGCCATCACGGCGCCGCCACCAAACATGGCCAGCATGCGCGACTCGCCCGGTGTCTGGTTGAGGCGGCGCAGCAAAATGTTGGTCAGTGCAAAGCAGAAGCCGCCCATGAGGGCCAGCCAGTCGGCCAGACTGTCGGGAACCGGCCAGGGCGAGGCCGGCGTCTTGAGCACGATCACGACGCCGCCCAGCGCCAATGCCAGTCGCAGCAGAGAACCCGCGCTGGGTTTTTCACCCAGCAGGGGCCAGGCCAGCAGCACCACCCAGGCCGGCATCAGGTAAAACAACAAAACCACGCGCACCACGTCGCCCACGGTGACCGCCCAGTTGAATCCGACATTGGTCAAGCCGGAGGCCAGCACCAGCAACCACAGCCAGGGATGTTTCAAGAAACCGCGCCAAGCCTGTGGCTTGAGCGTCAACAAGCACACCAGGGCAAACACATAAATGAGGGCGGTGGCCCACAGCGGGTGCAGGCCCTGGTTTTGCAACAGGCGAAACGGCCACCACGATAGCCCCCAGACAAAGGCGTTGAGGGTCAGCGCCGCGGCCGCCAGCGCCTTAACCGACATCAGCCTTCATGGTTTGTCGCCGGGGTCCGTATCGGCCACGCGCAGATGGAGATGAGGGTGGACCTCCACGATGTCTAACTCATGCCGGTGGTCGTGGCGGGCGATGTCCAGCAGGTGGGCCACCTCGGCCGGATGTTGCAGGCAATTGCGTGCATGCCAGCGTCGGATCAACCACATGAAGCCGGCGATCACCAGACCAAACGCCGTGATCGCGGCAAAGGTTGGCAGCCCCAGGCCGGTGGACAGGCTATAGGCCGCACCCAGCGTCAGGATGCAGGCCTGCTCATTGAAGTTCTGCACCGCGATGCTTCGCCCGGCCCCCATCAGGTTGTGGCCGCGATGCTGCAGCAGCGCATTCATGGGCACCACCAGAAAACCGCCCAGGGCGCCCAGCAGAATCAGAAAAGGGGCAGCCACCCAGACGTTGGTAATAAAAATCAGCAGGATGATCAACAGCCCCATGCCGATGCCCAGCGTGATCACGCGCGGGCCGTCTTCCAGGCGCATGCGCACCGAAGCCACCACGGCGCCGGCCGCCATGCCAATGGCCACCACACCTTGCAGCGCCGAGGCTTGCGTCACGCTATAACCCAAGGCCGCAGCGGCCCAGGCCAACACAATGAAACGCAAATTACCGGCCACGCCCCAGATCAGCGTGGTCGCCGCGAGCGAAATCTGGCCCAGTTTGTCGCGCCACAAACGCGCATTGCAGGTCCAGAAATCGGGCAGCAATGTGGTGATCCGCGTGGGCATGGGACGCATTTCCACGTCCGACAGGGGAATATGGGTGTTAAACCACGCCGCCAGAAAATAGACAAAGATCAGCACGCTGATGGCGGCCTCGGGCGCGGTATCCACGCTGGTGGTGATGAAAGGAAAGTCGAACGACAAAAGCATCGGCGACAACACCGGCCCCACCAGTTGGCCCCCCAGCAAGACACCCAGGATGATGGAGGCGATGGTCAAGCCTTCAATCCAGCCGTTGGCCTTGACCAGTTGCGAGGCCGGCAGCAATTCGGTCAGGATGCCGTACTTGGCGGGAGAGTAAGCGGCGGCGCCCAGACCCACCACGGCGTAGGACATCAAGGGGTGGGCGCCAAACAGCATCAACAGGCACCCGGCCACTTTGATGAAGTTGCTGATCAACATCACCCGGCCCTTGGGCAGGGAGTCGGCGAAGGCCCCGACGAAAGGCGCCAGAATCACGTAGAACAGCGCAAACATGGGCACCAATGCCGCCTGTTGCCACTCGGGGGCATGGCTGGTTCTGAGCAACTGAACCGCTGCAACAAACAGGGCATTGTCGGCCAGCGAGCTGAAAAACTGCGCTGACATGATGATAAAAAAGCCGCGTTTCATTGTCTGCTGGCGCGCGTCAGTGGAGCTGACGCGGAGGTTTTGTTATATGTTTCCAAACGGTACGGGGTTATAGCATGCCCTTGAGGTGTCAGAATAAAGGCCCCATCCGTTGCCCCCACCCGCCATGCCTCGCCCGATACTAGCCACCATCCATACCGAGTCCCTTCGCCACAACCTGGGGCGCGCCCGGCAAGCGGCGCCCGATGCGCGGGTCTGGGCGATCGTCAAGGCCAATGCCTACGGCCATGGCATCGAACGGGTATTTGAGGGTTTGCGCGGCGCCGATGGCTTTGCGCTGCTGGATCTGGAAGAAGCCCGGCGCGTGCGTGCCTTGGGCTGGCGTGGCCCGATTCTGCTGCTGGAAGGCGTGTTCGAGTTGCGCGACCTGGAGCTTTGTTCGCGTCTGGACCTGTGGCACACGGTGCACTGTGACGAGCAGATTGACATGCTCGCCACGCACAAAACCAATGTACCGCACCGGGTCTTCCTCAAAATGAATTCGGGCATGAACCGGCTCGGCTTCACGCCGCAGCGCTATCGCGCCGCCTGGACGCGCCTGAACGCCTTGCCCCAGGTTGACGAGATTTCCCTGATGACGCATTTCAGTGACGCCGACGGCGCGCGCGGCACGGCTGGGCAAATGGCGGTTTTTGCGGCGGTCACCCGCGACCTGCCCGGCGAACGAACATTGAGCAACAGCGCCGCCACCCTGCGCCACGCGCTGTCGGCCACCGCGACCGGCACGCCGCCCGACAGCGACGCCGCCTCAGACTGGGTGCGCCCCGGCATAGCGGTCTACGGCAGCGCACCGGACTTCCCCGAACACAGCGCCAGCGATTGGGCGTTGCGGCCCGGCATGACACTTGCTGCAAAAATAATAGCAACACAAGACCTTTCGGCGGGGGCTACCGTTGGTTATGGCTCAACATTTGTGGCGCCGCAGGCGCTCCGCGTCGGCGTCGTGGCGTGCGGCTACGCCGACGGCTACCCACGGGCCTGCAGTACCGGCACACCGGTGCTGGTGAATGGCGTTCGCACCCGCATGCTGGGGCGTGTCAGCATGGACATGATCACGGTCGACCTCACTCCCGTGACAGACGCCGGTGTTGGCGCAGGCTTTGGCAGTGAGGTCACCCTGTGGGGGCGTGCCGCCAATGGCGTGGTGCTGGCTATTGACGAGGTTGCCCACTCTGCCGGTACCGTCGGCTACGAACTGATGTGCGGGCTGGCGCCGCGCGTGCCGGTGCAGGTGGCTGACTAGGGCCTGATCGCCCGCACTATGCATTGGAGGACATTTGATGAATAACGGTTCCACCCCCGGCCCGGTGTTGGCAAGTCCTGCTGGGCAGGTACAGGGCGGCTGGCTGGATTTGCAGGAGATTCTGCGCGGACTGCTGTACCAGGGCGAGGCCGCCGTCAGTCCTTTGCCACGCTTGAAGGGCATCGAAGAAAAAGCGCTTGATTTGCTACTGCGCGACCCTGAAGCCGGCCTGTTCATCCTGTTTCAGGCCTTGGCGGATGTCACGCTGGGTTATTGCGCCACCCACGCGCTGTTGACCGGCGTCGTGTGCGAGCTGACCGCCCACAAGCTGGGTTTGCCGGACAGCACCAAGCGGGTCCTGTTTCGGGCCGCGCTCACCATGAATATTGGCATGGCGCGGGCCCAGGACAACCTGGCACGGCAGAGTTCAACGCTCAATGAAGCCCAGCGAAAGCTGATCCAGGAGCACCCAAAAATCAGCCTTGAAATTCTGCAAAACATTGGCGTCACCGACGAAGACCAGCTCGATCACGTGCGTTGGCATCATGACCCTGAGGCGTCCTCTGGCATGGTCGGCAACCTGGAAAGTCGACGCATCCTGTGCGTCGCCGACATCTTTGTGGCCAAGATGGCGGCGCGCAAGACGCGGCTTGCCATGTCACCGCTGGGCGCCGCCAAGTCGATTTTTCTGGACGCCCCGGCAGAAACCGCAAAACTCGGTTCGGCCATGGCCGCTGCGGTCGGGTTCTACCCGCCCGGAACCTATGTGCAACTGCTCAACGGTGAAAAAGCCGTGTCGGTGGCACGCGGTCTACGCGCCAACAGCCCGCACGTGCTGAGTATTGTCAACGCGGGTGGCATGCCATTGAGCCACTATCTGTACCGGGACACGAGTTCCCCCCAGTTTGCGATCCGCGCGCCGCTCAATGCGGAAAAAATCAAAGTGGGCGTCAGCCTCGCGAAGGTATTGCAGGCGCGCACGGATCGCGGGGTCTGACGCAGCACGACTCTGGGCCTGCGCGGGTTTTCAAGAGTACATTCAATTCTTTTCCAGGGGGTTTGATGGAGTTCAAAGACTATTACAAAATCATGGGCCTGGAGCGCGGTGCCACGCAGGACGAGATCAAGCGCGCGCACCGCAAGTTGGCGCGCAAGTACCATCCCGACGTCAGCAAGGAAGCCCATGCCGAAGCCCATTTCAAGGAAGTCGGCGAGGCCTATGAAGTGCTCAAGGATCCCGAAAAACGCGCCGCCTACGATCAGCTCGGCGCCAACTGGCAGGGCGGGCAGGAATTCCGGCCGCCACCCGATTGGAACGCCGGTTTCGAGTCATCCGGGCGCGGCTTCTCCGAACGCGAAGCGGCTGAGCACAGTGATTTTTTCGAGTCCTTGTTTCGCCGCGGATTTGACGACGGACGGGCCGGCCATCACGGCCAAGCGGCTTTCCATGCCCACGGCGAAGACCGGCACGCCAAAATCCAGATCGATCTGGAAGACGCCTACACCGGCGGCGCACGCAGTGTCACGCTGCGGGTGCCGGAAATCGACGCCCAGGGGCATCGGGTCTTGCGCGAACACCAAATTGACTTCGTGATTCCGCCGGGCGTTCGCGCCGGGCAGCATATTCGCCTGGCCGGGCAGGGTGAGCCCGGCATCGGGCAAGGCAAGGCCGGTGACCTGTACCTTGAAGTCGAGTTTCGGGCGCATGCGCACTACCGTGTTGACAAGCACGACGTCTACCTGGATCTGCCAGTGGCACCGTGGGAGGCCGCCCTCGGGGCGGAAATTGAAGTCCCGACTCCGAGCGGGTTTGTCGAACTCAAGATTCCCGCCGGTTCGATGGAAGGTCGCAAGCTGCGGCTCAAGGGCCGCGGCATTCCCGGGCGCACGCCGGGCGACTTTTATTTTGTGCTGAAAATTGCGTTACCGGCGGCGGACAACGAAGCGGCCCAGTCGTTTTACCGCAGCATGGCGGCGCAGTTCAAATCCTTTCAGCCACGCGTCTCACTGGGAGCAAAGGCATGAGCACCAACCCTACGCAACCGCAACCGGGCGACGCCCTTCCGGAACAAGCGACCGAACTGACCCTGGAGGAGATCAGCCGCAGCTGCGCGGTGCAGGCCGGCTTCATCATCGAACTGGTCGAGGAAGGCGTCATAGCGCCACTCGTCGGTCAGGCACCTGACAGCTGGCGCTTTACCAGCTTGCAGTTGCGTCACGTGGCGGTGGCGTCGCGTCTGCAACGCGACTTGGGCGTCAACCTGGCCGGCGCCGCGCTGGCGCTGCAGCTGCTCGACGAAATAGAAACACTGCGGGCGCACATCACGGCGAGCGCCGCTGCGACAGACGACGACTGAACTTGATCGCTTCGAACCAGAGCACGCTGAGTCCGCCCAAGGCGAGGGCCATCAGCAGCTCAGGCAGCCGCAGCGGCTCAAACAGGAACAGGCGCGCCAGTGCCGGCAGGTAAAGCACCAGCCCCAGAAGCCCGAGGGTCAGGCCCGTCACGATCCACAGCGTGCGGTTGGGCACGCGCAGCGAGGCCAGCAGGGATCCGGTACGCGAGCGGTTGGAAAAAATCAGCGCCAAATTGCCCATCACCAGAATAGTGAAGGCAAAAGCCCGGGCCTCCTTCTCGGTCAACCAGCTGGCACCCCAGGCGTAGCCGCCCAGCACCACCAACAGCACGCCCAGGCCTTGCAACAGTGCCTGCATCAAGGTCATGCCGCCAAACAGGGGGGCGTCGGCATCACGCGGCGCGCGTTGCATCACATCGGCTTCGGACGGCTCGTTTTCGAACACCATGGAGCACGCCGGGTCGATCACCAGCTCCAGAAACGCAATGTGCAACGGAAACAGAACCGTTGGCCAGCCCAGCAACACCGGCAGCAACGCCATGCCGGCGATCGGCACATGCACGGCCAGGATGTAGGACATCGATTTGCGCAAGTTGTCAAAAATACGCCGGCCCAGGCGAACCGCCCGCACGATGGAGGCAAAGTTGTCGTCCAGCAGCACCAGCGAGGCGGCCTCGCGCGCCACATCGGTGCCGCGCCCGCCCATCGCCACGCCAACGTGGGCCGCTTTGAGAGCGGGGGCGTCATTCACACCGTCGCCGGTCATGGCCACGATCTCGCCGTTGGCTTTGAGCGCCTGCACGATGCGCAGCTTTTGCTCCGGCGCAATGCGGGCGCAAACGCTCACCGTCTTCATGCGGGTCTGCAGTTCGCTATCGCTCATGGCCGCCAGGGCGTCACCGGTCAGCAGCTCGCCCGCCTCCAGTTGCGCCTGGGCCGCAATGGCGCGCGCGGTGGCCGGGTAGTCGCCAGTGATCATCACGACACGAAGACCGGCGCTGCGGCACTGGGCCACGGCGTCGGGTATCTCGGCGCGCAGTGGGTCCGCCAGCCCGAGCAGGCCGATGAATTCGAATTCGAAATCGTGCTCAATGGCGGGCCACTGCTCGCCCGCGAAGCGCGCCTGGGCAACGCCCAGCACACGCAGGCCCTTGGCGGCCATGGCATCCACGGCAGCGGCGATGCGGGTCTGCGCGCTGGCCTCCAGATGGCACAGATCCATAATCGCCTCGGGCGCGCCCTTGGCCGCCACCACGTGCCCGCCGTCGTCGCCAGAACCGTCCACCGCTTTCCAGACGTGCGACATGGCGCGCAACTCGGGCGTCAGGCCGTATTCATGCCTCAGCGTCCAGTCGCGGTGCAGGTGTTCAGTGTCCTTGAGAAAATGCTGGCCGAGCCGGTGGAAGGCTTTTTCCATCGGGTCAAAGGGATCGCTCACGCTGGCCAGAATCGAATACTCGACGAGCGTGTGAAAGGTCTCGGGCAGTTGCGGGGCGGCGGCGTAGTCAATGGCCAGACTGTCGCCTGGGGACTCAGCGGCCGCCTGCGCATAGAGTTGCACCACGGTCATGCGGTTCTCGGTCAGCGTGCCGGTCTTGTCCACGCACAACACCGAGGTGGCGCCCAGCGTCTCGATCGCGGCGATGCGCCGGGTCAACACGTTTTGCTTGGACAGGCGCCAGGCGCCCAAGGCCGGCAGCACGGTCAACACCACGGTAAATTCCTGCGGCAGCAGGGCCATGGCCAAGGCGATACCCGCCAGCAGCGCCGCCAACCAGTCGCCGCGCAGCAGGCCGTAGGCCGCCACCAGAAACAGGCTGGCGCCAAAGGCGATGACCGCCAGCACTTGCACCAGCTTGGCCGTTTGTTTTTTAAGCGGTGAGCGCTCGCTGGTCAAGGTCTCCAACGCGCTGCCGATGCGCCCGATTTCGCTGCGGGCGCCGGTGGCCGTCACGCGCGCGCTGCCGTGGCCCTGTACCAGCAGGGTGCCGGAGTACAGGTAGGGCAGACCGTCGCCGCCGGGGCGGGAAGCGACGGCCGGCGCAGGCGTCGCGTCTGCCAGCTTGCTGACCGGCAGCGCCTCGCCGGTCAGCAGGGATTCGTCGACTTGCACCTCGTTGCCAGAAATCAGTACCGCGTCCGCCGCAATGCGGTCGCCCTCGGCCAGCAGCAGAATGTCGCCACGCACCACATCGCAGCCGGCAATGCGCAGCGCCTGGCCGTCACGCAGCACCAGCGCGCGCGGGCTGGTGAGGTCGCGCAAAGCCTGCATCGCGCGCTCGGTTTTGCCCTCCTGGTACAGCGTCAAGGCCAGAACAACCAGCACCAGGCCAAACAAAATAAGACCTTCGTGCAGGTCGCCCAGCACCAGGTAGAGCGCGCCCGCCGCCAGCAGCAGCATGAACATCGGCTCTTGCAGGGTCTCGCGGATGATGGCGCGCAGGGTCCGCCGCTGGTCCCCCGGCAAGGCGTTGGGTCCGTCTTCGAGCAGGCGCTGGCTGGCCTGCGCCGCCGTTAAGCCGTTCAGTCCCGTCAGGTCTTCGCCGCCGTTGTCGCAATCGCGGGCGCTGACGGCCGCATCAGACGTCGGTAAAACCATTGTTTTCCTCCTTCCACCATCACCAGATACGCGATCAGCAAGACCACCAACAGGCCAAAAAAGGACAGCGGCAGCGGCGTAAAACCCAGATAAGGTGCCAGCGGGGTGAACGGCAGCAGCATGGCCGTGATGACCACCGCCACCGAGGTCAGCACCAACCAGCGATTCGGGTGGCTGCGCAAGGTGTTGCGCCGGGTGCGAATGACGAAAATCACCAGTACCTGGGTGGCGATGGACTCGACAAACCAGCCGGTACGAAACAGCGACTCATGCGCATGGAACAAACTGATCAGCAGGTAGAACGTCAGAAAATCAAACAGCGAACTGATGGGTCCGATGGTCAACATGAAATTGCGGATGAATTTCATGTCCCAGCGTTTGGGTTGCGCCAGGTCTTCGTCGTCCACGTTATCCATCGGCAGCGTGATTTCAGACACGTCATACATCAGGTTATTGAGCAGAATCTGCAGCGGCAGCATCGGCAGAAACGGTAAAAACAGCGTGGCGGCCGCCATGCTGAACATATTGCCAAAGTTGGAACTGGTGGCCATCATGATGTACTTCATCACGTTGCCAAAGGTGCGACGGCCTTCCAGAATGCCTTGGTGCAGCACCATCAGGTCGTTCTCCAGCAAGATCATGGCGGCGGCCTGCTTGGCCACGTCCACCGCGCCCTCAACCGAGATGCCGACATCGGCCGTGTGCAGGGACGGCGCATCGTTGATGCCGTCGCCCAGATAGCCCACCACATGGCCGCGACCTTTGAGCGCCAGAATGATGCGGTTTTTCTGCGCCGGGTTGACGCGGCAAAATAGGTTGACACTTTCGACCCGCGCCCGCAGCGCGTCATCGTTCATGGCGGTCACCTCGGTGCCGGTCAACACCCCCTCGATGACCACGCCCAGCTGGGTACAGACATGGCGCGTCACCAGTTCGTTGTCGCCGGTGACAATCTTGACGGCGACGCCGCTGGCGGCCATGGCTTTGAGGGCCTCCCCGGCGCTGGCTTTGGGCGGGTCCAGAAAGGCGGCAAAACCCGCGAACACCAGCTCACTCTCGTCTGACACCACGGCGTGCGGGTGATCAGCGGCGACGTCGCGCCAGGCGATGCCCAACACCCGAAAACCTTCTTGTCCCAGACTGTCAAACAACGCGTCGATGCGCTTGCGCGCCGCGTCATCCAGGACCACCGTGGCGTCCGCACTGTCCTGGTAGTGCGTGCACAAACGCGTGATGTCCTCGGGCGCGCCCTTGACCACCAATCGGCGCGCAGCGGCCCGCTCCACCAGCACCGAGACGCGACGCCGCTCGAAATCAAACGGCACCTCGTCAATCTTGGTCCAGCCCGTGACATCGATTTCGGCGTGTTGCAGGATGGCATCGTCGAGCGGGCTTTTCAGGCCACTCTCGAAATAGCTGTTGAGGTAGGCCAACTCCAGCACGTGCGGGTCGTCCTGGCCACCGGCATCGACATGGCGCTCCAGACGGATACGGGCCTCGGTCAGGGTGCCGGTCTTGTCGGTGCACAACACGTCCATCGCGCCCATGTCCTGAATCGCCGAGGGACGCTTGACAATCACTTTCAAGACCGCCATGCGCAGCGCCCCGCGGGTCAGCGTCACCGACACCACCATCGGCAACAACTCGGGGGTCAGCCCGACCGCCAAGGCCACGGCAAACAGGAAGGACTCCAGCAAAGAGCGGTGCAAGGCCACGTTGACCAGCAAGGTGAACAGCACCAGCATCAGGGTCAGGCGCATGATGAGCATGCCGAAGTGCCGAGTGCCGATCTCGAAGGCGGTGGGCGGCGCTTTGTCGGCCAGGCTGACCGCTATTTGCCCCAGGGCGGTGGCGCTGCCGGTGCGCCCCAGCCGCACGCGGGCCGAGCCGCTGACCACCGAGCTACCCATGAAAACCGTGTCAACCGCCTCCAGCTCCCAAGTCTCAGGCGCGGCGGTTGGCGTGGGGTTGGCCAGCGCGGCGGCGTCTTGCGGCGGCGCCTTCTTTTCCACCGGGTAAGGCTCACCCGTCAGCTGCGCCTGGTTGACGAAGAAATCATTGGCCTCCAGCAGACGCGCATCAGCCGGCACGAGACTGCCGGCCGACAGCAGCACGACATCATCGGGCACCAGCGCCATCACCGGCAGTTCGCCAGCTTTGCCGTCCCGCAGAACCGTGGCCGTCACCGCCACCTGCAAGGCCAGCCGTTCGGCCGCGCGGCCGGCCCGGTAGGCCTGGACAAAGTCCAGCGTCACGCTCATCACCACGATCATGCCGATGATGAGAGCGCCGGTGACGTCGCCGGTCAGCGC